>JAAUOP010000245.1 GCA_012034805.1 Synechococcales cyanobacterium CRU_2_2 | reverse complement strand
GCAACTTTGAGGTAGGAAGTGAAAACCAGGCAAATCACCTGGTTGGTGACTTGGTTGGCGAAGGATGAGCTGGACGCCCAGCCAGAGAATGAGTGCTGTGGCGATCGCCACCAACACCTCCACAATCCGTTCCAACTCCGCTGATAGGGTTTTGGTTTTGGCTCCATCTTTGTGGCTGCGGTGGTTTTGTTCCGAAAAAATTCGTTCTAGCATACCCTGCAAGGAAAGTGCCTGAACCACCTTGACAGCATTCATCGACTCCGCCACGGTCGCCGTCATATCCCCTTCAAGTTGCCGCTGTTTGCGGGCCACCCGGCGAATTTTTTGGGAAACGCGGGTGGCGATGATCACAAATAACGGTAGCACCGTCAGGGCGATCAAACCCATTTGCCAGTTCATCCAGAGCATCACCGCCAGCATTCCGACTAAGGTAAATATATTGGTTAACAGTGGCAATAGGGCAGTAATAGCCGCGTTTTTCAGCAAATCCACATCTTGCGTGACACGGGCAATCAAGTCTCCAGATTTATTGTGGCTATAGAAGCCGATGGACATCCGTTGTAAATGGCAATATAGCCGATCGCGGATTTCGGTCATCACATGGCTGGCGGCCAGGGCCATGCCGACGGTGCTGAGATAGGCAAAGAATGCACGTAAGGCGGCGATCGCGACAATGGCGATCGCCACAGCTGATAGGAACGTAATGGGTGCAGTATTACGGAGTAGCACAATGTTGGAATTGCTGGTGTCAAAGCCTTTGAGGATTAATTCATCAAAGATCAACTTCAGTGGCCAGGGATCAAGTAATCGCAATCCAGTTTCGAGTAGCAAGGCCACGAAGGAGCCGGACAATAACCAGCGCTGGCGATGAATCTGCGGGGCAAACCGCGTCATAATCAGCCGCATACTAGGGAGGGCTTGCTTTAGGTTGACCGACGAACTCGCCATAGATGTTGCCCGATTAAGGAATGAGAATTAATAATCGCCGTAGGTTGGGTGAAATGAAATGGAACCCAACACCATGAAATTGTTGGGTCTAGAATTGTTGGGTTTTCTCTTTCAGAGATGCTGCGCGAACGCGTTGCTGCACCCAACCTACAAATTTTTGGGGAGCAGTTTGGTCGCCTCTAACCATTTCGACCCGCTGTGACTAGGCGATTCAGCCAGCGGTCTACCGTAATCAACCGCTCCTCCAACCAAGGATTTGCATTGCCAAAGGACAACCGCCGTGCCAATGGTTTAACAAATGCCTCATGGCGGCGATAGCCCAATCGCTTATAGCGTTTCTTAAAATATTTATCCTGACCATTGAGATCCCATTTTTGCTGAAAATGCTTCAGGCTGGTGATTTCCCAATGATCGCTCCAGCGCAACATAAAGTAGGCCAAATCCGAAGGACGGAAAATAATATCCGGTACATAGGTCACGACGGACTCCGGTTCACAATAGATTGTGCCGCCGGCTTGACTCACATTCAGGCAGAAATCAATGTGCTCACGGGTACTCAGCAGCATTTCATCCAATTGCCCGATCGTGTCAAAAATTTCCCGCCGGACTAACATGCAATGAAATTCCGCAAATTCACATTGTTTCCGTTCCAGTTGATCCAGAATCTCGGCCACCGGACGATTGACGAAATAATGCTTTTCATGCACTTTACGGCGAACTTCTGAGCCTTCAAATTCAACATTGATATGGGCTTCGCCGCCTGCGAGATGGACTTTCTGGTGTAGCTTGCGGCCAATGCAGGTGAGCGGGGAGACGATCGTTGCTTCGGTCTGTTCGGCACATTTTACCAACCGTTCGAGCCAGCCGGGAGCGACGACGACATCGTTATCAATGAACAGAATATAGTCAGTTTTGATCTGGGGAATAGCGAGGTTGCGGGCTTGGTTCGGTGAGAGATAGTGATTCGTGCGGATAACCTCAAAGCCTTTTGCTTGAGATTTTTCATCTAAATAGCGTTGAATGTATCGGGGTGAATTTCCATCGACGTAGATCAGCGAGAATGGCATATGCGTATTCTCAAAAATGCTATCGAGCGATTCGCGGGAATAGCTAAAGCGCTCACGGGGAGAAACGACGATCGTGACCGAAGGATAGACAGTACTCGACTCGGTAGTGGGACGAACTAAATCAGTGGTAGTCATAGGAAGCCTCCAGGGCGATTGATTAGTATTATCGGAATGGATGATGAAATTGGTTTGAGATTTACATGAGACCTTTCTCATGGAGCGTGATATCTACGCCGCCACCCGATGCAATGGCGCTCCAGCGGTAATAAACTGTTGCAAAATACGACGGGTCTGAGCTACCCCATCAAGGTTCATCCTCACTGGGGCAGGCGATCGGCTGATGCGATCGACCACCTTCGCCGCAAATCGATCGGGGACTAAATCCGCCAAGGTCAAAACATCCAGAATATTGCAACGCTCCAAAGCCCGTGCCCGGATTTCCTGCTCTTGGTCGTCATTGCCCATAAAGGTCAACATCAACGATCGAACGCCAGTGCTGAGAATGTTCATTGTCGTGTTGTAGCCGCCCATGCTAATCGAGAGATCAGCTTGCTGCATATAATCCAGCAGACAACTGGTATGCCGTCGCAAGCTCAGGTTAGTCACCCCATTCGCTTGCAAAACCTTCACCTGTTGCTCAAATTGTGCGTACTTGGCATCGGGCATGAATACACCGGCAAATAGGTGAATGTGATGGGGCAATCGCTGGGCCAACTGGGGTGCACTCTGAATCACCGCCTGCACCAATTCATGGCCAAATCGTCCACCCCCAATGCTACAGAGCATCATCGGTTCGGGGCGCGCTAGGGCGATCGCGTCGATCGGGGTAATGGCCACATCATTGCCGATCGGTTGGGTAACATACCCGGTATAAGTCACCTGGGCTTGCAGATCGCGCTCACGGGAAAAGGAAACTTCCAGCGGCATAAAGGATTCATCACTGTGAACTAAAACTAAGTCAAAATAGCGATTGATTAAATCACAGACCTTGGCTTCATGGGCCGCTTGATCTTTCTTGCCCACGACGATGTCCCGGAGGCTACAGACAACTTTGGTTTTTCGGCCTAAGGCTTGCACCCGATCGAGCAGTGGGATCAGCTCAAACTTAAACTGCTTACGGCCAAAGGGAAATAACTCAATGATCAGCAAGTCCGGCTGAATTCGCTCAAAGATTTCAAGGAGCTGATGTTTGCGGGCTGCTTGTACGACTTCTAGTGGCCGATCGTCGTCCACCACTTGCAGCGATCGAAATTCCGGGTCAGTTTTGAGCGCCGGGAGATTGATCACTTCGACACCAACGGGAATTTCAAAGGCGGGAATGACTTGACCACCATTGACAAAGTAGACCTGAAAATCCTGGGACAGGCCGCGCACGATTTCCATACTGCGAATCAAGTGACCAATACCGAGAATATGCTGACAGTAAAACAGTATTTTTTCATGGGATGGCGACGGGTAAAGGTTAAACGCTGTAGGTTGGGTGCAACGGAGTGAAACCCAACGCCTGGAATTTGTTAGCAATGCCTGGAATTGATCGGATTTGTTGGATTTGTTGGGTTTCGCGTTGCTACACCCAACCTACGCATGTCTCCGATCGACACCGCTCAAGGATGGTGATGCTGTCGCGGTCGCAAACAAATTGACAATTTCTCCGACATTGCGTTCCAGATTGAACTGTTGCAAGACCTTTTGTCGGCCCTGTCGGCCCATTTCCCGTCGTCGCTGCGGCTCGCCCAAAAGTTTGGCCAGCGCTGCGGCTAGGGCCACACTATCCTTCTCCGGCACCAAAAAGCCATGGCGCTGATCCTCAACTAATTCAGCAATTCCGGAAATATCGGTGGAAACGATCGGCAGTTCCATCGCCATCGCTTCAAGCAACACATTGGGGATGCCATCCCGATCACCGTCATCCGTCACCAAACAAGGGAGAACAAACAGACTGGCCTGATTATAGAGTTCGACTAATTCATCCTGGGTTTTCTTACCCGGTAGCGTTACCACATCCTCCAAGTCAAGCGAGGCAATCAGTTCGAGCAGTTGCGTCTGCATTTCACCGTAGCCGATAATCATGCAGCGAAATCCGTAACCCGCCTGTTTGAGTCGCTGACAAGCCTGGAGCAAATAGGGAAACCCTTTTTTCTCACAGAAGCGGCCCACGCTGATCAAGAGTGGTGCTTCACTTTGCTGCCGCACCGTTAGATTTGGCGTGAAGCGATCGAAGTTAATCCCGTGGTAGGACAAGACAATCGGCGTCGCACTGGTCGAAATCTGGCGCAAATGCTGGGCGTTAAATCCCGTGCAGGTCAAGATAAATTCGGACTTGGCAATCCGGCGATCGAGCACATCCGGCGGCGTTAGATAAATATCCTTGGCATGGGCAAAGATATTAAAGGTAAACGGATAAAACTGTTGTGCCACTTCGACGATCGCAGTTGGTAAATTGGCAAAATGCACTTGCAGATGCCGGATTCCCAGACGTTCCAGCGCTTGGGCGAAATAAGCCGCTTGCAGAAAATCCTCCAAAGTTAAGTTCTGCGATTGATAGCATTTCCAGGCATTGCCGTAGGC
>JAAUOP010000100.1 GCA_012034805.1 Synechococcales cyanobacterium CRU_2_2 | reverse complement strand
TGCCTCCGCCGCCAAGACCTCGCGCACACCACCCTTGAGTGTCAGCCGGCCATCGCCCCCCCGCGAGTAGGGTGGTACCCGAGCCCTTGGTGCCAAAGTCGTAGAGTTCGCCGTCGATGCCGCGCACCTGGCCATACAAAAAACCACGACCATCGCCCAGGCGCGAGTTGTATTCGCCAAATTGGTGACCGTGGTAACGCATGGCCAACAGGGCGATCGCCCCCAAAAGGCTCCAAAAGCCTCGAGAAAATCCGCATCGCTCACCTGGTCTGGGTCGAGCCCGACCCGCTCCAACACCGCATCATTGCGAAACCGGAGAATGCGATCGGGAAACTCCGCCGCCGAGACAGGATCGAAATAGTCTTCACCCAAGGACTCGAAGGCGGGTTCGTAGTTCAGCTGGAGCAACGGATTTTGGGTCTGTAATTCTTGGGTCTGTAATTCCATGATGAGGTTTTGACAGGGGCTAGGTCTTGGCGAGGGCTAGGTCTTAACTTGGCGCACGCTGAGGACATCGCTCATCTGCTGGAGCTGGTTGCACACCTGCTGAATTTGATCAAAGTGGCAGACATCAATACACATATCAATCACAGCAGGCTTGTTGGCGGCGGTGCTGACACGGGCGTTGCTCACGTTGATATGGTGGTCGCTCAGACGCACCAAAATGTCACGCATCAAGCCGATACGATCGATCGCCTCCACCTGAATCGGCACCGGATAAGTCGGCGGATTGTTGCTGTTAAACTCGATGCTATTCCAGCGCACCGGAATCAACCGATTCTGAATGGCCATTTCCCCGGACGTGTCAGACAGCTTACGCAATATCTGGGTGCAGCCCTGGCGATGGATTCTGATCCCTTGGCCTCCCAAGGCAACCACGCCGATGATGCTCTGACCCGGCAAAGGACAACAGCATTTAGCCAAACTGTAGACCAATCCCTCCACCCCCAAAATGGGAGCGGCGTCGGTTGCTGTGTCTTTGGCGGGATTGGCGAGGGAGAGGGAGGCGATCGCCTCCTGGTGGGTCTGGGCCTTCACCTCCGGCTGCTCGCGGGTGGCTTCGTTGATCCGGTTAACCAACGCATTGAGCGTCACCCCACCATGACCGAGGCCCGCCAGCAAATCATCCACAGTCAAGTAGTTGCAGCGCTCTGCCACCCGCTGCATCGGGTCAGACTTGAGCAGCGCCTCAAAGCCCCGCTTGCCCAACTCCCGCTCCAACATCTCCCGACCGCGCATGAGGTTGTCTTCCCGATGGGATTTTTTGAACCAGTTGCGAATGCGGTTTTTCGCACCGGAGCTGACCACAAAGTTCATCCAGTCCATGCTGGGATGGGCGTTCTTGGAGGTGATGATCTCGACGATATCGCCATTTTGAAGCTGGGTGTTGAGGGGAACAATCCGCCCGTTAACCTTAGCTCCGGCGCAGTGGTTACCCACTTCGGAATGAATGCGGTAGGCAAAATCGACAGACGTTGCCCCCTGGGAGAGGGACACCAGGTCACCCTGGGGCGTAAAGATAAAAACATCCTCATCAAATAGATTATTCTTGACGCTTTCGAGGTACTCCTCTGCGTCTTTGAGATCGCTTTGCCATTCCAACAGGTGCCGCAGCCAGGTGAACTTTTCGTCATCGGTGTTCATCTGGGCCTGGGAGCCACCGGTCTCCTTATACTTCCAATGGGCCGCAATGCCATATTCCGCCACATGGTGCATCTCTAGGGTGCGAATTTGCACTTCTAGGGGGCGTTTGGAGAGGCCAATCACGGAGGTGTGCAAGGACTGGTAATAATTACTTTTGGGCAGGCCAATGTAATCCTTAAAACGACCTGGAATAGGGCGAAAGAGATCGTGAACGATCGCCAAGGCTCGATAGCATTCCTCGTTGCTCTGGACGATAATCCGCAACGCCGCGATGTCATAGATTTCGTGGAAGGCTTTGTGCTGGCGCTCCATCTTGCTGTAGATGCTGTAGAGGTGCTTGGGTCTACCGCTGATGTCAGCGATGCTGATCCCGGCTTGGTTGAGGCGATCGCGCACCATCTGAATGCTCGATCGCAGCTGCTCTTCCCGCGCAGCTCGCTTTTCGGCCACCAGGGACTGAATTTCTCGGTAGGATTCGGGCTCCAAATACTTAAAGGACAAGTCCTCCAATTCCCACTTCAGCCGACCGATCCCCAGCCGGTTGGCCAAGGGTGCAAAAATATCGCGGGTTTCCTGGGCCTTGATGCGCCGCTTCTCCTCGGGCATGTGCTCGAGGGTGCGCATGTTGTGCAACCGATCCGCCAACTTGACCAAAATCACCCGAATATCCTGGGCCATGGCCAAGAACATGCGGCGAAAGTTTTCTGCTTGCTGCTCGGTTTTGTTGGAAAAATTGAACTGAGAGAGCTTGGTCACCCCTTCGACCAAATGGCGAACCTCTGACCCAAAGCACTGTTCAATTTCTGCCGAGGAAACCTCGGTATCTTCAACCACATCGTGCAAAAAGCCAGCGGCAATTACAGCATCGCTACCTCCCAAATCCCGCAAAATTCCGGCCACGGCGATGGGATGGGCAATGTAGGGTTCGCCGGACTTGCGGAACTGCCCCTCATGCAAGCGGTAGGCAAATTGAAACGCGTTACAGACTAGGGCGCTAGAACCTGTCTGGGATTGGGTCTGGTAATTCTCGCAGACACCGCCTCCCCCATGGAGCAAACAAGTCTGCAGCCAGTCCGGCACTTCTACTGCATAATCGGCGCGATCGGTAGCTGGATCGGTGGCATGATCATTAGCCTCATGGGGGGCGCGGTCGGTCGCAGCGGCAGGAGAAGTTGCTGGGGCGGCTCTAGGGCCACTCTGGAGAGTCGGTTCGACAGAACCCGTAGAAGCGATCGCGGGAACGACTGAGGCGGTTGCAACGTTCATGACTCAAGATCCAAAGGAAAGGGCAAAGTCCGAAGGGAACAGTAAAATTTGAGCAGAAGAACTTAAAGACTAAAAAGTTCGAACAAAGGCTTCTTCATAAAGCATAGAGTAACGACTCTCAAGCTGGCTCGGGGCTAATCCTAGGGTCTAAAGCGACCCAACCGATGAATGGAACGGTCGGCTTTGCCGAGTCGTTTGAACAACCGAGAAGCCAACCTAGACTGAGACATATCCCTCGGGTGGAACTCAATTTTATCCAGCCTATCCGGGCGAGTCCGGGTTTTAGGCCGGGGAGCAGCCTAGCCAGATCTCAGTACGAAAAAGGTGGCTTGAAGGTATAAAAAAAGGATTATGTAGCCGAGGATGTGTTTCCGTACAAAGATGACGTCTTTTACGACGAACTTTGTTGTATTTTGCTCATTTTGAACCTAATGATACCGAAAAAGCTCATCGTCTCTTAACATTTTCTTAAGACAAAACTTCAGAGTGTTGAACAAAGCATTAATCGTCCTAGAGTAGTTATTCCCGAAAGGGCTGGAAACGTCCCAGTTAGACCGATAGATTAGACCGATAGATTAGACCGACTAGACCGACTTTGTGAGGCTGACTTTGCACTCAAGCGGGATTGGAGATGTGTAAGTTTTCGTTGCCTAAAAATTATTCCCAAACCCTGCAAAGCTTCGAGGCTCAACTGGCCACGATCGCCGCCATGCTCTGGGCCGATTCTGTAGACCAGCTGGCGACCCAAGCTCAGACTCTGCAGCAGTATTTTCAGCATCACATCCAGCCCCTAGACGCCGAGCAACTGCCGACAGAGCAACGATCGCGCTTTCGATCAGTCCAAACCGAACTGCACCGCCAAATGCGACTTTTGCAAACTGACTTGCTATTTTTGCGCAACGCCCACCAAGCCGACACTGCCAGCCAACGCCAGCAGCAAGTGGGCGATCGCCTCGTCAGCCTGCGAAACTACTGCGCCGTGCTCCGACAAGAATCCGGGGAGGAATCGCCCTGAACGCTACCTCAATGTCACCTGAACACCACGAGGTGTGAACGATCCTGGGCAACAAAAACCTTCACCCTCTCTATGCCGACCGAATCAAGCAATGTTAGATTGCTAGCTTACTAGCATCGCAGTATTGTGACCGGTCTCGAACTTGTCTCCCTCGACTTGCCCTCTATATATTGTCTAAAGCACTGTGTACTCTCCTAAAGATCGCAAGACGCTCCTCATCGAAACCTGCTTAACCCATGGCTTGACAGCTTACTACTGTTCCAGCAGCAAGGGGATTTGGATCCCTGCGAAGGAGTACAAGGCTTGGCAAAAGACCCAAAGGCAGCAGACCCTAGACCCCGATTGCCTACCCAGTCAGATTGACGTGGCCTTTGTTCAGCCCCTGTTTGACGCGAAGGCGGCCCTTTGTCCGGAGGATGGCAGCTATTTATCGCGGGCGAAGGTGGGTTATAAGCCTGCGTTTTATGTGGAGCGCTGCCCTTGTTGCGACGGCATTTGGCTAGATCATGGCGAATGGAACATTCTGGAAAAGCTGGGCTTCCACACGGCGATTTATCAGCTATTCTCGCCGGAGTGGCAAACCAAGGTTCGCAAAAAGGAACTGGCGGATCAAGAACGACAGGCGACTGTGGATAAGCTGGGGCCGGAGCTGGCTCAGCTGGTGTTTGATTTGGCGGACAAACTGGGGCAAAACCCCAATGGTGATTTTGGGGTGGCCTATTTGATGCGTCGGTTTGAGCAGACACGGGGTGAGACGCGGCGCGATCGCGTTTTTTAGGCTGGTGATGAGCAAATTCTAGGCAGATTCCGGAAAATTGCCTAGGCACGGTGTTGAATAGAAGAGAGACTCATAGATTGCGCCTCTCTACCCTGCCACTCAGCTCCCACCGCCCGCACCCAGCCCAGAAATACCCATGAACAGACTGTTTACTGTATTTGCTCAGAGTACCTTCTGGCTTTGGAATTTCCTGTTTTTCTACGTGGTGTATTTGGGGATGTTGCCCTTGGTGGGCTGGCCCTTGATGCGGGCGATCGCCCTCGGACAATTACCGTGGCCCATGGCGCTGTCGCTGGGGTTGTTGCTGCTGGTGCCGCTAGCGTCGGTGGGTTTGGGGATCCGGTTTCTGAAGCAGCCCCGCAAGATCCTTCAGGTTTTTTATGGCGTTGAGCTACCGCTATTTCTGCTGGGCGGTATCCGACTGTTTGCCCTGCGCGATGTTTCGGGGGCCGGTAGTTTTGTTTTGGCGAGTCTGCTGTTTAGCATTGTTGCATTTACATTTTATGTGGTTTGGGGCTACGGCGGTGATGAGACGCTGGGCAAAATCTTTCCGCCGGGGATCTGTCGGGCGATCGCCCACGCCCAAACCCTGATCCACAGTGTAATGCTGTTAATGGGACTCTATGGCGGCACCCTCTTGATGTTTTATGTCGTACCGGCGACCGCCACGATGGTCGCGGGCTTTTTGTCCTTTGATTGGGTGGCGGGTTTCACCCGAGCGGTTTGGGACTCACTGCGCGATGGCTATGTGCTGATGTGGGTGCCCCTGGGGATGATCCTGGTTTGGCTGAGTGTCTCGGTGTTTGTCACAGCTCCGGTGATGCTGACTGGCCTTTATGTGCGCCAGGGGCAGGCGGTGGTGCGCCGCTGGGGTGAGCAATTTGGTCGAAAACGGGCGATCGCCCTCAGCCTCACCACTCTCAGTACCTGGATTATTCTCTTGGGACTGCTCAACCAACAGCCCCAGGCCCGTGCCTTTGCTCTGTTGGACCAGCCTGCCACAACCCCCCAGGCCCAGCAGGCACTGCTGGCCCAATCCGAGCCCATCCGCCAAGGCTTACTCAATGCCTATCTGGCCGACTATCGCTACGTCAGCGCTGTCCGGGACAACACCCATATTCAAGCGCTCTATCACAAAACGTTCCCTGTCCTCGGCAGCGCGGTACCCAGGACGTTGCAGCAGATTTATAACAGTTTGCTATCCCCTTTTCTCTATCAAAATATCAGCCAAAATATCAGCCAGAATATCGGCCAAGACGTCGGCGACAATAATAATGACGCCAAACAGGCGGCCAAACGCTACCAGCAATTTTTTGATCAACCCATCCAAAAAACAGAAAGCAAAGCCATCCGCCGCGCCCTCAATGCCACCGCCAATCGAGATGAAGCCAAGGCGGGCCTACTAAATGTTGACCAACACAAAGTTTTGTTAGCCCAGCAAAACATCACCGTCCAGGAACAGGGCGACTGGGCTGAGGTTGAGCTGCATGAAGTCTATCAAAACCAAACCAATGACGTTCAGGAGGTTTACTACTCCTTTTCTTTGCCTGAAAGTGCCGTGTTGACCGGGGTTTGGCTGGGGGATACGGGCGATCGCAGCCAACGTTTCCTGCCCCAGGTTTCACCCCGAGGAGCCGCCCAGAAGGTCTACAACGCCCAGGTGCGGCGGGTTAACCCGATCGATCCCGCCCTGCTCGAACAAGTGGGGCCTCGGCATTATCGCCTGCGAGCCTTCCCCGTGCCCGCCCAGGTACCAAGCTGGGCCACTGCCAATGCCGACGTGGGCGATGACCTCGTCGGCAATGACCCACCCACCGATCCACCCACGGAGATGCACCTGTGGTTAACCTACCAGGTGATGCAAACAGAGCAAGGCTGGCCCCTGCCGCAGTTGGGTGAGCAACGCAACATTTTTTGGAACCGTAAAACTGAGCGACAGGTGAATGGGCAAGCTCCCAAGCCAGCCCTGGCCTCCGAGCAGTGGCTACCAGAGTTTATTGCGGCTCAAACCCAACGTCGCCCCGTGCGGCACACCACGACCCTGGAGGGTTACCGCATCGAAACCCAACCCCTGGGGGCAAACGATTATGTGCTACCCAACCAGCAACGGTTTGCCATTGTCCTCGATGCTTCTCGCAGCATGACCCAGCACCGGGGTGAGCTGGAACAAACCTTTGCATGGCTGAGTCAACAGGGTTTTGCGGACAGTCGCTTTGACAACAACGACGCGGATTTGTTTATTACCGCTCCGACTGGGGGTGGACTGGAGGGAGGCGATCGCCCAGATCGCCCAGGGCAACGCCTAGATGACCTACACGATTTCGACCCCGCCCGCTTCACCTTTTGGGGTAGCCTTCAGCTCCAAGACATGCTCCAGCAGTTCGACCAACTCAAGGGAGACACACCCTACGACGGCATTCTTGTCCTCACCGACGGCGACACCTACGAACTGTCCAAGGATGGGGGCACTCTCCCCAGTCTTCAGGCACCGCTGTGGATGGTGCATCTAGGCAAGCTGCCCCCGGCTTACGATGACGAGGTTTTGCAAGCGATTCAGCAAAGTGGCGGTGGCGTAGACCAGGCGATCGCCCCCTTCTGCAACGCGCGGCAACCCAAGCTAAACTCGGCCCCGACGCCAGGATTCGCGATGGCTATGCTTGGTATGCGACACCCGTTGCGCCGACAGACCCGACGACCCCAGCAACGCCGACGCGTACCGGAACCGGAGCCGGTTTCGAGCCGCTCGCCGCTCGGCGGTTGATTGAACAACTGGGTCGCGCGGGTGGAACGGTTCTGGATGCAGCCCAATTGGACAAGATTCATGCGATCGCCAAACGCGAACAAATCGTCACCCCCTATTCCTCGATGATCGTCTTGGTCAACGACGAGCAGCGCCGGATGCTGGCCGAGGCCGAGGCAGCGGCGGATCGCTTCGATCGCAAAGTCGAATCGGGCAATGAGACCCTTGAAAAACCCTTTAACCCTTTAGCAAGCGCCTCCACCTCGGTGCCCGAAGCCTCTCCCCTGACGCCGGTACTCACTGCTGGGGCTGCGTTTTTGCTGCTCCGGCGGCGCTCACGGCCACTCTGAATGACTGCCCCTGAATAAAAGCCAAGAGCCATCGGGAACAATTAGGTTTCCAACCGTGGATATTAAGTTTCCTTTTCTGGAACGGTGAAGTCTGGGGGCATACCCGGATGGGCCATTGAGCCATGGCTTTTCACTGAACTGATCAGAGAACGTAATATTCAACCTTTTTCTGCGGGTGCTTTCTGCAGGTTGGATTCTCAGGTCGGATTCTGCTGAATTGAGTCATTCAGGGGTGTAAGTCATGGCGTCTATGATGTCCGTTGCGTTTGTCGATTCGTCGGTTGCGGCTCATGAGTCGCTCGTTCAAGGCCTCAAACCGGGTATTCAGGTTCACATCCTGGATGCGAACCAAGACGGCATCTTGGCGATTACTGAGTTTTGCGATCGCAACCTCCCCATGCCCAGATCCAAGACATTCACCTGATTTCTCACGGTGCTCCCGGTTGTTTATTCCTGGGAAACACCACGCTGAATCTGGACAATTTGGAGACCTACCGACAAGCGCTGGCAGATTGGGGCGGGCGATGGACAAGCTCCGCAAGCTCGCTTTTGCTGTACGGCTGCCAAGTGGCTGCTGGTGAGCGAGGCGCAGCCTTGCTCGACAAGCTTTATCAGATCACCGGTGCCGCCGTCTTTGCCTCAACGACCCCCATCGGCAGCCCCGCCCAAGGCGGCAACTGGCAGCTCGATGCCGCAACACCTGCGGAGGGTTCAGTCTCCTCCTTGGCGTTCACAGATGCAGCCTTGGCGGCCTATGACCACACCCTTCCCGGCCCGATCGCCCCCGACTCCAGCGGAGCCAGTACCTCCAACGCTATTCCACTAAAGTTTGGTACTCCGACCGTTGTTAACACATCAGGGACAATTGGAGCTGCGGGAACAGTTGCGACCTATCAAGGCGTTGGCAATACGCTTCAGGGCAAAGCTATCGACATGACGATCAAAATCGTCTCAACCAGTGATAGCAGTTGGCCAGGTGGAAGCACCAATGCTCCCAAGTTTGGGAATACGAACAATGATGCAAGATTCCAATTTTCGGCTGCAGCTTTCGCCGAGAGTGAAACCTCCTCCAGACTAAACAAAACAACCCAGTTGCGCTTTGAATTTTGGGAAGCCGGAAAAATTGGCATAACCCCCATTAGTATTTCTTTTGGTTTCAATATTAAAGATTTGGACAAGCAAGATAGCCAGAAATCTGGCGCTATTTCTGTGCAGCGTAGCCAGGTTTCTGGCTACGGTGTCAACAATCCCACAAAACTGATTTCCCCAAGCAATAATGGGTCAACGGATCTACTTTTCTTGTCTACTGCCAATAACATTGGGTCTATCAATGAGGCAGATCCACAGTTTGCACTTCAGCTGAGCTTCGAGTCAAAAAGCAGTGTCGATATTACGCTGACGACGGAGTTTGATAATTCTGGGTTTGTGTTTGATGGCGATCGCCAATTCCAATTCTCCAACTTGATCACCGTCGGCGGCGACCAATACACCACCCCGTTCAATACGGTGTTGACCGTGCCGGTCGCGAGCGGCATTTTGTCAAATGACACTGATCCAGACAACGGCCCCCAGCCCCTGAGCGTCACAAAAATCAATGGTCAGGCAGCGGCGATCGGCCAGTCGATTACGCTGCCGAGCGGGGCTGGATTGACGGTTCAAAGTAACGGCTCGTTTAGCTATGACCCCAGAGGAAGAGGGGGATTTGATAGTTTTATTTACACCGTTTCCGATGGTCTAGAAAGCGACGATGCCACGGTAGATATCACCGTTACTGGAACAAATTCTGCTCCCATTCTGGATCTCAACGGTTCTACGGCGACGGGCGTAGACTACAGCAAATCTCTCCAAAAAGGCGACATCGTTACCCTCTCTAGCCCCGATGCAACCCTGCGAGATCTGGATGCCCCGGACATCAAAATCCTGACCATCACGGTTGCAGGGCTACAAAACGGTGCTGACGAAAAGCTAACGCTGGGCAACGTCACGCGATCGCTCAATGCCAATTTCGTCGGTACAACCACCGTCAGCGGTATTGCCTCGACGATCAATGTTGTCTTGAGCAATGGTGGCACCACTGTCATGCTCAGCAAAACCAACGGCACGAATTTCACCCAGGCAGAAGCTAACCTCTTGGTGCGCGACCTTCGCTATCTGAATGATGCGGCGGTGCCGAGCTTGGGCGATCGCGTTTTCAGTTTCATCGCCAAAGACAGCGCCAACAACACCAGCAACCCCGCCACCAGCACCCTCTCCGTCCAGCTTCCTTTGACCGATGATCGTGGCAGTACAACCGAAGGGGTCGGCATCACCTCCAATGTTCAGAGCAACGACTTTGCCAAAGGCGCTGTGACTGTATCTGCGCCAGCGGCCAACGGCACTGTCATCGTCAGCGGCACCGACATCACCTACACCCCCAAGCCGTTTTTTAGCGGCGTAGACACGGTTACGTACCAGGTGGGAGCGGCAACGGCCAAGCTAATCGTCCAAGTCGCACCGCTTGCCGATACACCGACAGCGATCGCGACCGATGCCACAGGCATCCAAAACCAGCCGCTGCCCCTCAATCTCAGCGGATCCGCGCTGCTCGACACCGATGGTTCAGAAACACGCAGCTTTGAAATTACCGATGTTCCATCCGGAAGTAGCTTTACCAACAGCAGCGGCACCCCCATCGGCAGCAACCTTGGCGTTGGCGTTTGGCAATTTACGCCAGCACAACTGGCTGGCCTGCAGCTTGTGCCGCCTCCGGGGCTCACAGGCAGCGTCACGCTCAATTTGCGCGCGATCGGCACCGACAAAGCCGATCTCAATGGAGATGGTGACACAACTGATACTTTGGAAACAAATACCAAATTTTCACTGCCTGCACCCTTCCAAATCAGGTTTGAAAAGCTGGTAGACGACAGCTTGCTAATCAACGAAAATGCCCTCGTACAAAGTGTCGATGTCAAAGCCAACGACACGCTCGCGGGGCCTATTACCCTTGCAACCACCCCAGCCCAGGGCAGTGTCAGCATCGACAACAACAAAATCCTCTACACCCCAAACCCTAACTTCAGCGGCACGGACGAACTGACTTACACCGTCGGTAGCCAGACGGCCAAGCTGAGTATTGTGGTCAGGCCCGTTGTGGAAACACCGGTTGCGATCGCAGCCAATCCCGACCTCATCGGCACCCAGAATCAGGCGATCGCACTCGGACTCTCAGGTTCTACCCCCCAGGATAATGACGGTTCCGAAAGCTTCCGCTTTGAAATCACCAACGTCCCGGCAGGTGCTGCATTTACCAACAGCAGCGGCTCCGTCGGGACGAACGCAGGCAATGGCCGCTGGAGCTTCACAGCGGCTCAACTGATCGGCTTATCCCTGGTTCCGCCAGCGAGTTTGGCTGGCCCCATTATGCTGACGCTTCAAGGCATCAGTACCGATACTGCCGACTTAGACAAAGATGGTGACACAACCGATCTAGATGAACAGGTTACCGCGTTATCCACACCGGTGAATGTGCAAGTAACGTTCCGCGCCGATGCGAATGGTAATGGTACTCCGGATGTAGAAGAGCCCCCAGTTGTGGAGCCCCCGCTACCGCTCGACACCGATGGCGATCGCATCCCCAATGCCGATGATCTCGACGACGACAACGACGGCATTCCCGACGCTGACGAATGGCAAGGCAACCCAAACCGCGACACCGACGGCGATGGCATTGTCGATAGCCTCGACCTTGACGCAGATAATGACGGTATGACTGACCTGGGTGAAAGTGGTCTCAGTCCCGCAGAAATCAAGGCCCTCGATGGCGACGGCGATGGAAGAATTGACCTCACAAATGCCTTTGGGAGCAATGGTCTTGCCAATGGTGTGGAGACAACTCCGAATTCGGGTCAAGCCGATTACAACAACGATGGCATCGCAGATCCACCCTCCGACAGCGATGGGGATGGCATGGCCGACTTCCAAGACCTCGACTCGGATAACGACGGTCTGAGCGATGTGATCGAAGCTGGTGGCACCGATCTCAATGGTGATGGCCTGATTGATGGTGACGCAACCGATACCGACGGCGACGGCTTGGCGGATGCGGTTGATCCGACCAGTGGTCGTCCTCGCAGCGGCACCCCGCTACCCGTGCCCGATACGGATGGCGACGGCATCGCTGATTTTCGGGATTTGGATTCCGATAACGATGGTCTGTTCGACTTGCTTGAAGGCGGTTTGAATCCGGCGATTGTGGATCTCAACGGTGATGGTCGAGTGGATGGGCCAGATGGCGATCGCGACGGCATCCCCGATCCCATCGACAGCAAGCCCAACCAATTTGGCAATTCCAATAGCCCCACCAACACCAGTATCCCCGACAGCAACGGCGACGGAGTTCCAGATTATCGCACCCCGAAACCTCCAACGCCTCCAGCATCTCCAATCCCAACTCCCCCTCCAGCCTTACCAACCCCGCCAGCCGTTCTCGAAGGCCTCAGCGATCAAGACATCCTTCAGGGCAGCAACGGTAACGACCGGCTCAATGGCGGCAGTGAGCCAGATAAAATTTGGGGCCATGAGGGTGACGACATGCTCAACGGCGGTGGCGGCGACGACGCGATCGAAGGTGGCAACGGCAAAGACTTCCTCAGCGGTGGCAGTGGCCACGACATTTTGCGCGGAGACGAGGGTGACGATTTGCTCAACGGCGGCAGTGGGGATGATTGGCTCGATGGCGGTCAGGGTCAAGATTTGCTCATCGGTGGTAGCAATCAGGATCAGCTCTACGGTCACGAGGGTGCAGACACTCTCCAAGGCGGCCTCGGAGATGATCGATTGGTGGGTGGTGGTGGCCGCGATCTGCTGTCGGGCGGGCAAGGGTACGACCTGTTTTGCTATGAAGCGACAAGTGATTTTGGTGATACAGTGCTCGATTTTGAAATCCGATTCGATCGCATTGACCTACGGGCGCTGGGCTTGGGTGGCAGTTTTGGTCACAACATTCGGGCGGTGCAGATGGGCGCACATACCGTGCTGCAAGTCGATACCCTGGAAGGAACTCAGCAAGTGGCCACCTTGCTCCACGTAAACGCGTTTACGATCAACAGCAGTCACGTTCTCTTCTAGGATTGGGGCATGGGAAAGGGAGACGCAAAAGCCGGACGAACCGCAGTTCGTCCCTGCCGCAAGCATGTCTAAAATCAGCAACACCTAAATCAGCAACGCCTAACGTTGAGGCTGTGGGTCGCTTGCGATCGCTTCTGCCATGACCGTCAGCCCCCTGACGCGATCGCTCCCCGTCAAACCCTCGATCAATCGCCGTGCTTCCGCTCGCTCTTGTTGCTGAACAAAGGGTGTAATGAGCCTGAGCAAAAAGTCGCTGCGCTGGTTCGATTGTGGCAAGGATTCGATCTCAGCCACCAACTGTTTGAGCTCGAGCATGGAGCAAAAGTCGGCATGAGCCAAGTGATTTACGCCGTGGGCGATCGCGGTTTCGATCCATCGCTGTTGCAGCACACCGTCCTGAATTTGTCGCCGAAGCGCCTGTTTTGCCACCGCTGCCCGTCCCCCCGCCGCCGCGAAGTCATAGAGCAGGCTGTCGATCTGGTCATCCCGGTAGTCCGCATACTCGGCATCGGTTTGGGCGATCGCGATGGCTTGGGCCAGGTTGTCGGCGGCGATCGCCAGTTGTGCCGTCAAGTTCTGGGTCGTTGCCAAGCTCTGGGCCGCTGCCAAGGCGACGAGAGCATCCAGACGATCGTAGTGGGGTGTAATTTGGCGGCTTAAAGTCTGGGCTTGCTCTGGGTGTCCAGCTTCGAGTTGCTGCCAAAACTGTATGCCGATATTCTCCGGTTCCTGGAGAGCTAGCTCAATCGGCCAATCAAGCGCCACATCAAGCGCCACATCAAGCGCCACATCAAGCGCCGGGACAGTTGTCGCTTCAGCCCCTTCACCTTCAATTTCGACGACATAAGCCAGAAACTGGGCCATTTTGGCTTTGAGTCGGGGGTCGTGGAGGTGGGTGCCAATCGCCTTCGCCTGCTCTAGATCGTGGTGGTCAGCATACCACTGCACGACATCTCGAATCGCTTGGTCAGTTTCAAGGCTGCGAGATCCCAAGCATTTGATCAGCGGAAGCAGATCGGCCATCAGCCGCTGGGTATCTGGGCCGGGCATCACCGCTGGCGGCTGTGGGTCGAAGCTGTCGTAGGCTTGAGCCAACTGATAGAACAGGATAATTCTTTGGGCTGGGTCGCTCACCGCCTGGCTCAGTTGTTCTGCCCGCAGCAGCAGCAAGCGAGCGGTCGGAATCTCGAAGCGTCTGTAGCTCTGGGCTAGGGCCAAGACCGCTCGGGCTTTTTCCTGGGGATCGCAAAGGCGATCGGCCTGCTCTAGGGCCTCTTGGAGTAAGTGACAGCTGGGGGGTGGCAGCGCAACGCGGCGGGGCTGCAGTGAAAAATCCTCGGGGAGCGCAAAGGTTTGGGCCAGTGAGGCAACTGCTGAGAGAGCGGCGGTGGCGGGGTCTAGATCGGCTTTAGGGGCGATCCCGTGAAGCTTGGCGGAGCCAATCGTCACGGATCTCAAACCCGCTCGATCCAGGGGGTACTGCAGCTGGTTCATAATCGAAGTGACAAGGAACGTGACAGGGAACGTGACAGGGAACGTGACAGGGGAAGTAACAAGACATGTGCGCAAGACATGTGCGCAAGACATGTGCGCAAGATCTCTTGGTTAAAAACACAGCCCTGACGCAGGTTTACAAATTCTTTGGTGGAGGCTGGGAAATGCAAATCAATACCCATCGGCCACCCCGGCAGACTGACCCATCCCGAGGATGCTGGAGCACCTGATAAGATGGGGCGAGAATTGGGGGTAGGTTGTGCCAAACGAATCGATTTTGCTCACCGTTGAAAATCTGAAAGTCGCTTACCCGAATCCGGGGGCTCGACAGGCGAGTGGCTCGGGCGATCGCCACGACGGTGGGCCAGTCTGGGCCTTGGACGACATTTGCCTCACCCTGCGACCAGGGCAACGGCTGGGCCTCGTGGGCGAGTCGGGCTGTGGCAAATCTACCCTCGGCAAAGCGATCCTACGGCTGTTGCCTAAGGGCAGCCGCGTGGAAGGACACCTGTTGCTCGAAGGGCAGCCGATCCTAGATCTCAGCCCCGGCCAACTGCGCCGTTTCCGGGGCGAGGCGGTGGGTCTGGTGTTTCAAGACCCAATGACCCGGCTCAACCCGCTGATGACGATCGGACGTCACTGCCTTGAAACCCTCCAGGCTCACCGACCTCAGATGTCGAAGCAACAGGCGAAGGAACGGGCGATCGAAACCCTAGCAGCGGTGAAAATTCCAGCGGATCGTTGGAATCAATATCCCCACGAATTTAGCGGCGGCATGCGGCAACGGGTGGCGATCGCCCTGGCCCTACTGCTCAACCCCAAGTTGATCGTCGCCGATGAACCCACGACCAGCTTAGATGTCACAGTGTCAGCCCAAATTCTGGATGAGCTGACGCGGCTGTGTGCCGAGCGGGACATGGGCTTGCTGATGATTTCCCACGATTTGGCGTTAGTGGGAGAATATTGCGATCGCATTGCCGTCATGTACCAAGGCAAACTGGTCGAACTCGATCGCACCGAGCAACTCCTCAGCCAACCCCAGCATCCCTACACCCAGTCCTTGCTCAACTCCGCATTGCATCTACAACGTTCTGCTGTTGACAAGGCGGATCGGATCGATGGAGCAAAGGCCCCGATTTTGCGCCTAGAGGCAGTTAAACAGCATTTTAGTTTGTCGAGCAATCCCCTCGAACGGTTGCTGTCGGGCCAAGCGGAAACGCTGATCAAGGCCGTGGATGGCATCAGTTTTGACCTCCTGCCCGGTGAAACCCTGGGCCTCGTGGGTGAATCAGGCTGTGGAAAAGCACGCTCTCCCGGACAATTTTGCAACTGCTGCGGCCCACGGCGGGCCGGGTGGAGTTTTTGGGCGAAAACTTGGCCGGTCTTTCTCGGGCCGCAATGCAGCGACAGCGGCGTAATTTACAAATGATTTTCCAAGACCCAAGCGCTTGTCTTAATCCGCTGATGACCATTGGCCAGAGCATTGCCGATCCGCTGCTGATTCACCACTTAGCCAAACCCGCCGAGGTCAAACACCGGGTTTGCGAGATGCTCGAGCGGGTGAGTCTGATCCCGCCGGATGCGTTTTACGATCGCTTCCCCAGCCAACTCTCCGGCGGTCAACAGCAACGAGTGGCGATCGCCCGTGCCCTGATCACCCAGCCCAAGCTACTGATTTGTGACGAGCCGGTGAGTATGCTGGATGCCACGGTGCAGGCCCAGGTGCTGGAACTGATGCTAGAGCTGAAGCGGGAGTTTGAGCTGACCTATTTATTTATTACCCATGATTTGTGGGTGGCGCGTTTTTTCTGCGATCGCATCGCCGTCATGAACGGCGGCCAAATCGTCGAACTTGGCCCCACCCAAAAACTGTTTGCAGCCCCCCAGCATCCCTATACCCAAAAGCTGCTGGGCGCTGCGCCGCTGTTGGCCAGTCGCTAGAGGGCGAGGTGAAGATGGAGAGGTTTTATTTTTTATTCAATCCTTGTGCCTAACCATGAGCCAAACTGACGACAGGGCTGCTTTGATCGAGCTACATCGTGGACTGGAGCGCCAAGGGCCGGGCGATGCCCACTTCTCATCCAAAATATTATCCAACCTGACTTCCTTGCCCCCCAAGCCACGCATTGCGGATCTCGGATGTGGTGCGGGTGCGGGTGCCTTGTTGCTTGCGAAACATTACCAGCGCGAGGTGTTGGCAGTGGATTCCTCGTCCGTTTTTCTCGAGGAGCTCACAGCCCGCGCAAAACAAGCTGACCTCGAGCATTGGATCACGCCGATTCAAGCTGACATGGGTAAGCTTGAGTGGCCAGTTGCTTCGATTGACCTCCTTTGGTCAGAGGGAGCTGCTTATCATCTCGGATTTGAGCAGGCTCTGAAACGCTGGCGACCTTTGCTAGCCCCTAACGGTATCGCCGTTGTCTCAGAGCTGAGTTGGTTTACAGAGGATGTGCCAAAGGATGTGCCAGAGTCTGCGATCGCCTATTGGCAGAATGCCTATCCGACGATGGGCACCGAGGCTGAGAATCGGGCTCGAGCGAGTCGCTCCGACTTTACAGTGCTTTCCACCTATCGCTTGCCGAATCGAGCTTGGTGGCTCAATTACTACGAACCGTTGCGTCACCGAATGCAGCAGATTGAAATTACCCCGGCCATACAATTCGTGATAGATGAAACTGAAACTGAAATCGAACTGTTCGAACGCTTCAGTGATTTCTATGGCTATACATTCTATGTTTTGCAAGTGGTTTAGAACAACGTTTCCCAATCATTTGATCGGAGCGGGCGGGTGAAAAAATTGACTAAATTTAAAAGCATTCCAAACCTGGCTTAAAACCTGAATTGAAATATAGCCTAGATCACGATTTATATCCCCTCAACCCTTAAAAATAGGCATCTACTATAGAGCTGGTTTCTAGTTTATAATTTGCTCGCAGCTGAGCAGCCCCTGCCCCTACCCTGCATCCCAACCTCCATCCCACACCTTCCATGCCTGAGACCACCACCACCGCCCTTTGCAGTGTCACGGTCACGGTGACGAATCTGCGTAGCTCCGCTGGACAAATTTGCTTTAGTTTGTTTGCCGGGCCAGAGGGCTTTCCGGGCGACGGAGAGCGGGCGATCGCCAAGGGTTTCACCCGTGCCAACGGCGATGGCCTCGCCTACACCTTCCCCAACCTCAAGCCCGGCGAGTATGCGATCGCCCTCTTCCACGACGAGAACAACAACGGCATCCTCGACAAAGGCTTTCTCGGCATTCCCCAAGAAGGCTTCGGCTTCTCCCAAAACCCCACCATTCTCATGGGAGCCCCCAGCTTCCGAGCTACCGCTATCACCCTCGAGCGCCCCCAAACCGAAATCCAGATTCTGCTGAAATATTTTTGAGCTGCTGACGGCGATTTTTATTCCTTGGGAATGAAGATTTAATAAAATCCATAACCTGTGGGCTTGCTATCCTACCCAGCATTAGACCTCTCGCCATGAAAAGAAACAGCTCCCTCATCCCCCAGCCCCTTACTCCCAAAGGCGAGAAGGGGAGCAGCTTCAAAGTC
>JAAUOP010000244.1 GCA_012034805.1 Synechococcales cyanobacterium CRU_2_2 | reverse complement strand
GCGGCGTACCCGCGCGAGGGTGGACTTCAAGGCTGGGTACGCAAGGCTTATGGCGACTATTGGGCTGCCCGCGCGACCTGGTGCTATTGGGTCAATGTTGCACTTTGGATGCCGTCGGTTTACATACTTTTTGCCGGCATGTTTGCGCAACTCTTTGCGCCTGACATGACTTTAAGCAGCAAGATCATCATGGCCGTTGTGTTGTCTTGGCTCACCGTTTTGTTTGGCATCCTAAGCTTGAACTTCAGCAAATGGGTGCCGAATTTGGGCGCTGCGGTCAAGGCGATCATCATGCTGTTGCTGGGCTGTGGCGGCATCTACTATGCGGTCAAGAACGGCACCGCCAACCCTTTCGACCTAAACTCGATGACGCCGCGGTGGGATGCGGGCTTAGCGTTTTTACCCGTGATCGTTTACAACTATCTAGGCTTCGAGCTGATGTCCGGTGCGGCCGAAGAAATGAAGAATCCAGCGCGCGACATTCCCATAGCGATTGTACTTTCCGGCCTCGCGAAATCCGTTTTTTATCTGATCGCGACCTTCGGCATACTGGCAGCCTTGCCACAAGATCAAATTGGCTTAGTGGAAGGGCTGTTAGACACCGCCGGGAAGATTTTCGGTGACAGCACAGCTGGCCAGCTGCTGGTGAAGGCGATTGGAGTCGGCGCGCTATTCACCTTCTTCGCCAACATGGTGACTTGGTCATTAGGCGCGAATCGCAGCGCCCAAGCGGCTGCGCGCGATGGCGAGTTGCCACGGGTTTTCGGGATTCAGCACACGCGCTTCCAGACCCCGGCCGGCGCTTTTGTATTGATGGGTTTGGTGGCGAGCTTGGTTATCTTCGCTTACGGCTGGATTGCACGCTCAACCGAAGAATTATTCTGGATCCTGTTTGCATTTAGCTCGATCGTATTTTTGCTGCCGTATCTAGCCTTATTCCCGACCTTCATTCGTTTACGCCGGATCGATCCAGCGACGGTGCGGCCGTATCGGGTTCCGGGTCCAAGACCCTGGTTACTGTTGCTTGCCTTTATATGCCTGCTATTTGTGGCGCAGGGCCATTGTGTTCTTGGTCTGGGTGCCTGGGACGCCCGCGGACTGGAACAAAGCCAGCGCGATCACGATTGGCGTGTTGATCACGCTCGTGTTCGGGGAACTGCTCATTCAGCTGCAAAAACGCCTCGCCAAACGCAGCGGAAACGCAACGCCAAAGCGATGAGCCGCACTTTATCAACAACGCCGCGCAGCGATGGCTTTCGCATGCCGGGTGAATTCGAGCCGCATAGCGGAACCTGGATGCTATGGCCGGAGCGCCCAGATAATTGGCGCTGGGGCGCCAAGCCGGCGCAGGCCGCCAATAACATGCGCAAGCTCGCCGGCGACGCCGCGAATCACCCAGCGCTGTCCTTCCAGAAACCAACTTTTCCCGCGAGCACCCAAGCGCCGCAGCGCCAGAGTCCGTTTGCCAAGCGAAATATTGCCGCTCGGTGTGCGCCATTCGAGATCGGCGTGCAGCGCGCCGGGCGCGACACGACCTTGAATGTTGTCGGGGGTGCGGCGCGAAAAGGGCCACATTCAGTTTCCAACCTGGACCTATCGGCTCGACTCGCGCATCGGCGCGGTGAAGGTGTTCTCGACCAAGCGCGCCTGCCCGACCTGCGGCACGAGTTACCCCGAACTCGACCCGCGCCTGTTCTCGTACAACAGCAAGCATGGCTGGTGCCCTGAGTTCTGTCGGCAGGATTCAAAATCGGAACTCCATCGGTCCTGAGAGCGCCCAGGAACAGGTCATGGATAGGCCCTGTTCCTGGGCAGAGCGGTTGCATTGTGCCTACACAACTGATGCTGTCACCACAGCTTCCCCTCGGGGAACGGGCCGTCCAGGGCCAGCTTCACCGAGACCATGGCCCACCGTGGAGGGATCTTCCAAGCCCACATCGCTACAGAGCGGATCGATGCCCCTGCCGCCGCGCGGGAAGGCCTGGCAGAGAACTTGATAGTCCGCGATCGCCCCATACAACTCCGCCTGGCTCAAATCATTCAGATAGCCACATTGGCCAATCTCCCCCTTGGGCAGCGGAGCCACCAAATTCTGGCCGCGCTTCTGAAAATCTTCACCTGGGACGACCAGAGCGTTTCCTTCTTCAAGAGGATGTCATGCCAGAGGCTGAGGCCAAAGCTGCTGATCAGGGCCAGGATGCGCTGGCATTCCGCCTCAGTGATCCAGCCGAGGCGCTGGCTGAGGAAAGCGCCAAAGCCCATGCCAATGGCCACCGCATGGCCATGGAGCAGACCCGCTTCAATTTCAAAGCCCGGCGACCAGGTGTGACCATAGGCGTGGGGGCGGCATTGGTGGGTTTCATACAAATTGCCGTACTCCGCTGCAACATAGCTGCGCAGGGCTCCGCCGAGGATCTTCTGGGAGAGCAGGCTGATCTCACTCTCCGGTTCACAGTCGAGGGTGCCAAAGCGGCTGCTGATCAGGGCGGGGCCTGCGGCTTCGAGGTTGCGGAACAGCTCGGCATCCTTGACCACGGCCATCTTGATGATTTCGATGATGCCGTGGCGAAGCCAGCCCTCCCGCAGGGTTTTGAAGAAAAAGCGATCGGTGATGGAAAGCACGGGGGGATGGTAGGCCCCGAACAGGTTTTTGTAGCCAAAGCCATCGCAGCAGGTGCGGGGAGAAGGTCCGGCATCAATGCCCGCCACGATGCTGGTGGAAAGCATGATGTAGGGCGTATTGCGGTGGTAAAGGGCGCAGGCCAAGCCCCCGTATCGGCCAAAACGCCACCGCCCACAATCAGCACCGGCTCGTTGCGCGAGACCCCCAGTTGTTTGAAATCGCCCAGCATGGCTTCCACCGTGGCGATGCCTTTATCCACCTCCATGGCGCGATAGATCAGCTTGTCCAAGTGGATGCCGTGGTGAGCAAAATATTGGCTCAACAGGTCTCCAAAGAACTGTTCGACATTTTGATCGACCAGACAGACACAGCGACCGAGGGAAACATAGGCATCGCGCAGCAGCAGATTGCTGGGATCTAGGACATGATCCACCAGTTTGATTGAAGTAAAGGTGCTGGAATGCACCACTGCTTCAATCGCTTGATCGTCGTCGCTGCTCTCCACAAACCCTTGGCTTTCGCGATAGCTGGAGGTGGGGTAAATCGCATGGGGGTGGGTGGTGACCAAGTCCGCCGCCAGCCCTTGGTAGAATTGCCGATCTTTGCCGTTGATCAACCGTTGAAGTAGTTTGGTGACGCCAAAATTAGAGCCATGAATGCGATCGGCAAAGGCATACCAATCGGCCCCTGAAGTTCCATCAAACGCCTTGATCAGTTCTGCCAAAGCACCGAAAATCGACTGAGGGAAAAATTGAGACAGCTCCGCAGACTGCGACAGGCCGCAAGGCCAGAAATGGCATTGGCAGCAGCAAATTCCTGGCCCAATTCCTGGGAAAAGGCGGGGCTGTGGATCAGGGAAAGCAGCAGTTTTTTGAAGCGATCATCTCCCATCAGGGCATCCAGGGTATCGGCTAGCTTTTGGTCTGCCAAGGGCTGACTGTCATAGCTGGCAATGAATTGCTGAATTGCAGAAGTTGTCTGTGCCATGGTAGTCCAGAGAAATTACAGCAATGGAAGTCATCTCTCAGAATTTTGCGATGCAAGAGTTGTCTTCAATTTTCCAGTAAAAATTGAACTCGATTGGATTGGGAGCGGGAAGTCGATGGCCCAGTCGCCTTTGCAGACGAGGCCGAAAGATTGGGGCGATCGCAGACCCAGTAATGTTTGCCTTCAAGGTGGGCAAAAGCGGGCGGAGCATCGCAAAAGGCTGAAAGGTGGAGACTTCTACTCTGGTGTCAACTTAACATACAAAAGTCAAAATATTGAGAAATTCTTAAAGAAATTGTTCGACTACAAATAAGTGTGATTTAAGCTACGTCGAATAGCTGGGAGAACGTTTCTGAGGATACTTTCCTAGCGGCATTCAGTCATTGGCGTTCAACTGCGCCGGGGCCTGCGCCGGTTGCGGCGGCCGCCTGGGGCGGTGGACTGAGCAGCAGCACCGCCAGCTCCAGGAAAGGCCGCATCATAGGCTGCATTGTAGGCCGCCTCGTTGGCCTGGGCCGACTGGAACAGGTCCACGATGGGCTGGGGATAGTCCAGGCCAAGCTGCACCCCAAACCGCTGCTGTTCTATGGGCAGCAGGCTCCAGGGCTGATGAACTTTGTGGGCTGGAATTGCCTGGAGTTCCGGCAGCCAATGCTTCACGTAGCTGCCCTCGGGGTCGTAGTCCTTCGCCTGCTTCTGGATATTAAAAAAGCGAAAGCCCCGTGCATCGTTGCCCACCCCAGCGGTGTAGTTCCAGTTGCCGTAGTTGCTGCACACGTCGTAGTCAATCAGCAGCGACTCAAACCACTCGGCCCCCATCCGCCAGTCGATGCCCAGATTTTTGGTCAAAAAGCTGGCTACATTCTGCCGCCCTCGGTTCGACATAAACCCAGAGCGCGCCAGCTCCCGCATGTTGGCATCTACCAGCGGAAAGCCCGTTTGGCCTGGCGCCAGGCGTCAAAACGCTGCCAGTCTTGCTTCCAGTCAATCAGCAGC
>JAAUOP010000243.1 GCA_012034805.1 Synechococcales cyanobacterium CRU_2_2 | reverse complement strand
TTAATTTGGGCAACCCCATTATCAAACCAGCGAAGTGCCAAGAGTCCCCGTCGCTTAAGCGTGGGGCGCTGTAGCGATACAGCAGGGGGTTTTTCTTTTTGCCCCCTGCGTCAAATATTGCCCACCTTTTCGGCCTGCTGTCCGGTTAGCTTTTCCCAGCGATCGCAAATGATTGAGCAATAGTGGGGGGACAGTTCAAGGCCCAAGCAGTGACGGCCCGCCTCCTCTGATGCGATGAGAGTCGTCCCACTGCCGAGGAATGTGTCTAGCACGACTTCTCCGCTTTTAGAGCTGTTGCTAATCGCATACTTGACTAGCTCTACCGGCTTCATTGTAGGATGCAACTTTGATTCGTGAGGCTTGTCAAAATGCCATGTGGAAAATTCACTTCTACTTTCTATAAAGTAGTGCCCTGCCCCCTCCTTCCAGCCATAGATAATTGGCTCGTGCCGGTAATGATAGTCAGCTCTCCCAAGGACGTGATTATTCTTCACCCATATGAGTTCATGTTTAACAAGCCAGCCTGAGTCCCGAAGTGCCATCATCATCATCATCATTTGCGCCCCACCTTGGGGAGCGCAAATGTAGTAAGAACATCCTGCTTTGGCAACAGAATGCGCTGCTAAAAAGCACGGCTTCCAAAGGTTGGCGTAACAATCCTCTGGGGACTGATTGTCATTTTCGATATCTGTTTCAACCCTGTCGCCGCCGTCCGACTTATTCAAAGCAACATTCTTTTCTGCATAACTCACCCCGTAGGGTGGGTCAGAAAAAAACATATCAATCGCCTTCACCCCCGCCGCATCCATCAACAACCTAATGCTTGCCTCATCCGTGCTATCGGCACATGCAATATAATGCCGCCCTAACTTCCATATTTCGCCTTCCTGCACCCGTGGGACGTAATCATCGGAAGCAGCGGCATCAGCGACAGTTTGAGCATCATCCGGGTCTTCCGTTGGCAACTGCTCAGAAGCCCCCAGCAGCTCATCGATCTCCTCTTGCGTCCACCAGTCATTTAGTTTAATTTTGTCATCGTCTTGCAATGCAAGCAATTCAGTTGGATCCCAGCTTAAGTTTAGTTCGCTGGTACGATTATCAGCAATCGCCAACTCTCTTCCTTCTGGCGAATCAATACTTAAGTCAGTGCGCTGAACTGCGATAAGCGTCCTGCCATCTGTGGGAATAATCAGAACGTCTTTAAAGCCAAGTTCTTGTGCCTTTCCGCAGGTTTTATTGCCTGCAATAATATGCCCGTCTTTGTCAATTAAGATAGAGCGCCCAAGTCCTGCTTTTTCAATGGATTGCTCTAGTGCCCAATCGCCACGAGCTGTGCCTTGGTTGGCATTTTGCGCATCAGGGATCAATTCCCCAAGCTTTGCTTTTTTGATTTCGTCTTTCATTTTCTATGAGCTATGCAATCAAAAAGTCGTGTAAAACGCTACGCGACCTTTTGATTATAACTTTTGCGACTAAAGAGCGAATCAAGAGAAGGCCAGCAACGCCACACCGCGATCGCCTGCCAGTTTTGCGCCATAAATCCATCTTCTCTAGCGGTAGCAGTGTGTTTGAGCATAGGTGGGAAGATGGGAAGAATCGCCCCTCGCCGTGGGTCACAAAGCGGGTACAATGGCGAGATAACCCTTGCCCGTGGAGACAGTGCAATGGCACGCGCAAACCGTCGCAAAATTGAAGTTCTAGAAAGCCTAATGGTTGAGCTTTTGGCACCTATTGGCTATCTGCTAGGAATTAACCCCACAGCAGCAGCAAACCTGGTTCTGATCTCCGCCGCGACCCAGAAGTTTAGCGAGTTAACTCAGGCAGAAATGGCACTAGGGCCTGTAGGCTTTACCCGGCTTAGGGAGATGCTGGAGCTCTACCCCGCCGCACCGCTGACCCTGAGACAGATTGACCAGAGCGAGGCTAGCTACTAACAGGGGCCGACCATTGCTCAGTTATCTGCGATCGCTGGGAGAAGTTGACAGGGAAAACAGCAGAGAAAGTGGGCCAAATCTGAGTTTTTTTTGCAGCATATCAGCGATTTTAGGTTGGTAGCGTTCGGGCTCTATAGGCGCGAAAAATATTGAGCAACTCCTCCAGCTCCGACCCAGACGCCTTCGCCGCAGTCGTCACACGCCTGACCGCTGATAGCCGTTCCGCCGCGCCCTTAGCCCCCGCGAACTGAACGACGTAAGCCCCAGCAACCTCAACTCTTTCAATCTCCCGACCCTCGATCGCCCCGGTTGAGGTCGTAGCGCCAGCGCCGACTGCGCCAGTCAATGCCACCTTTGCGGCCAATCGAAGCGATACAATTTGGGCGATCGCCGACTTGAGCGCCAAGACCGCTTCGTGGGTCTTTCGATTGGGGAGCAGTTCCCAACCATCCGGGATGTCTGCACGAAAGTCGTAGCCAGCCCAGTATTCTACCCGTGCTTCTAGGCGCGATCGGCGAGCCATGGGCCTTCGACGACGAGTTGTGCGGTTCCGGCTAAATCCATCAAACCGGGACATCGACAAATCAATTAGCAGTTTGCCAGTCTCAGTCAATTCGAAGCCAGCTTCCGGTACAGTGACCCAACTTGTTGAATCAACATGGTTGTTCCTCAAAGCAACAGTAACGGGCTTGGTTGGGTCGATAGGCCAAAAACGCAAATTTACAATCTCATTCTCACCTAGGGAGATCGTCTCAGTGATTTGGGATAGATCAAGTTGACGATTGCTGCCGGCCGGGCCTGTGGCGATCGCCTCAGCTTTGACCAACTCGATTCGTGCTTGTTGATCGGTGAGGCCAGCTCCGGGGAGGTAATCGTCAATTTCCGAGACAGAAAGGATAGCCACAATATTTCAACGAAACCGAGGGTGTTGAGTCGATTGACGACCTGGGCTGATCGGCTTTGAGCTTGGCTGAATAAGCGTCAAGCCAGCGCTGGCAGTCCGGGCTTCCATCCAGTTTATCGCTTGCACCCACATATCAACCTGATCGTCATATCTACCACTTGGGAATAATGCATTTTCGTCGAGGAAACTTTTGACCCAAGACGGCACTGGGGCGTGCTCTGCGTCGGTTTGGTGCGGCGGCGGATGAAGGTCCCACCACTCTCCTAAGGTGATCGAAGTAAGGCCCAAATCCTTTACAGCTGCGATCGCCCAGTCATCCAGCGGGAGCATCACATCGCCGCGCCCCTGGACTGGTTGGGCCGCCGCTGCTCGGTTAACCTTGCTTTGCGACCCTGTCTTGTACGGTACAAGCCCGCGCATTGTTCGCCCAAGTCGCTCCAGTATGGGCGTGCCATTGGCGGCATCCTCGATCAATTTCTCTGCAGCCTCTGGATAGCGTTCTGCCATTTGGCGGATCTGGTTCTCGGTCTCTGTAATCCCTGCTTGTCCTCTCCAGCGATCGCGCAGGACATACCGATGTTCTTCAACCCATGTTTCTTGCAAGTTTCCCGTCGCCGAAACAGACGGCAACCCCTTCACTTTTCGGATCGATCGAATTTGTCCTATCACGCCAATGGTTACAAAATCTGAATTAGTCCCGCCTTTTCGCGTGGCGTCGATTGACAAAATCCAGCGATCGCATCGAGGCACCTTGGCATAAAGTCGCCAGTCCCGCAGCTTGATAAAGCCTCCGCCAGCAGGCGCAGGGCGTTGTTGGTAATGGCCCGCCCATGTTTTTTGGTCGCGTTTAATAGCTCCAATTGTCTCGCTGTCAAACCGATCGGGGTGCATGAACTCACCCGGCGATCGCCGCCATTTTTTGCGAGAAAGTGGCAAGCAAATCTCTTCGTCTTTTTCCGCCTCCATTGGGACGATCACCGTTTCGTACTCGGGTTCGTGAGCGACAATATACCCGGATACGTCCTGCTCATGCGTTCTTTGCTGGACGACGACGACCGCAGAAAGTTTTGGATCGTTTTGGCGGGTTGTTGAGTAGCCCCGAAATGCTTTCCTCGCTTTCTCCCGAATTGCGTCTGACTCGACCTTATTCGGATCGTTGGGGTCGTCAAAGATCAACCTCAGCCCTCCCCCCCCAGTGACCCCCGATTGCAGACCACGAGCAACCATTTGGCCCATTTCCCCATTTCGGAACTCGGTTAACCGATTCTTCGAATTGCTTAAGGTCATCCCGCCAGAGAGTTGCTGATACCAGTCGGACTGCACTAAGGTTCTGCGATCGTCACTGTGATCGCTGGCCAGCGTTTGATCGTAGCTCATGGTCATATACGTCATCCATGGCATGTAAAGCCACTCCCAGCAGGGCCAACAAACGGTCACGACCGTGGACTTGGCGCATCTTGGGCTAACATTGATCAGCAATCGACGAACGGCAACAAGCCGATTGTCGAGAGTGTCTACAGTCAAGTTGTAGGGAGACAGCATCTGACCCGCGATCGCCGTTCTGCCTGTGGCGATCGCCGTCCCTACCGAGACCAATGTCAGCCACTCGCAGATCAAGTCTAGGTAGATTGCCCCGTCGATTTTGAACGTTTCGGACGGATGCAGTACTTGCTCCCATGCTCCAACCAAAAAGTCTCGCAGAGTTGGCTGTTTTTTGCTTTGCTGCTTTGCGTCACTATAGAGCGATCGCAAAAGTACTTTACCGCAACATCTTGGCCCGACCCGAACTTCAGTCAACATTTGCATCAC
>JAAUOP010000242.1 GCA_012034805.1 Synechococcales cyanobacterium CRU_2_2 | reverse complement strand
TTCAGGATTTAGCCAAACGAGTTAATCTCAAGCTGTTTTGTAAGCAACCTCGCAAAAGCAAGAAGAAAAACAAGCCCCCGCTGGTGCGCGATCCCAAAAAGCCACACGTTTCTACGGCCAGACTTTTATCTCAGCAATAATTAACACTTGGACAGGTATCGGCTAAGGACTGCTGATAGAGGGCGATTGGCTTTGCCAAGCTCCGAAGGATCGCCACCCTAACCCTAATGCCAAAGGCTCATCTTCCCTGCGTTTTGACAGATTACCTCGTTGCTATAATGGAGAGAAACCCTCGTTTTAGTAAACCTATGACTACGCAGCAACTCAGCGAGATTACGCAACCATTGGAAGATCGCATTGCTGCTCTGGAAGCTGATCTGGCTCGGGTGATGCAGCTCCTTCTCCAGCCTCATCCTTGGTGGCAGGGTGTTTTTGGAACGTTTTCGGGCTGTGCTGCTTTTGATCAGATGGAGCGGTTTGGCCAGGAGTGGCGGGCTGCTCAGAATGATGCGACTGATGTGGAATAGGACAATATGTATCTATTGGATACGGATCATCTGAGTCTCATTCAGCGTGGCACATCGGTAGGTCGTTCGCTCCTTCAGCGCTTAACGAGTACAAATACTCCGGGAGCCTGTCACTGTCTAGAGAGGAAAATGTGCTCTGGTGAGAGCATACCGTTGAGATATGCACAGCGATGAGCCAGCACCTGCGGCACGTGGCTTGGTTCCCAGGCAGCCCCCGATATCTTGACCCGAGCGCTGATGCGCTTGATCAAAGATTCCACATCCCCCGAACCAATAGGAATGCCCTCAGCCTGGTAGTAGCTGTAGTTGGGGATGCGCTCCCGGTGGTGCTTCAGGTATCCCCGGAACTTCCTCGCTTCCTCCGAATTACACTGCTCGAATAGCTGTCTGGCCTCATCAACCTTTCCCACCCCAAGCAAGTCCTCTGCGGCTTTCAGCCGCTTGTTCGAGCCGGGTATCTCATGCAGATTCTCGCGCAGATGATACCAATCGAGAATCTCGTTGCGCTGCTGTGGCTGTGCAATCTGGCTATAGACCCCCCAGACCCCGTCATGACCATCGCCGAGGCAATCGACTCGCTCGTCTATCGGCTGCTGATTCGCCCATTCCACCAGAGCACCGTTGTCCTTGAACCAGGCCATTCCCTGCTGTTGCTTCAACAAGTTCACTGCCTTGTACTCCTTCCACTCACACTCTTCTCCTTTGGGAGTACGCAAGCGAATCATCCCCCCATCCAAGCTCATCTGAGTCACTGGCTCCTCGCTGAGAGCTTCCTCAAACTCCTGACGCTGAACCAGCCGCTGCTGCCTCTTCTGGCTCACCCGTCTTCTCGTTTGAACCTCTATCTCCTCTGCTGCCTTCTCGTAGGATAAGGACGCGCTCAGCCGTAGACAACAGGTCTCCAGATACGGGCTTAAACGGCTGTAGCTCTCTACTCCCAGCGCTTTGGCTTGTCCGCTGAGAATTTCTAGCCGTCCGAGGATGCTGTTGAACACTCGTGGGTATCCTTCGCTCGTTCCGCTGGAGGCTTGGCAAAAAACACCCGATTGTCGGACAGACGTACTCTTGCAGTTGGCTACGAACGGTTGCTTCGAGCCCGCCTAAGCTTGAAACTGGGCGCTCCTGCTCTAAGGCTTCTTTGTACAGCAGTTCTGCGAGCCGCCGGCTGCACTGCTCTACTTCTTGGCGCTCTTGCTCTGTCATCGGATTTCCTCAACGGTAGCTCTCCAACACAGTCTAATTTTTCTCTACAGACAGTGACAGGCTCCCGTGGCAGACCTTACTCCCCCTCCTTGCGCGAGGCTATCGAGTACGTTCTCAAAGAAGCTGCATCCTAGAACTATATTATGTCGATTGCCATACCTCGGGGTTACTGCAATCGGGTGGCGTGGTCTTCAGTTGTTTTTGTACCGACAAAGTAACCCGCAGGTGGCAAGAGAACGAACTGCCAGGTTTGGTTTAAGAAAATCATACCCAAGGAGCTCGATCGCATTGGCGTGGATCCAGAGAGATCAGATGGGTCGGTTTGCCACTTGGCGTTGGCCTGGACAATGGGGGCAGCGGGATGGCGTTGCGATCGCGCCTGCCACTGTGCCAGCTGCTTTTTAACGCTGCCGAGCTGTCTACCAAACAGGCTGCGGCCATGATGTTCAATCATCGCCTCCACTTGCGTTTCTCCGACGATAATGCGTGCAATATGGTTAAGATTCGCGGGTGTCAGCTCCACGGGCCCACAGGGGGGAGACTGACTCGTAAAAATCAAATGCATCTTCGGCATTCCCCCCGCTAGCAGGACGGAACGAAAACCACTACCCGTACCTTGGGGCGCAGACTGGAGCGATTGTTCCCATTGATCGAAAACCCCATAGTGCTCGCGGCAGGCTGCCACGAGTTCGGGAGACGGCTCCTGAATGCGCTCGCGCAGTCGCGTTTCGAGCAACAGCTGAAACTCGTTCCAGTGACGCATGACACCTTCCCAACCCTGGTAATCGACCTGGGTACTCCAAGCTTTAGGCTTGTCAGTCAGTTCACTAATACAGAAATTTGCCCTCGGAATGTTGTAGGCAATCCAGCCCAAAAAATTATTCAGAAACGTCGATTTTTCGACACCTTCCTCGGCCAAAATTTGGAAGTGGATAGCACTGCGATAGAACGAAGGCATCCAAGCGTAGTGGGCAAACCCATTCAGCGCCCACAGCTCGGGGGAAGCCTGGGCCGATGGGGTCGCCAGTCGATGTTCAAGCTTGCTATGGGTCTGGAGTGCAGATTGTTTGCAAAAGTTAAACTGTCGCTCTAGCTGCAACACATTGAGATTGAGCTGATCAATCACGCGCTCCACCTGCAACCATGGGGTCTCGGGTTGCAAGTCGCGATTTTGCCAGCCGGAGCCCTGGGGTGCGAGGGCACTGTAGGCGGACTGGAAAGCGAATAGATCTTCTCCATGTTCGCTCAGCAGCGTGGCGGTGCAATGGGCGATCGCCTCATTCACCGCCCGGCCAATCTGGGATTTCACGACGCGAAAAGCACGCCGCTGGGTTTCCTGGGTGCCGGTTCGTAGCCCCTCGACAAAGGTCTCTAGGCGCAAACAAGCGGCCTCAGACTGGGCAATTAAGGCTTTGCTGGCCGGAGCGTTGCGCCCGCTGGCCTGCACCATCAGATTTCGTTTCGCTAGCCAAGCCGCATAGTGACCAATGTGGCGATTGAGCAAAGCGTCGTGCTCCCGCAGCAATCGACTCAGAACCTCGCATTCGATGCGATAGGCATCTAATTTTTTCTGCGTCTGGAACAATTCATACTGTCGCTGCTGCAAATCTGGCTCTGGCTGTTGATTGGCAAAGAGCTGCGTTTGGCGATTCTGAATTTGGCGACCCTGGGTTTGGCTGCCCTGGGTTTGGCTGCCCTGACGTTGATGGCTCTGTTGTTTAAGATTGTCTTGGTTGCAATGACCGACCATCGGAGTAAGCACCTGAATCCCTCAAGGTGTGCTCCAAGGAATCTCAGGAGATTTCCGGAAAGTCCTACAGCTTGGCGGGAGGATTGCGGCTACCCCATGGGCGTCGTTTGAGCCTAGGTTTAAATACATAGCTCGATCGAGTACAGCAAGGCGTGACCATGGCAAGGCGTGACCATGGCAAGGCGTGACCATGGCAAGGTGAATTGACGACACGTTGGCAGCCCATCAACGTGGACTGAGAGTACAACGTCACTCTAGCAACGCTTTGATGGTTGTACCCTCAAATGCCTTCATCTCTTCAAGGGATGATGCTCTGGGATTGGCCCGTCAACCCTCCGGCGATGGGTAAGCTTTTAACATTCATAATCCCGAGCGCCACGGGCATCAGGATTGTCCTCGCAGTAGGTCTCGTAGGCAGATTTCTCAATTTTAATTTGGCGCTGGTGGGCAGCGGAAGCTTGGAGCTCCTCGACGATATCCCAGGCCGTGGCACAGCCAGCCGAGGTTGCTCCTTGTGCCGCACAGATTGCGCGGGCATTGGCGATCGCCTCCTGGATCTGGTTTTCATACACCACCGCTTTGGGCTTCTCGACAAAATCACTCTTGTGCAAGATGTCGCTAATCGAGATGATGCCTAGCAAGCCGCTATCGCCGACAACGGGAGCTCGACGAATTTTGGTATTGGCAAACAGCCGCGCAACGTATTCCACACCGAGATCCGGCGTCACGGTAATACAGGGCTTGGTCATGACTTCATACACCCGAACTTCCTTGGGATCTAGACCAAAGGCTGCCACTTTATAGACAATGTCGGTCTCCGTGACCATAGCATAGGCGTCATCGGCAAGGCGTTTTTCCACGATGAGCGCGCGCAACCCCTTGTCCTTCATCAGCTTGACGGCATCGGCAATGGTAGCGAAGCCTTTGATTGTCACCACATTCTGGGTCATGATCTCCGAAGCTTTTAGCATTCGTAAAAATTCCTAACGATGAAATGAACAATGCTATTATCCAACGAGCTAAAAGTTATTTTTATTAAACTTATAGGATTCACTTATAGCGGTTTTCAGAATTAAGGGATACAGTTATTAGTCTGGATAACCCAACAGAATAGCAATGAAATCCTACTCCCTTGACTTGCGCCAAAAAGTGATTGAGACCTACGAAAATGAGCCAATTTCCCAGCGGCAGCTCGCCAAACGGTTTCGGGTTGCTCCAAG
>JAAUOP010000241.1 GCA_012034805.1 Synechococcales cyanobacterium CRU_2_2 | reverse complement strand
CAAATGCGGCAAAGCGGCTTGCTGGTGTGCAGACGCCGATAGAGGCCACGGGCCTTACTACTATCGGTCGGTGCGGGTGGGGGGGAAGGTGCGGAAAGCATATCGATCGCGCCAGAAAAAGGATTGAGATTTGCTCTGAAGCAGAAAAACGCCCATAGCCTTGAGCCATCGGCGTTTTTTGTTGGTGGCTTTTCTTCAGCAATTTACCAAGTGATCAATTCTTTGAACTGCTCAACGGCATCGGCGTAAGATTTGCTGCCCCCTTTCTTGGCACTCCAGAGAGCAAGGATGATTTGCTGTTGATTCATCCCTGCATCTTGGAGAGCTTCAATATGGGTTTTTGCTTCGTCGCGGTTCAGGTTCAGGTTCGTATAAAAAGATGGCGGTTCAGGGCGGTTCAAGGGTGGTTCAGCGTGGTTCTGAACCTCTGAACCGGGTAGGTTCAAATCGCCAAAAGTGCCAAGTTCACGAGGGTTCAGCGGTTGAACCGCTTCTGAACCGTGGTTCAGGTCTGAACCGAAATCTGAACCGCTGAGCCGGGCCTGAACCGACTCTGAACCGCTTCTGAACCGCTGAACCGCTGAATCAGGGGTATCTGAACCGCTGAAAGTACCAAGTTCACGAGGGTTCAGCGGTTGAACTGCTCCTGAACCACGGTTCAGCGGTTGAACCGACCCCCTCAGCTCTGGGAAATGCTTCAACATCCAGACGACCGGGCAAGGGGAAAGATACTGATTCAGCTCAGCAAGCATCCACTCGGGAATCGCCCATTCTTCAGATTCGCTGCCCCGCGTGACTAGGTAGCGGCCTGAGGGCGATCGCTCTCCAAGTTCATCCTCGGTAGGGATTGCTTCAATGCTGATTCGTTCCTCGCGCCATGCCGCGTCAATCCCCTTCAAGCCATGGGCGCTGCTGGTGTCAGCTTGGCTAATCCCAATCACCAGGCCTTTCGTTTTGCTGCCCTTCATCAGGACGGCGGTCAGCAGCCCTGTGATATCGATTTTGTATTGACCGGCGGCGGCAAGCATCTCATCAAACACCCAGCCATTCCCGGCAAGGCTTCCCTTTGTGGCGCGGTTCATGATTGAAGTCACGCGCTCAACGCCGCTGCTGTAGTGGGCATCGCCCAGAGACACCGCGCACCATGCCAGCGGCTCTACATCCTCATCAGTGCTCAGATATTCGATGCGGCTTCCCATTGCGATGCGGGCTGCTGAGAGCATCATGGCGATCGTTGTCTTTCCGCTTTGAGAGCGTCCATAACACCAGACGAAAGGGTGCTTCAGCAGCTTTCCAAGGGGGAACCCACTGCGGGCCAGCGCCTTGAGCAACACCGTCATACGCTCTTTGGGGTCGGGATACAGGCTGAGGTCTGGCGCTTCTGTCTGTCTGTCAGCTTGCGGGGGAGCTGCTGTTTTGGGGTGAGGGCGATCGCGCTCAGCCCCAGGGATGTAGTTATGGATTTCAGTAGGAGCATTCACCGTGACGGATGGAGCCTCAAAGCTTTGCGGGTACTCACCCGCGTCAACCTCAACCGCATCGACATCAACCGCCATCAGCCGGGTTTGCTCACCCACTGGCGCGAGCTGCGGAACTGGGCGGGCTTCGTTCAGTAAATGGTCGTCAGTCCAGCCGTTGCGATCGCATACCGTTTTGCAGTGGCGACCAAAATACATCAGCCCCACACCGGCTAAGGCGATCGGGCCTAGGCTGAGATATGCCAGCACTCCCCCGCCAATCCACAGCACAGGGCTTTTATTTTCTGTTGAGTAGTTCATGTTTATTTCTCAAAATAATGGGGCACTGTTTAGCGCCCCGTGAATGTTTGCTGGTCACCAGCTCATCGGCTCTGTTCTGGGTTGCTTGCGCTCTCTGGGCTCTCTGGGCTGAGTCCTTGGGGCGGGTGGTGCATTGAAAATATCAACGCCCTCAGAGAGCTTGAGATAGAGCCAGATAGCGCCCTCGAAAGCGAAAATCATGGTGACGAAGCCTGGAATGTTGCCCCAGCGCACATCCCACAAGCCCAAAGAATTCCAGTTTTGGATTGCGCTCAGCCAGCCATCCTTAAACAGCGGGTATTGCATCCCTGAGAGCACTAAATCGACGGCATAGGCAGCTTTAGAGCCCTTGTGGATTGAGCTAATCCATTCGAGCGGGAAGTTATTGAGCTTCATTTTGAGTTCTCTCAGCCAACCTGGATCGGCGGCTCGAATCGATAAATGCTGCCACTGCTCACCGGCTGCAATCCGAGCGCGCACAACCTCAGGACTAGCGAGCAACATCGGCAAGCACTGGAGTAGTTGAATCAAAATGTAGATTGCGATCGCCACTAACCCAGGAATCATCAGCGCCAGCAGTGCCATCGCTGGCCCAATGATTGGGATTTTCAGAAATAGTTCACCCAGCGGGATAGCGATGATGCCCGTTGTCAGTTCGGTAATGATCGAAAGGTACGGCTGAATATTGAGAGCAGCTACCCAAAGGATTGCGGCAATCCAGAGATATTTAGCAATGCGACCAACGGTGGGAGAGTTCATAGCGTTTGTCCTTCGGTTTGAGTTTCGGTTTGAGGTTCGTTCTGTGGGGCTCCAGAGAGAGCGGCGAAATCAGTGAAGTAGCCTTCGGCGTCGGTGATGGCTGTGTTCCCGAGCCTGTCGCAAACAACGATTCCAGGTGCCATCGGTAAGCCTGTCGTTGGGTCGCGCCCTCGCATCCCAGGGCGCACAAGCACCTGCTCACCGTTGAGCAGCATGGGCGTACAGCCTGCATCAATGCGGGCTTTGGCGATCGGGGCAAGCTCCTGGCGCTGCTGCTCTCGTTGCTCCATTTCGTTCTTTTGCTGGCTAAAGGCTTGGGAGGTCTGGCGGGCGGCGGCGTTGGTTTGGGTCGCTGTCACCATGTAGGGCGCGGCGGCGATCGCAACCACCAACCCACCCACCAAACCCGCCCATTTGCTGCCCATGCGGGCGATTTGTTCGTTCATTTGTCTTATTCTTTGATTCCCTGCAAAGCCCGAACCGTATGGCTCATAAGGCTTTGCAGGTTGTTGCATCTACTTCTGTTAGCCCCATTCGACAATCCCGTCTAGGTCTTCTGAGTCGGTTTCGTCTGGTGTGTGGCGGGCGGTGGGTTGGGTTGCCCCTGGGTTGGGCTTGCCGTCGATGAGCCAGGTGTCCAACACGTATTCAAGGCCGTCTTTGGGGTTGCCACCGAGGCGATCGCCCAAGTCTTCCAACAGTTTTTGGTGTTGGGCTTTGCTGATTCGGATCCGCATTATTTAGCCCTCCGTAGTGCGAGCTGGAATAAGCCTTGAGCATTGAGCCAGCGGGCACCATCAGGGACTGTGATTCCTTTCTGGGCAAGCATTTCAGCAATCCCAGGGAGCATCGACCCACCGCCGACCGCAATGATGGCCGTTGCGCTGCTGAACCTTTCCTCACTCGCACGAACGAACGGCTTCAATCCCTGCTCAAACCAGCTCGGTAGGCATTGTTTATAAGCCTCACGGAAGTTCCAGCCTTTGAGTTGCGTTCCGTAGGTGAATGAACCATCTTCTACTCCAGTGCGGATGAGGTGGCGATCGCCCGGTTTCTTCAGCGCCCCACGAACATAGTCCGATGCGGCGATCGCCCCGTATAGCCGCTCTACGCCTGCATTCGGTTCATAGTCCCTGTGGGACATTTGGAGACCATTAAATGCGCTGATGATGGTTGTGCCATTGCCGATATCGAGTAGGAGCGCATTAGAAAAATCGTGCTTTTGTTGGAGCGCCACAGCGACACCTACCCCCTCCTCAACGACCGACGCGACGCTGATATTGACGATGCAATCTTTCCCCTGAACACGGATCCGGTGATGCCCTTCAAGTGCAGCCCGCATTGCCTTACCGAAGATTTTTCCGTCATGCACCGAGACCGTGACGAGCAGGTTGAACTGTGGGCGATAACTCCAGTGGCTCACCGCAGAGAGTAAAAGTTGCAGGCAGAGATCGACTTTGCCGTCCTTATCGTCCGTGACCCGGTAGATGTGAGTCGGCGATTGATAGTAGGCGTTGAGCCCTCCGATCCACTGCTTCCCTGCAAGGTCGTTTCGAGCACCTGAGACATATTCCACATAGCCCTGATTGCAGTGAGTTGCTCGCTCACCGAGATACAGAACGTAGGACTGGATTAGGTTTTGACCATTCGCGGAGTAGAGTTTTACCGCCCCGTTCCCAACATCTACACCGATGGGCTGAATTGGGACAGATTGGGACAGATTGGCCCGGTTTGGCCCAAGTTGGGCCACGTTGTTTGAAGCGTTTTGGATGTCTAACATGGGCTTAGTCCTTGCGTAGTCTAGGTTTGAAGTGTTTTTGAGGTCTTGGGACAGATTGGGTCAATTTGGGCCAATGCGGGACAGGTTGGGCCAATTTGGGACAATCTGTCCCGCATTGCATTTGGGGACGCGTGAGATTGGCTATTGCTGCCCCTGAGAGAGCATCCGCCAAGCGAGACTTACGGTGGCTTGGTCGTCTGGTGTCCGGTCGGTTGTGGCGGCGATCGCAGCAACCTCAGCAGCTAAATCCTCAGCAATCCCCTGGGCTTCTAGGGCGCTTTGGTAGGCGGCGATCGCATTTGGATCGGGTGTCGATGTCATGCCGTCACCCCCAAAGCGTTCTGAGCGGCGGTGGCGATCGCCTGCAATGTGGCTTCGTCGAAATCAGATTCGACGTAGCTATCGA
>JAAUOP010000099.1 GCA_012034805.1 Synechococcales cyanobacterium CRU_2_2 | reverse complement strand
TCCCGCTCAAGGACCCCGGCTTCAATAATCCCGCTTCTAAGACCCGCTCAAGACCCCGCTCAAGACCCCCGCGTTCAGAAACTCGGTAAATTTAGGTAAAGTTATACGAATACCGCTCTCATTTGACAAACCTTTTCCAGGAGCTTTTTATGAGTAACCCCCAGGGTTTCGGCCCGCCCAAAGCGAAGCCCAAGGCCTCGAAGCGCTCTCAGGAGCGCGATGCTGCGGCAAAGCGCATGGACAAAATGAAGGCCCAGGGGATGCCGGAATTTGAGGTCTACATGCGCATCAAGGACAAGCCGAACTGGATCCCGGTTGGTGCGATCACCGTACCGCGCTCCAATTTGGTCAGCCGTGCGATTTATGCCAATGAGCAATCGCTCCTAGAGGCTGCATTCCGCATGGCTCCCCCGCTGAAGAAGCACCAGGACAATTTGGACTATGGCTACCGCCTCAAGGGAGCCAAAAAGGACGAAGAAATTGAACTGGCCAAAAAGCCGGGACTGCTCAAGGGCAGTGCCGTGGGGGATGCGATCGCCCAAATCGGCAAATCTGTCACCGGCCTGTTTGGTAAGAAAAGCTAATACCTGCCCAGATGCGGGCTGGGCGGAGTACGCTCAGATGGGGTGATGGTCTGCCGTCCTAGATGTCAGCCACAGCCTTACGGTTCTCCATCGCAGGTTCTAGGTTTCATGGCTTGGCTCAGACCCATCCTCACGCTCTTGGCGGTGCTCGGTGCCATCGTGGTCAACGGCGTGAGCAATGCCGCTCCACCGAATGGTGAAAGCGTTGCAGACCTCTCGAACATTGTCTTTCGGGATGTTCTAATCATTCCGGCAAGCTATGCGTTTGCCATTTGGGGGCTGATTTACATTGGCTTGGTTGCCCTGGGAATTTATCAACTGCCCGTGTCCCAGCATGAAAACCCAAGACTCAATCCCCACAGTTATTTTTTGGTGCTGGCCAGTCTAGCTCAGTGCCTCTGGATTTATTTATTCTTGACCCGTCAATTTGGGCTTTCGCTCTTGGCGATGGTCGAGATTTTGCTGTTTTTGGCGGCGTTTTACCTGCGGCTGCGATGGGCTTTGCCCAGCGCCAAAGGATCGCCCCAACGCCTGCGGCGCGAGACGTCGGGCGATCGCTGGTTTATCCAGCGTCCGATCAGTCTCTACCTGGGCTGGATCAGCGTCGCGACCATTGTCAACGCTGCGATCGCCCTCTATTCCTGGGGCTGGCGGGGCGGCTGGCTCTCGGGAGAGGTGTGGACGGTGGTGCTGATGGCGATCGCCACGTTTTTGGCGATGCGGCTGCTGGTGCAATACGGCGATGTTACGTTTGTGGGTGTGATTGTCTGGGCCTTGGTGGCGATCGCGCTCAAGAATCTGGCCGTGCCCGTGATTGCGATCGTAGGTTTTTGCTGGCAGCGCTGCTGGTTCTGTTGAGTCTGCTGCAACGTCAGCCGCGATCGACTGTTCGCCCCTAAGCTCTACCCATTCCGCCTCACCCAACCTCGCTTCGGATCGACAATCTAGATCCCTCATCGGGATCCCTCATGCCCATGGATCGCGTTGATCTCAAAGCTCATTTGACGGCCCATATCCAAGAGGTGGCGCGCGATCGCGATCCCCTGTTTTCCCCAATGGGCCATCTCTATGTCCAAACCTACATCGAAGGACAGCTTAGCCAGTGGGGCGAAGTGGAGCGGGAGGAGTTTGACTATTCCGGTCAGAGTTATTGCAATCTTTATCTTGACCTACCGGCCCAGACAGATGCCCGACGGCTCAAGGCTCAAACGTCGGAACCGACGCTATTTCAACGTCCGCTATCTCAACGCCCGCTATTTCAACGCCCTGCCATTTTGATCGGAGCCCACTATGACGCGGTTCACGGCAGCCCCGGAGCCGATGACAATGCCACGGGGGTAGCGGCTTTGCTGGAACTGGCTCGGAGTTTTGCGGCAGTGCCTGCACCCTACCCGATTCGCCTTGCGGCCTTTGACCTGGAAGAGTATGGCCGCATTGGCAGCCTGGTCAGTGCCCAGCTTGCCGCCGAGGATGGGCGGGCGTTGCGGCTGATGATTTCCCTCGAAATGTTGGGCTATTGCACCCAGGTGGCCCATTCTCAAACCTATCCGGCCCCGCTCGATCGCATTTATCCCAGCACTGGCAACTTCATCGCCCTGATCGGCAATCTGCGAACCTTTCCCGACCTGCTAGCTTGGCAGCGGCGTTTGAAGGCGGGCGGTACACCCTGCGTTATTTTGCCAATCTGGAACCGAGGCCACCCGGTTCCCCGCACCCGCGACAGTGACCATTCGGCGTTTTGGGATCAAGGCTATAACGCCATCATGGTGACGGATACGGCGAATCTCAGAAATCCGCACTACCACCGGGGGAGCGATCGCCCTGGGACGCTCGATCTCGACTTTTTAACCCGCCTCACCCAGGGGTTGATCGACTGCCTTCGGAATCTTTAAGTTCGGAATCTTTAAGGATGAATGGTGATTATTCCCCGACAGCTGAGCCCCTCCGGTTCGATCGCCAAAGATTCAAACACCACCTCCTTGCCAAGGTCAAGGCGGAGCAAGGGCAGATCCTCCAGGTTGGCACACAGATGGCTCGGGGGTGGTTCGAGCCAATGGGGTTGGGTGAGGCTAAGGACGTTTTGATTGGGGTCGAGGGTCAGTTGGGCTGCGATCGCCAAACCCTGGGCCGGTCGCTCCGCTTCACACCACTGGGCTTGCAACCGTAGTGTTTGTCCCAAGAATTCAATTTGAGGTGCTTGAATCGAAGCCTGCCGGACTTCAGCTGGCCCCGCCTGCTGCAGCCAATCTGCCAACGCAGCCAGCCCCGCCTCCAGACTCGGTGCCAGTCGGGCCGCTCCCAAGGACGCATTCAAATCCTTCGAGCGCAGCAGCAGCTCTGCTCGGACGCGAACGGGCTCCAGCAGCCGCAGGGGCTTACCCCGCACGGCCCGCCCCAGATTCATGCGAATCTCGCCGCCCACCAGACGCAACCGACTGAGGTGCAGCCCCTGGTAGACCACCTGGGAGGCGACCACCTGCAACGCTGGAATTTGGCCGGAAATGAGTTGGCGATCGCCCCCCTCAATCTCCACTTCAAGGCTGCCGAGGGATTCAGTTTGCGATCGCAACCATAACCCCAGCGCAGGTTGCAAGACGGTTCGAATCAATTTGCTCTGGGCTTTTATGGGCTGGGGGGGCTCGGGTGGGACGGTCACGGGCTGGATCTTGAGATTGGGGGTAGTCAAGCAATCAATAGAGCAGGATCAACAGGATCAACTTTAGCTCAGGGCTGGCGTGTCGCCATCCGGGGTGGGGGAGGGGCGATCGCACTCAATTGTCATGAAAGATTGACAAACAGGGGATCGTTCTTGCAAAATAGTCATGAAATCATCACATTGAGATCCCCGAAAGTATTGCTCTTGCGTAGAAAGTCGATTGGACAAGGTATTTGGGGATTGCATCTTCTCAGCTCTTTCGGCATTATGGGGATCAATCGCGATCCCTGGGTCGATTTATTCAGTCCCACTTTGTAATCCTCTGAGGACATTTGAATCGTGGTCAACGAACGTCCGCCGCTTGAAGACATGACGCTGCGTCAGCTACGCCGCGTGGCAAGCGAATATCAAGTCTCTCGATACAGCCGCCTGCGCAAATCGGAGTTGCTCAGGTCTATTCAGGAAGCAGAACGGGCTCGTCAATTGCAAGCCACCACTGCCCCGGTTCTAGATACGGTCTCAGTTTCGCTGCCCGTTCAAAGCTCAGTTCAAAGTTCAGTTCAAGGTTCAGCTCAAAATTCGTCAGTGGTTCTTGAGGAGAGTCAGGAAACGGTGGAAGCAGCAAAATTTGATGTGGGTCAAAGCAAGCCAAAGGAAATTGTTCTGTCTGATGTAGATGCGCAACTGCCAGATCTACCCGATGGCTACAGCGAAAGCCGCATTATGCTCCTGCCCCGAGATCCCCAGTGGTCCTACGTCTATTGGGATGTGCCCAATGACCACAAGGATGAGCTGCGTCGGCAGGGGGGCAACCAGCTGGCCCTGCGTCTTTACGATGTCACGGGGATCGATCCCAATGTGCGGGCTCCCCATAGTTTGCAGGAGTACCCTTGTGATGAGATGGCGCGGGAGTGGTATTTGCCGATTCCGGTGAGCGATCGCTCCTACGTCGTTGAACTGGGCTACCTCGCCATGGATGGCCGCTGGCTGATGCTGGTGCGATCGCCTCGCGTCCATGTGCCGCCGGTCTATCCCTCCGACTGGGTAGAAGACCATTTCATCACGGTCAATTGGGAGGAAGAGCTGCGCGGCAAAACCGTTTTTGAACTCAATCCCCCAAGTTTCGCGGGGGTTGAGGCTTCGGCGGAGGGCCTGCACGCGATGGTCTTTGGCAAGGTGCAAGAAGCTGAAGCGCTGCGTTTGGCGGGCTCCCTGTTTGGTTCGATGCAGCATGGCCCGCTGGGCGGCTCTGAGGTTCCGGGTTCTGCCCAAATGGTCGAGAGCATCAGCTCGTTCGTCTTCCCGTCTGGGGTTGGCATGTGGGCTGCTGAGCTACCGGGCGCACCGGCGGTCTTCCCCACCAATTTCTCGGGCATGGGTCTGTTGGCTGCCGGTTCGGGCATGGGCATGGAGTTGACGATGTCGGGTGCAGGTATCGGCGCTTCGATGCCGCCGTTGCGCAGTCCCCGCAAGTTCTGGCTGATTGCGGATGCGGAACTGATTGTTTATGGCGCAACTGAGCCGGATGCGACGGTGACGATTGGTGGTAAGCCGATCAAGCTCAATTCGGATGGCACATTCCGTTTCCAGATGTCGTTCCAGGATGGCCTGATTGATTATCCGATCATGGCGGTGGCGGTGGATGGTGAGCAGACGCGATCGATTCATATGAAGTTCGAACGTGAGACGCCGTCTCGGCATACCAACACGAAGGAAGAGGCCTTGGAGGAGTGGTTGGCTTAGGCGATTGGCCAGCCCTTTCGATAAGGCTCTAGTCTGATTGCTAGTCTGATTGACTTGACTCCTCCCAAACCTGGGAGGAGTTTTTTGATTCGTTTGAGTTTCTAGTCTGAATGCATTCTGCTTAGAGGGCTTTCGTCTTGTGGCTTTGGGTGTTGGCGCAGGGATGGTTTGGGAATGCACATGCTCCACTGGGTTGATCCAAATCTAGTTACATGGGCTCAAATGCTGTTGAGTGATGGTGACGACGGGTCTTTCTGGATGCGATCGGCCCTCGAGAGATGCTCCCAGGAACCTGAAAGTGACGTGCGAGACTTTGCCGCTTGTGACCTCGGGTTTATCGCAGGCTATATCCGAGACGATGAAAGCTTGCTGAGGGCTGTGGCTCTCGTCACAGATGATACTTGGAGGGCCGAATCTCGCATTTTCTTTGCCCTTGCTCAGATCTTTACAACTGAGCAACGACAGGCGGATCTACAGTATTTAATGGGAATAGTGAACGCCCCCCTCCAAGGCAACCTTGCGGCCTTGGCCTGGGATATTTATGTGGAACAAGGCCAATCACAGTGGGCCGAGGCGATTTTGGTTTACCTCTGAGGTCTGGCGATCGCTCCACCCCAAGCCAGATTAGAAAAACAGACTCCTCCCAATACTCGACAGTCCGCGCTCCAAAATAAAAGGCTGACGACCCTCGTTAATTGAGCCGCCAAACCTTCACCTTACTGCTCGTCAAGCCCGCCATAATCGTTTTATTATCCGAGGCAAAGGCCACGGCTTGATCGAGCGATCGCGCCCTGCCGATCCCGTCACCAACGTCTCACCCCCCGGCGCAAACGACACTGCTGTCACATAATCCGTATTGCCAAATCTTCACCGACGGCTTGTAACTCGGGCCAGTGCCATAAATTTTGTTGCCATCGGGGCTCAGGGTAATGCTGTTTACTGCATGGGAATTATTCAGGGTCTGAACCGTCTGTCCTGTCTTCAGATCCCAAACTCGAATTGTGCGATCGACACTCCCACTGACGGCATAGTGATTAAAGGGGGTAAAAGCAACCGTATTGACGCCGCCGCCATGGCCCGTCAGGGTGTACAGTAAACTCACCGAACGCGTCGTCGCCTGGGCCAGTACTGCTCCAGGGGCTAGGGGTGGAATCATCGGCAGTACCAGCGTCGCACTGCCCAATCCAGCAACCAGAATCAAGCGACCTAGGGAAGAAAGCATTGGTTCAAACCGCAAAACAACTTGTTGGATCACTCGTCTGGAACCCAGTGGATTATTCGCAAGGCTGGATGCTGAGAATGATGGATGGGGGTGGGCAGCCCCGAATGAATTGCCAGCGGCATGGCGCTAGTGTACTGTCCATCACTGAAGCTTCTCCTCCATTCCCCACCATGCTCACCCTCTGCATGATCGTCAAAAATGAGGCCCAGAGACTGCCAGCCTGTCTGGACAGCGTTCGGCACTGGGTCGATGAGCTGATCGTGGTGGACACGGGTTCTGAGGATCAAACGGTGGCGATCGCCCAACACTTCGGAGCCCAAGTCTTCCACTTCCCTTGGCAAAACGACTTCTCCGCCGCCCGGAACTTCAGCCTCAGCCATGCGCACGGCGACTGGATTTTGGTGTTAGATGCAGATGAGACCTTTGTGGCTGAGACCTTTGACCGGTTGCGATCGCACCTCAGCCAACCGGATCTTCTCGTCATCAATCTCTTACGCCAGGAAATCGGTGCGTCCCAGTCCCCTTATTCCCTAGTCTCGCGTTTGTTTCGGCGGCACCCAGCCCTGTGTTTTAGTCGGCCCTACCACGCGATGATCGACGATAGCGTCTTAGCGTTGTGTCAGCAAGAACCTCACTGGAAAATTGTTGACTTACCCGAAATTGCCCTCCGCCATGACGGCTATGGCCAAGCCGCGGTCGCCTCCCGCAATAAGTTCGATCGCGCCCAATTTGCCATGGAAACGTTTCTGGCCAGCCATCCCGACGACACCTACGATGCGGCCAAATTGGGAGCTCTGTATGTCGAGCAGGGTGAATGGGCCAAGGGAATGGCTTTGCTAGAGCGGGGGATCTGCCAACTTGAGGGGGATGGGGCTGGGCTACCTGCAGCCGCTGCGCCCATGGCCCAGACTCGCTATGAGTTGCATTATCACCTGGCGATCGCCCACAATCGACTCGGCAATGCCGAAGCCGCCGCCGAGCACTACCAAATCGCCCTAGAGCAAGCGATTCTCCCGCTGCTCAAATTGGGCGCTTACAACAACTTGGCTGGCATTCTCAAGGATGAAGGTTTCTATGCAGCAGCTCAGGAGTTGTATGAACAAACTCTGACGATCGACCCACAGTTTGCCATTGGCTATTACAATCTAGGCAGCATTCGACGTCAGTTGGGGGATTTGGCGGGTGCGATCGCCGCCTACGAAACGGCGCTGCAGCTGGCCCCAGAAATGCCAGAAATCCATCAAAATTTGGCCGTGGCTTTGCTCAAGGCGGGTCTGTTGGAGCGTAGCCAGCAGGCGTTTGAACGGGCGATCGCCCTGTACGAACAACAGTCGCCTCCACCCCACAGTCCGGCCCTACAGTTACGCCAACAACTGTCAGAATTGGGGCTTTTTGAGGGAATTTAATTTGAGTGAATTTAATTTGAGGGGATTGGAACAGGAACAATCGCCTCATCAGCTACGAAACCAGCCGCGAAATCAACACTGGAACAATCGATAGAATGACCGATGGAGCAACTAATGGAACAAACGCCAACTGCCGCGCTGACAGACAACCCTTCCTCGGGCCGAGTTTACTTACTCGGTGCGGGGCCGGGGTCGGTCGATTATTTAACGCAGCAGGCAAGGGACTGTTTACGCGATTGCGATGTCTTGGTTTACGACGCGCTAACCGATGAACGGTTGCGATCGCATCTTCTCCCTCACTGCCACCTGATCAACGTCGGCAAACGCGGCGGCGAACCCAGTACGCCCCAGGCCAAAATCAACCAAATCCTGATCGCCCAATGCCAGCAAGGCCACCAGGTCGTTCGGCTCAAGAGCGGTGACCCGTTTATCTTTGGTCGGGCCACAGCCGAAATTCAGGCGCTCAAGGCTGCAGACTGTGACTTTGAGGTGATTCCGGGGCTTTCTTCGGCGCTGGTGGCTCCACTGCTGGCGGGGATTCCGCTGACGGATCCGGTGATGAGTAACGGCTTTGGTGTGTTTACGGCCCATGATCTAGATGCGCTCAACTGGGAGGCCCTGGCACAGTTGCCGACTCTGGTGCTGTTGATGGGAGGGCGCAACCTGGACGCAATTTGTCAGCGTTTGTTGACGCGGGGGCGATCGCCCTTCACCCCGATGGCGATCATCCGCTGGGCCAGCCAGGGCAATCAACGGATTTGGACGGCCACCCTCAGGGACATGCCAGAACGGGTGCAGGGCGAGCCACTCTCGCCCTGCGTGATCGTCGTCGGAGAAGTGGTCAGCCTGCGGGAGTTTTTGCGCTGATGCCATCGGCGGCACGATCGCCAAAGCTGTTATCCGACTGGACATTGACGTATGATGACGGTGAAATTCCCTTTGCCCGGAGCATTAACTTGCCCAGAGCATGATTGGCTCAGAACTGGCTCCCCCTAGGGCCAGATCATCCCCCTCACATCATTTACGCTTGTGACTGAATGACTTATCGGTATGGCACCTCCGGTGAGGATTGGCGGCAAATCCTCATTAATCGATGTGCGCTTTTTCAGGGGTTAGCAGCAGAATCGGTCGAGCGCGCGATCGCTCACCCCGTCCTGCGTAGCTTTCCTGCCAACCATGTCATCGTCTTTGAAAACGATGACGGCGCTTCGATCCACTTTATCCTCCAAGGCTGGGTTAAGGTCCGCACCCACAATCTCGACGGTAAGGAAATCACCCTCAATTTGCTCAGCCAGGGCGACTTATTTGGCGAAATGGCGGCCTTGGACGCCATTCCCCGCTCCACGGATGTTATTACCCTGGAATCGACCCACATCTGCAGCATTCCGGCCCAGGATTTTTTGGATCTGCTGCGGGTGGAACCGATGGCGGGGATTCACCTTTGCCAGCTCCTGGCCTTCCGGTTGCGCCAGGTGAACCGACGGCTGCGGCTGCGGGAGGCGGACAGCATGGCGCGACTCGTGGACGTACTGCTATTTTTGGTCGATGGCCAGGGTACATCGGAGGGGACAGGGTGGGTGATTCCCGCGTTTCCCCATCGAGAGTTGAGCAGCTTTAGTGGGCTGGCGCGGGAGACGGTGACGCGAGTTTTGCGTAAGCTGGAGAAAAAAGGGCTAGTGTTGCGCGATCGCGAGGTCATGCGAATTCCGGATCTGGCGAGTTTGGAAGCGTTAGTGGGTTAGGTGAACCCATTGCCGCTTTGGATTTGCGATCGATCGCCTCCGCCCTAATTTTTACTTTTGACCTTGTGTTTGACCTTGCCATGGCCCAGATTCCTCCTCCCAGTTCCGCTCGCAACGACTCCGACGATCCCCAGCGTGATGCCGGAGAAGATCCCAGCCTCGACTTCAGCTTGCGCGCTGCCGAGCAGGGTTCAGAAGCAGATTGGAATGATTGGGTTGATGGTGGAGCCGACGAACGAGAGGCAGCGTCAGCGAAAGCAGACAACGGTCGGGCTGCAACGACTTCGGTTTTGGGTGACTCAGGATTCACAAACCCAGTCTTGGCCAATTCAGTCTTGGCCAATTCAGCCTTAGCCAATTCAGCCTTAGCCAATCCGGCCCTTGTCAATCCGGCCCTTGTCAATCCGGCCCTTGTCAATCCGGCAATTTTGGCTGACACCGCCTCGGGGCGGCTTCCCGAGAGTCCCTTGCCTCTTGTTGAGACGGCATTTTTGGCCAGTACGACGAGTTTGCTCTGGCTGATCAACTCCTATTTTCCCTTGGGGCCGATCTGGCGGATTTGCTTCCCGATTCCCATTGCCCTGGTCTATCTACGCTGGAATCGGCGGGCGGCTTGGATGACCACAGCGGTTTCGGTGCTGCTGCTGACGGTGTTTACGGGGCCGGCGCGCAGCCTGTTTTTTCTGATGCCGTCGGGTTTGCTGGGCATGCTGCTGGGCTTTTGCTGGCGGCGGGGTGCGGGCTGGGGGATGTCGATTTTTCTGGGCACCTTGATCAATACCATTGGCTTTTTCTTTCGGGTGGCGCTGACGTCGGTACTGTTGAACGAGGATTTGTGGATTTATGTCACGACCCAGGTGACCAAGCTGCTGGCTTGGGTTTCTGTGCGGTTGGGGTTGCTGTTTCAGCCAGATCTCACCCTTGTGCAGTTGTTGGCGCTGGTATTGGTGCTAATCAACAGTGTGATTTATCTCTTGGCGGTGCATCTTGCCGCCTGGTTTCTGCTGAAGCGTATGGGCATAAAAGTTCCGGATCCACCGGAGTGGATTCAGGTGCTTTTGGAGCTGGATGTCGAAGACTAGTGGTTCTGAAGACTAACGGCCCTGAAGAGCAGGGGTTCTATGGATGACGTTTTGATCTATGGCGAGGTGGAACGGGCTCAGGTCTGGATGGAGCGCGTGCATGAGCAGCCCTGGTCGCTGGTTTGTACGCTGGGGTTTACGGAAACAGCGCTGATTCCCGGCATTTCTGCGGCGGGGAAAACGCCCGAAGATCGTCGCTGGACCGCGATCGCCGACAGTGAATTTCTCTCCCAAGGGCTCGCGCCCAGACCCGCGATGGACACCGACTCCTACCCCCTGCCCCCCCTTGCCGCCGGTCTATCGCCGGTGGTGATCACCCGAGCGCTAGTGGAAGCCGGTCAGATTCCGCTCAAAATTTTTAATGCCGGACTGCCGATCGCCAGTTCCGGCACTGGCTTTGATCTTCAAGGACAACCGGCGGCTTGCCTCAGCAGCGGCAGAGCGCTTGCCCTAGCCGACGTGAAGCATTTATTTGAGGCCGGACTCGACTGGGGCCAGCGCCTCGCCACCGCCGCCCCAGACCGCTACTTTGTCTTAGGCGAATGTGTGGTCGGCGGCACCACGACGGCGTTGGGGATCCTCACTGGCCTTGGCATTGCTGCCGAGGGCCGGGTCAACAGCAGTCACCCTCGTTGCAACCACGCCCAAAAGCAAGCCTTGGTGGATCAAGGGTTGAGCGCTCGGTTTGGGAATTGCAGATTTGGCGATCGCCTGTCCTCTCTCAGCCCCTCTCCCCTAGAGATCGTCGCAGCCGTGGGGGATCCGATGCAGCCGTTTGTGGCTGGACTCGCCATCGCCGCCAGTCGCACACTCAGCATTTTGCTCGCGGGTGGCACCCAAATGCTCGCGGTCTATGCCCTAGCGGCGGCCCTGGCCCAAGACCAACACCTCGCCTGGAACCCAGAAAACATTGCCGTCGGTACCACGCGCTGGGTCGCAGCCGATCCCTCCGGCGATACACCGGGACTCGCCCAAGCCATCGGTCAGCGCTTCTGGCCCCCCCCCATTCTGTTGGCGACGGCGCTGGAGTTTTCAGCTTCGCCCCACGCCGCCCTGCGAGCCTACGAAGCGGGGTTTGTCAAAGAGGGCGTTGCCGCAGGCGGTAGCGCGATCGCCACCTGTCTTACCAGAGGGATTTCCTCTGAACAGCTGCGGCGGGAGATCGACGAATTTTGCGATCGCTATTACCAGTGGCGCTCCGGGCATAACTAGCGTTGGGCATGCCTGTTCATGAACTTGCCGACGAACTTGCCGATGAACTTGCTAATGAACTCGCTGGGCCAGCAGCTGTTCTTCTAGAGCGGCAATGCGGCTATAAGCTGCCGTTAGCTGGGCACTGAGGCGCTGAACCTGCATTTCGGGAGCCATTTTTCTCGCTTCTCCCCGTTCTTCTCCGTTTAACGCGTCACCATCATCCAAAATATCTTTGTGCTGTTGACCTGAGAAGCCAATCAGGCGGCCATGGGCGAAGTCGGAGTAGTTACCGATGATGCCAGCACCGTGGCTGACGCCGTGGCTAGAGCTATGGTTGCTCCGGTAGCCAAGCCCGTGGCCATCCTTGCGCAAGGCATCAAGACCCAGCTTGACTTCGCCGACTGAATCGCTCAACTGCTCAATCGACTCAGATAAAGCATTTAGCTTATGCTCAACGAGCTTAATTCGATCTTGCTCAAAACTCATGCCGTTTTTCCCTTGTAAGGTTTGCCTTGCCTAAATTGTTGATTGCCCCGAGCACAAGGGGCTGAAATAAGAACCGCAGCGGAAGGTCTGGCCTGCTCGCCTAGGGGGAGCTTTAGAAGTAGATCCGCTTTTTGATCACGAACCATGGTAGGGACATTCCCTGTTGCCTGAGCAAGACTGATGAATCTTTTAACGTTTAGGGGTGTTTACTCCCAAGTTTCATTGCATTTTGCGAAAAACTGCAATGATTTGTTTTTCTCAGTGGTTGCGCTTGGCTGCGATCGCCCCTCGGGCAAAAAATTCAGGAAATCTCAGGAAATCTACGGATTGGCAGCCCCCAGGCGATCGGCCTATCCTGCGCAAAACCAGGAATTTCTCGGGTGCTTAATCGTGATGGATCAAGGGTAGTATCTAGGGCTTAAGTGATCTGGCGAAGATACAAAGTATGTATTTATTTCTACAATGACTTAGGTAGGTATGAGCGAAACTGCGTTTATCGAGCATGTATTTATTTGAACCCTTATTGGCTTGAACCTGTATTGACTTAAACCTGCATCGGTTGGACAGTTTGCTTACTTGGCTCATCTTTGTCGAGACTGGCCAAGTCGCCTTTTTGTTCCAATCCCCGTGCGAATCGCAAACCTTCCCCAGTTGATGACGGCAAGATGGCAGAGTGGATGAACCAACTAAATTCTGGGCTAGCTTCGCCGCTGCACTTTATCCATGGTGTCGGAGTCTTGCACCCACCGTCGTCGTTCGATGGGCTTACTGGCTTGGTCAACCGACATGCTCTGCTCCATCGCCTAGAGCAGCTTTTGCTGGAGGCCGCGATCGAGGCGACAGGGTCTCAGTCCAAGGATAAGCGGCCAAATCGGGTTGAGAACACTTCCCTGGTGCTGGTGCTCATTGATGTTGATGGTTTTCGGCTGCTGAATCATCATCTGGGCCATGGGGCGGGCGATCGTCTGCTCCAATCCCTCAGTCATCGTCTTCAGCGCTTGCTGCGCCCTGGCGATATTTTGAGCCGTTGGGACAACGACGTTTTTGCGGTTGTTTTAACCCAGCTGGGCTCCGGGACAGAGGCGACAGACTGGATGCAGCGCCTGCGTCAGCCCTTTCGTGAGCCCTTTGTCCTGGGCGATCAAACGCTCTTTGTTACCGCTGGACTGGGCATGGCCAGCAGTCTTCAGCTTGAGGGTTTGAGTCCGACCATGCTTCGGCCAGATCCCCGATTTTCTCAGGTCCCCAGCGGCCACGGGTCTTTGGCCGAGCGGTTGGTTCAGTATGCCGAGGAAGCCTTAAACACTGCGAAAAATCAAGGCAAAGCGAGCAGCAGTCGGTTTGATCCCCAGTGCCACGAGCGCACGCGCCAGCAGTTTGCCCTAGAAACGCTGCTGCGGCTGGCGATCGCGGCTCAAACTGCCGGTGGTGGCGTCCCCGTGCAGGAGTCCTTCGGTTCCCCGCGATCTCCAATCACGAACGGCTCAGACTTAAGCGCTCCAACTGCGGTTGGCGATCGCCCCCGCTGGGGCCAACTCTTGCTGCACTATCAGCCCCTGGTGAGGCTGAAAACAGGTCAACTAGAAGGCTTTGAGGCACTGGTGCGCTGGCAGTTGCCCGGTCGAGATCTGCTTTCCCCTCTGGAGTTTATTCCACTGGCGGAAGAAACAGGGTTGATTTTGCCCTTAGGGCAATGGGTACTACAAGAGGCGTGCCAGCAACTGCGGCGGTGGCAGCACCACTGGCCCAGCGCCGAAAGATTGACCATGAGCGTTAACCTTTCTCCTCGGGAATTGACCGATCCGGGCCTCTTGCATCGGGTGGATCAAATCCTGGCTGCGACGGGAGTGGCCTCACATCAGTTGCGTTTAGAACTGACCGAGAATGTTGTGATGGAAAATCTTCCCCAGGGGATCGCGGCGCTCAGAGCGCTGCGTCAGCGCCGGATCTCCCTCAGCATTGATGATTTTGGCACGGGCTATTCGTCCCTCAGCTATTTAGATCAATTGCCGGTCAACTCGCTGAAGATCGATCGCTCCTTTGTCCAGCGCATGGGCAAATGGGGAGAGAATGGCGAGATTGTCCGGGCGATTGTGAGAATGGGTCAAAGTCTTGGCCTAGAAACGGTGGTGGAGGGGGTGACCACGCGGCGGCAGGTGCGGTACTTGCGATCGCTGGGCTGTGACATGGCCCAGGGCAGCTACTTTGCCATGCCCCTACCGGCTCATGAGGCGATCCGTTGGATTGCCCAGGCCGCCTAAGGCTTGAGCTCATCGAGCTTGATGCAAAAAAGACTATGCAAATTCCAATCCAAAAAACAAGGCGGACTCTTTGGAATCCGCCTTGACTTCATGGGCTGTTGATGAAGTGTTCTAGTGGTTTTCTAGTCGGGAGAAGCCCCATCCGGAAGACCCAACATCTCGGCATTGGACTTTCCCGGAGCTACCATCGGGTAGCAGTTCTCATCACGCTTGACCCGGACGTCCAGCAGCACTGGGCCGTCGTGGGCCAACATGGCGGCGATCGCACCCCTAAGCTCACTTGGGTCAGATACCTTCATGCCTTTGACGCCAAAGGCTTCGGCGAGCTTGACGAAATCCGGCATTCCTGGCTGCATGTTCGACGAGGAATAGTGTTGGTTGTAGAACGCCTCTTGCCACTGGCGCACCATCCCCTGCCAGCCGTTATTGACGATGACGGTTTTGACAGGGGCGTGGTACTGGGACAAGGTTGCCAGCTCCTGGATATTCATCATGACGCTGGCATCGCCCGCCACACAAATCACCTGTTCCTGGGGCAGGGCGATTTGCACACCCAGCGCCGCCGGAACACCAAAGCCCATGGTGCCGAGTCCGGCGCTGGAAATCCAGCGCCGAGGGCCATTTTTGAGGAATTGGGCGGCCCACATTTGGTGTTGGCCGACATCAGTAGTGTAGTAGGCGTTGGGAGCTTGGTGGTCGAGTTCGCTGATGACGGCTTGGGGCGAAATTTCGTCCGCATAGCGGGGGACGACGAGGGGATACTTGGTTTTCCAGGTTTGGATGCGATCGCGCCATGGCCGAGTCAGCTCTCCATCTCGGGTTCCGTTCAGCTCTCGCACCCGCGCCAGTAAGTCCTGGAGCACATGGCGCACGTCGCCCACGATCGGCACCTCTGGGGCACGGTTTTTGCCAACTTCAGCGGGGTCAATGTCAATGTGGATCACCTTGGCCTTGGAGGCAAATTCGTCGAGCTTGCCGGTGACGCGATCGTCAAAGCGTGCGCCCACCGCGATCAGGAGATCGCAGGTGCTGACGGCGTAATTGGCGTAGGCCGTACCATGCATCCCCAACATACCGACAGCAAGAGGGTGCTTTTCGTCAAAGCAGCCTTTGCCCATCAGTGTTGTGGTGACGGGGATTTGGAAGGTTTCAGCCAGCTCTCGGACTTCGGCGTGGGCGGCGGCGGAAATGGCCCCGCCACCGACGTAGAGAAGCGGCCGCTGGGCGGCTTGGATCAGGGCGATCGCTTGCTGAATTTGCCGAGGGTTACCCCGCACGGTGGGCTTATAGCCGCGAATTTGTACCGCATCGGGAGCCACCGGCACATAATCAAACTCTTCGAGACCGACGTCCTTGGGGACATCCACTAAAACGGGGCCGGGTCGTCCCGTTTTGGCGATATAAAACGCTTCGGCGACAATGCGAGCCATGTCGCGGGGATCGCGGACCACGTAGGAATGTTTGACAATCGGCAGCGTAATACCAAAATATCGATTTCTTGAAAGGCATCGGTGCCAATGGAGCTGCGACCCACTTGGCCGGTAATCACGACCATGGGAATCGAGTCCATTTGTGCGGTGGCGATTCCGGTGACCAGGTTGGTTGCACCGGGGCCAGAGGTGCCAAAGCAAACGCCGACTTTGCCGGTGGCGCGGGAGTAGGCATCGGCGGCGTGGCTGCCACCTTGCTCGTGGCGCACCAGAATATGCTGAATGCCACCGACAGCTTCGGCTTCGTAGAGGGCGTCGTAAATGGGCAAAATCGCGCCGCCGGGATAGCCAAAAATATGTTCAACGCCGTGGCGTCGGAGGCTATCAATCAGGGCGTAGGCCCCTGTAACACGCTGGCTGGCGCGCTGGGTATCAACCGAGGGGGGGTGAACGGAGGACCGCATGGCAGACTGCTCGCTTTGAAAGGGGCACCTTTGTTAAAGATGCACTGGGGCTAAGGATTTTATAGATAAAAGCTTACAGCCAGATAGCGGGAGTTGTCTGCTAGAGCCGTCCCGCGTTGCCGAGCTGTTCAAGCAACTTTACAAGGGCCTCTAGGGCGGTGGTGAAGTGGCGATCGCCCTCCCCACCACGGGTCTGCCAAATACCCCCTGCCGTACTGGGCGATCGCCACAAGTCTAAATGTGGCACCGCAGGCTCGGCATAGAAGGCACCCGCGCTCGCCTGGGGCCATTCAGAGGTTTGAGCCGTGAAGCGATCGTGGCTAAATCGATAGAGGGAAAAATCTCCCGTCAGGGGAACGCCCCAACCATCAAAGGCAATCAAGGCAGCGGTCGGGCGACCCCGGCGCTGCCAAGCGCGAGCCGTGGCGATCGCCCCCACTACACCCGCACTAAACCCCAGCCAAACCAAGGGAGCCTGGGGATCAAAGGCTGGCCCAAGCTCGGAGACACCTGTCCAACAGCTTTCAAAGAAATCTGCGACGGGTTGGGGGGCATAGGGCGGCACCTCGGGCGGCAGCACCCACCAGTGCAGGGGAGGGGTGGTGTTGGGGCGATCGGGGTGATTCTTCGGGCGATGGGGGGAGGCGATCGCAGCGCCAACCTGGGCCAAAAACGCCTGGGTCCACTCAGAGGCATGAATCCCAGGACAGACCAAAACATTCACCGAATGATTCCCCCAAACCCTCAAGAAATCTGAGAAGACTGCATTGCCCGCAGCACCCGCGCCGGATCGACCCATTGGCCCTTGTTCTTCATCCCCCAATGCAAATGTGGCCCCGTCGTGCGGCCCGTCATCCCGACCCGGCCAATCCGCGTACCGGTGGAAAGTACCTGACCCTCCCGAATTTGGAGGCCCCCCTCGCGATCGACCATGTAGCGCTGCCCTCGAATCACTTCAACCTTACCCTGCAGATGACAATAGATATGTTCCCAGGTGCCAGACTCCACCACCACGGACGTACCGCAGCGGCTGTCATCGCTTACCTCGACCACCTGTCCCATCCACCAGCTGCGGATGTAGCTGCCCAGGGGAGCGGCGATGTCGAGGCCATAGTGAAACTCCTGGGTCGATCCGCCGGTGGCCGAGCGACGGTAGCCAAAGGAAGAGGTGTAGGCCTGAAAATTTCCACCGGAAACGAAGCCGATCGCCATAGGCCCTGGGGAGCTGTTCCCAGGCTTTGGGAGACTAAATTTGGGGAGACTAGACTTTGGGGGACTTGCCCTTGGGTCAGGGATGGGACGGGGACAGATGTCGCAAGCATGGGCTTCAAACCCAAGACCAAGCTGAGGCTAACGAGGGTGACCAGACCCAGGCCTAGTAACCGTCGGAGGGAACGACGTTTCACAAAAATCTCCTGTCGATTTGTTAAGACCGAGCTCGCCGTATCATACTAGATTGCTCTAAGACTTCCGCACCTAAACCCTTTCGCACCCATGCCTAGCCAGCGCCCCGCCGGGGACTCGTCCGCAGATTCCAGAACAACCGATCGCGCTTGGCTGCTTGCCCTGCGAGCTGGACTGTTTGGCCCCACGGCTGGCTTTGTGGTTCGGCGCTTGCTTCAGGCGCTGTTGACCGTGCTGATTGCTTCGTTTTTAAGCTTCATTGTGATTCAGCTGGCACCCGGAGACTATCTTGATTCTCTGCGGGAGAATCCACAGTTGAAGGAGTATGTGCAAGTTCTGGAGCAGAAGTACCGTCTCGATCGCCCCTGGCTCGAGCAGTATTTTATTTGGCTCTGGCGCATTGTCCGCTACGGCGATTTGGGCGATAGCTTTTTGTTCAAGCGTTCCGTCACGTCGCTGCTGTGGGAGCGGGTGCCCGCGACTTTGTTATTGGCCCTAGCTTCGTTGGTGCTGACCTGGGCGATCGCGGTTCCCCTTGGAATCTACAGCGCCGTAAACCAAAATACCTGGGGCGATCGCATTCTGCGTGTGCTCAGCTACATCGGCCAGGGCTTCCCTAGCTTTATCACGGCGTTGCTGCTGCTGATTGCGGCGCAATTTCTTTCGCCATTGCTGCCGGTGGGAGATATGACCAGCATCGACTTTGCCGATTTGTCTGGTTTGGGCAAAATTTTGGATCTGGGCTGGCACTTGATTCTGCCCACGATCGCCCTCAGCATCGCCAGCTTTGCGGCCTCCAGCGGATCACGCGGGGCCAAATGCTAGAAGTCATGCGCCAGGACTACATCCGCACCGCCCGTGCCAAGGGCTTACCCGAAGGCCAGGTGATC
>JAAUOP010000098.1 GCA_012034805.1 Synechococcales cyanobacterium CRU_2_2 | reverse complement strand
CCTTCGCAAACAGCTCGACCAGTTCAGATAACATTCTCGACCCCCTCTATTCCTCTCTAGCTCTAGCTTTCCCCCTCTTGGCTCAGAACTTTTACTCTCGCCAATTGTTAACACTTGGACAGGTATCGACTCTGAGCCCCTGAATCCATTTGAGCTTGCTGTAAAAGAGGTCTCCGACCAGATACTTGACCCGTTGGGGCAAATAGGAGCGGCAGTAGGCCAGGTGAGCGAGGTAAAAATCGACCCGATTGCCCACCCGCTTACCGCTTTCGGCGGCCTCCTTGGCCCTGGCTGTAAGCCCGGCCTCGGTTTGCTGGGCACTGACGCTGTAGCCGGTGTGCTGGTCTAGGTCAACAACCCCAACGACCGACCATTCCAAGCCCTTCTCCGTTTGCTGAGTTTTACCGTTGTAAAACCAATCGAGCCCTGGGGTATGACGACCGCTCTTTTCGCCAAAGGTGCAGTCAATCACCCCAATCTGAGTCCCAGCAGATGAGCCATACTGCTCGATCAGAAGCTGATTAATCCTCTCAAAACCCAGGCCCTGATTGAAATGACGCCGATAGGTTCGCTCGCACAGGTCGCTGTAGCGGCTCAGGTTGGTGTAGTTAGCTTTGCCGCACACCACGAACAGACTCGGCAGCAGCGCCAGCAGAAACTTCCGGTGCGGTTTGCGAAAAGGCCCACTGTGTCCAGTAGACCGGTTAGAATCTCTTTCAGGCTATCCATCTGTGTCTCCTTATTTGTTGTAAGTACACTTTATCCGATGGATGGCTTTCTTCACTCCTGGGATCCCAAAACTGTCCGGAGTGTTGATCTTGAATTATCTGATGAATTAGTGGATGAGTTTTTAGCTGCTGATCGATGTCTATTCAGTGTGCCGATGTATAACTTCAGCGTGCCCTCAAATTTCAAAGCCTACATCGATCAGATTGTGCGTGTAGGTCGAACGTTTACGTTTGAGAATGGTCAAGGTAAGGGGCTAGTCAGCGGGAAGAAAGTTGTGTTCATTACATCACGAGGCGTTGAATATAGTTCCGGTTCACCCTATGAGGGACTGGATGCTCAAGAGCCAGCTTTGCGTAATATTTTTCAATTCATGGGAGTGACCGATATTCAGTTTATTCATGCCAATGGTTTAGACATGGGAGACGACGTGCAGAAAAGGGGATTGGATGAAGCACAATCTAAAATTCAAAAATTAGTGATCGATTGGTAGTGCCAGTCAGCTAACGTTAGCAGTTAGGAGAAACTGTGACACCAGAAGAAATCATTCAATACATCTGCAATCGTCTCTCAGGTGTAGTCCCAAAAGCCAGTTGGGGCGAAACATCGCTGTTTTACAATCCTGGTTATCTGTTGCCCAATGGTGTTTATTTCTGCACCATCAAGCAACACAATGGAGAAAACGACAAAGCATCCAATCTCGATCGAGAAGGTGTGTTTAGAGTCGCTATCGGGCTTACTCCAAAAACCTATGTTCGCTTATTTGGTCAGAAACCAGCACGTCCTGGCAAGGGGAGTATTGTTGCAACGCAGCACGATTTTACAGAGTTAAATGAGCTTATGCCGCATCCAATTTACGCCTGGATGTCCTGGGTGCAAATCCTTTCCCCTAGCCGAGACAAGTTTGAGGAGGTCTTTCCTTTAATTGAGGAGGCGCATCAGGAGGCAGTTAAAAAATTTGATAAAAAGACAGCTAACAACCCGGTTGGAGCGGACAGTTGAAAGCCTTTTAGTCTTCGTTCGGGTCGATCTGCTACCGCTCAACCGGAACGTTCGGCTCAGTTCCAGATGGGGTAGCTGTTTAAAGGCTATCTGTGAGTATTCAAAATCTAAATAACATTCTTTCGTAGTATTTTGTATTATGTTAAACGAAGCTCACAGATTTTTGATGTGATATCAAAATGCAGATTGAAGCATACGCCCCCTGTCATCTTGATGCTGTTATTCGTCTCTCGCTTCGGGCATAGACACTGGTCTTTGATTCACTTCAGAGCGTTATGAATACTGAAGCAAGTGAGTCAGCAAAAATCTGTTGAGGATGTCTGTGCTTCGGAAGACACGAATGTGTGGGTTGCGATCAATGAAGGTTCTACTGTGAGCTTTGTAGCGGTAAAACTACACTCAGAGGACAGAATGGGTGAAAGTAAGGATTCAGGTCAGCGGAGCCGGGATGAGGTCAAACCGACCAGCGGATTGGCCAAGAGCTGAAATGATAAATTGCGGAACCGAGCGAGCTTGAGCCCGACAAGTCTGAATCACCGTCAAAATCGTCGCGGTATCGGCAAACCCCTTCATCGACCGCGAGCCACCGCAAACGTTCCGCTTGGTCACAGCGAGCCGAATGGCCCGTTCAGAGCGGTTATTGTCCGGAGGGATTTCTGGATGGTCGAGAAAATACCACCACTGGTGGGCCTTTTGAGTCAGTGAGCGCAACAGTAGCATTGCTGCATACCCGGCCTGAGGTTTCCAGGTCGTGATGGCCTGCGTCACCCGGCCTTTGAATTGTGCCGCCCACTGGGCATAAGCCGCTGCATCTTGAGTTTCACGCCATTGGGCATGATGTTCAAACGCTTCATCAATCAAGCGGATAAACACCTGCCCCAATTCCGCTTGGGAAGACGGTTTGAGCTTCATCACCTGCTTGAAATGGCGGCGTACGTGGGCCAAGCATTTCTGTTGAGCGCTCACCGCATAACCGTTGTAGACACAGAAGTCGTCAGTGCTGAGCACCCCAGCAAAACTCTTGCCCAAAATCACTTCTAGTTCAGCGCGCGAGCGAGTATCACCCGCATGGAATAGACAAAACCCCACTCCCGTCGCGACCCACATCCACTCTTTGACGCCTTTGACCAGCCAGGGCGATTCATCCACTTGAACGTGATGGTGGTGTTGAATCCATTGGTGCAGCTCCTCCACGGGAGCCGACAAGGCGGCAGCCACTCGTTGGGTCGTCGCTTGCAGCGTCCCAAGTCCGACTTGGATTTGGCCCAACTCCCACAGCCATTCCTGTTGTTTCTCGTAGGACAAATGACCGTAATGGCTTAACCAGGACAGCATCGCCTGTAGACTGACCCCCAAATCTTGGCCAGGAATCACCGTTGGCGGTAGGGCGGCGGTTGAATCATAACCACAACCCTGACAGCGACAAGTCGCCCGTTCGTAACGCACCACTTCTATGGGACGCGCTGCAAACTCGGCCACTTCTTGGGCTTGGCTTCCCAGGACTGTCGCTTCAAAGTCAACTCCACCACAATGCCAACATCGCTCGGGTCGCAAAAACTCCACCCGGTCTACCCGACCAAAGCCCTTACGCGTTTTTCCGGGATGGCCCGGTTGACCTCCCGCTTTACGCTTTTGTGAACAACCGGGCTCCGGCTCGCTTGGCTTCTCCGAACGTTTGACCAGGTCGCTTGATGGCGGCTTCGATGACGTGCGACTGTCACGATTGATGATTTGCTTTAAGCGCTCCACTTCCTCGAACAGTTGCTCAATCATCTCTTGCTGCTTCAAGACGATGTCCACCAAGCTTGACACTGGCGTTTCGATTAAGCTCTCGCGAGTATAGGCTGGAGGGGGCTGAAGTCGCTTCATCACTACAGTCTAACTACTTTGACCTAGCTTTTGAACCCCAGACCTGAATCCTTACCTCGATGGTAATGAAGGTGGGTGCTCGTGTTACCCTACGCGGCGCTGGTCATGATGGAGCCTTCGGCACCGCCGACGATGTTGTACGCACGCAAATCACTGCATCCGCCGGATACTGTGGTTTTGGAAACCTTGTTGCTGATCTATACAAAGTCACCGTTGATAACTTACCCGGTCGTGTTGAGCTCACTCAAGCCAATGTTGGTGGCAATGACAACATTGATTCTGATCTCAACGGTGACGGTATCGGGTGCATCCTAGTTATGTAACCCTCACCCTCAACCCCTCTCCCAAAAGGGGAGAAGGACTTTGAACTCTAGCTCCCCTTCTCCCGCCCTGGGAGAAGGGGCTGGGGGATGAAGGCGGTTCGGAGAGCTGCTATTCAATACTGGTGCAAAAGTGAACACCGGATGGCTCTCGGGCGAAGATGGCTTCCTGGCCATTTTGGCACAAGCTGGAATCGAAGCTCTCAAGGTTGACTGCACCCGTGAGTTCAACCTCGATGCACAGGTAATCTGCTGGGTGAGCGCAGTAGTGCACAAACCTCCGCTGGAAAAAGCATCGATGTGCTCGATGTCTCTACTTCCAGGTGGCTGGCAGTGAGCTAGCTTCGCTGGCGTCTATTGGTAGGTTTAAGCCAAGCCTCTCAAGTTGATTGTGAGGAAAGAGCGACTCTCTGTGCCTCCCGTACCGAGAGCATAGGGAGTCATTTTTGTGGCGTTTGCTTTTGAGTTCAGATCTCTGGGCACTGTAAAGTACGGAGGACATTTTTCACCAATCTCCAATGGTTGCACTAACGATTCTGCTCAGCTCACTCACCACTGGCTCTCTCGCTTTCTACTTGGCCTGCGCCTATTTCACGCAGCAGTTTTTCCGCAACCCATCCAAATTCGGCGAGCCGACAAAGTTTAGCCAAGCCAGTGGTCTACTCGGTGGCGTTTCGCTGCTGGTGCCCTGCTGCGGCCTCGATGAAGGTGCCTGGGAAAACTGGACTTCGTTGTGTCAGCAAGACTATCCTGAGTACGAAATTTTATTTGGCATCGTCGATCCCCAAGACCCCGCTATTCCCGTCTTGGAAAAGCTCCAAACGACCTATCCCGATCGCGTTCAACTCTTCACAGGTCTCAAACCCTAGGCGCAAATCACAAAGACAGCAGCCTCAGTTACCTGATGCAAGCCAGTCGCTATGACACCATTGTCTTTGCCGATAGTGACATTTGCGTCGCCCCCGACTACCTCGAGACCGTCACCGCTCCCCTGACGGATCTCAGTCTGGGCATGGTCACCTGTGCTTATGTGGCTCACGATCCTCAGTTTATCGGGGGGGCGATCGCATCACTCAATCGCTGCTGCGACTTTATTCCCAGCGCCCTAGTTGCCAGAGCACTAGATGGTGGCATCAAATTTGCGATTGGCGTCACGATGGCCATCCGCAAAGACGTCCTCGAGCAAGCCGGAGGCCTACACCTAAATCGCATTGGTTCTGACCACAACTTGGGCAAACGAGTCGCAGCAGCAGGGTACCGCGTCGAGCTGTCTCACCTGATTTTGGAGTCGGACACTGGGGCTGAAAGCCTGGGCGACATCTGGCGACGGGAGCTACGCTGGGCCAGAACCATTCGGTTTAATCGGGGGTTGGTGTACTACGGTCAGGTGTTTTGCTTTGGTTTGGTGTACGGACTACCGTTGCTGTGGGCCAGCGGCTTTGCGGCTTGGGCCTGGGGCTTGGCGATCGTCACCCTCGCATTTCGGCTCCTCCAAGCTGGGATTGCCGCCCAACGAGTGGGTGCTCCCAAACTCATCCGCTGGTTTTGGCTACTGCCTCTGCGGGATGGGCTCACGTTTGCAATTTGGCTGGCAGGGGCCTTTGGCGATCGCATCTCTTGGCGCGGCAGAACCCTCCGTATCATTGCGGATGGCATTATTGTTGGGGATGACACGATTTGAGGGTGGCATCGTGGGTGATATCTGGTATTACGCGACGTAAATTACCAGGCTTACATCTTGACAGAAAGCCACTTGTTGCGGTTGACCAAATAGCGCTTTTTGTCCTCGTCCAGCCTTTCATCAATCTTCTTCCACTGCTGGGAAGAAACTCGATCAAAAACCCAGTGTCTATGGGGTTTATCTGAAGTATAGCAAAATGAAATCGAAAATCGATCTTGACTTACCGGCGGGCAAGCTCGATGAAATAGACTACCGGTAGCACTCATAATCACAGTACCCTGACTTCCTGGACATTCTTTCCAGTTACTTTTGGGTAATACCTGGGCCATGGCGCGATCGCTGATATGGCTCGATTTATAGCGTAGCAATGGAAGCGTCTTTTCTGTCAATTTTTGAGGAATATAGTTGTAGCATCCCCCTGCCAAATCAACGTCATTAAAATAGATAATGAGCTTGATTACCCGATGGTCTTCGCAATCTATGTGCCACCGACGAATCACATCCGCAGTCTCACCATTAGCGATATCTCGCCGCATGGAACAGCCATGATATAGAATGGGAAGGCCAATATAGTTTTCGACAATGTTCAGAAGCCGAGTGTTGAGTCCCCACAGATAGATCTCGGGATAATCCATCAGCCGTTCTTGGCCCAGATTAATACAGCTTTTGCCATGACTGGGCATATCTTTCAATTCTTGGGCTAACTGAACACTGTATTGCCAAAATTGTTCAGTCAGCTCTATTCCTAAATCATTCAGGGAAATGATGTAGGTTCCATCCTCTTGCAAGGCCTTGAGAATGCATCGATCTTGAGTACTCAGCACCGGAAGTTTAGAACGATGAGCCGCTAATCGCTGTTGATGAATTCTCTCTGGAATTGCATTAAATCCTGGAATATTTCGGATCGTTGAATCGACTACAGCTCGAACTTTTTTAAGCCATTCCCAAATTGTCTCAGCACAATGGGCAGCAGCACGAAAAATCGCAGCAATCAGACCCGATTTAATTGTATTAAGCCACACCGCAATCATCCTGAATGAAATACAGGTAGATGACTAGCGCAATTGCAGCAGCTGGACTGACTCTTCAATGGGCACTGCAATGGGTGTACTTATACTATCAGAAGAGATTTTGAATATGGATACCTAGCAGTTTCTCTTTGCGCAAAAACATATTTTTACATCTCATCAAATTTTGTACGTACTATTACGTAATTTTGGCCGGTACTAAATCGAGCGCCGGATCAACCACCGGATCGACCACCGCGCCGAATATTTGATACATTTGATCGAGCATTCCATCCGATCTCTAGACTTCTATGCTCTAGATTTCTACACTCTAGATTTCTACACTCTAGATTTCTACGGCCCACTTATCACATAGCTCGATTAAATAGCTTTGCTTGCGAGCTGTAATTGCATAACCAACATAGATTAATAGCGCGGCTGTGACCAGGATCGGAATGGCCAAGGGTAAAAATAGGGCATGACGCCAGTCAGATGCGATCAGCTTTCTGAGGCGATCGCGAAAAATCGCCAACTTTCCGCCAAGGCTACCGGTCGGAGTGCCACATTCTTGATTATTGTTCACAGCATGATCGACAGCATGATTGACAGCGGCCTGGGGCGAGGATCCCTCGGGTTGCCGCCGCTGGAGCAACCGCTGTTGCCAATAGTAGTCGTAGCCAATTAATAAAAAGCGCCAGAAAAAATGTCTCACCCCATTGGGAAGTGCATGGGTTGCTTGGGCAAGTGGCTGTCGCCAAATTGTATAACCAGAATCCACGAGATTTTGGGCATGGATAACGCAGTTGCCCCGGTAAAGGGGCAAATCCGTCGGAATGGGGTGGGCAAGCAAGAAGTCACGGCGAAACGCGACGTTGTTGAGAAAATAGCGGGTGCTGGGCTGGAGGCTGGTTTGGCCGGAATATTGGGGGAAAATATAGGCGATCGCCATCGCAGTCTCATAAATTCCCACGCCCTGAGTGCACGTCTCCCCCGCAACGACTTGGATTTCGGGCTGGAGCTGGGGATCCATCTCAGACTGAATCTGGGGAGAGGTCGTAAAACTGGCCAAAATACTGCCGAGCCAATGGGGCTGATAGATACAGTCGGAATCGTAGTAAACCACAATCTCGCCAGTAGTGGCTCGGGCTCCCCACATTTTGGCACCGTAGTATTCAAGACTAGGCGGGACTGAATAAATCTGGAGCCAAGGGTAGCGATCGCAAAGTTGTGCCAAAACGTCCGCAGGCGCGTCACCACCATCGACCAGTAAGACTTCGTTGGCTTGGGCGGGTGAGGGAGATTGGGCTTCTAGGGAAGTCAGGGAACGAAATAAACCAGCCAAGTCAGCTTGGGCAAGGTTCTCGGTTTCCAGGACGATAGAAAAGCTTGGAGAAGCAGAGGAGTCTTTGTCTTTGGGCTCCGGCAACAGCTGAGAACGAGGTTGGGAGTCTAGGCTCAGTGCTTGGGACGATAAATTCACTGATACTCTGGGGCCTGCCGCCATTCCCGACTACTCCTTTCGCGATCGCGCTCTATCCGAGCATAAATGAAGTATGCCCAAAATCTCTAGTGAATAATAAAACCAGACTGCTGCGCTTGTCTTCAGTTTCTTGATCTATTCCCCAGATCCGTTTCCCAGTTCAACGCTCGAAACGGCAGCGCCCGAATCGGCCTCTGGACTCGGTTTGGGCAGCTTGCGCAAAAACTGCCACAGCCTTTGAACCGCGATCCCTAGCACCAAAACCGCCAAGAACAGCCCAACCAAGGGCAAGGTAATCGCGAGGACGGAGAGGGCGATCGCCAGCCCCAGCTCGATCGTCGCCAAAATCGGATTGGTCAAACCACCCGAAATCGCCGTGGACGCAACGCGTAGAATATTCGTCAACATTTTGGTCAGCCCCGCCGTTCCGCCTCCCGCAACAAAGGCTAACGTCCACTGGGCCACAGGAGCCATGCTGGGATCAATCAGCGCAGCCGATACAACGGTTCCCGCCAGGATAGCCGCAGGAGTTGCAACCGTATCTAAAACGGTGTCAAACCAGGGAATATAATACCCGCCAATTTCCAGCGCACAGGCTGCTGCAAACACCGCTAGCGCCTGGGGCGACTCAGCCCAGTCCAAATTTGTGGGCAAATCAAAATGCCCAAAGACAGCGGCAAGGCTCAAAACGAGCAGCGGCACAAAAACCCGAAAGCCAGCCGCAGCACTGAGGCTGATGCCAAGTGCCAACTCCAAAAATGTATTGAAATCCAGCCAGCCCATCCCTGTGTCCATGTTGTAAATCCCTGGATTGAATATGCTGTGGGCAACCCAGGGCGATCGCACCCCCAAGCCACCCCCAAGCCACCCCCAAGCCACCCACAGCAAAGCGCATCCCCACCATCGGAGATGCGCCTAGGATTAGTCAACTTTTTAGTCAGAGAACGTCATCAATCCTTGAAAAAGTCCCTGAAAAAGCTTCAGTGTCAACTCCCATTGCTAACACCCTAGCGAATGTATTCCTTCAAGACACTGTTGCGGTTCGGGTGACGGAGCTTGCGCAGTGCCTTCGCCTCGATTTGACGGATGCGCTCGCGGGTGACGTTGAAGATTTGGCCAATTTCTTCCAGGGTCTTCATGCGGCCATCATCCAAGCCGTAACGCAGACGCAACACATCGCGCTCGCGAGGGCTGAGCGTGCTAAGCACACCTTCAAGATCTTCCCGGAGTAAGCTCTTGGAGACCTGGTCTTCGGGGGTTTCACCGTCAGACTCAATAAAGTCGCCCAGGCGGGAGTCCTCTTCCTTACCAATGGGTGTCTCTAGGGAAATCGGCAATTGAGCCGACTTCGCAATAAACCGCAGCTTCTCGATGGTCATTTCCATGCGAGTGGCAATCTCTTCCTCGGTAGGCTTGCGACCCATTTCCTGGGAGAGCAGCTTGGTGGTCTTTTTGATCCGAGAAATGGTCTCGTAGAGGTGAACAGGTAGGCGGATGGTGCGAGATTGGTCGGCGATCGCCCGCGTAATTGCCTGACGAATCCACCAAGTTGCATAGGTGGAAAACTTGTAGCCCTTTTCGTGGTCAAACTTCTCCGCTGCCCGAATCAGGCCCAGACTACCTTCCTGGATGAGGTCTTGAAACGACAGACCCCGGTTCATATATTTTTTGGCGATGGAGACCACCAAGCGCAGGTTTGACTGCACCATTTTCTCCTTGGCCTTGCGTCCTTGGTAAAGACGGCGCTGGAAGGCCGGCAGCGCCATTTCCACGGCCTCTGCCCACTCAGCATCGCGAGGTTCTCGCTCTAGGCGATCCTCAAGATTTTCGCGAACCCGTTCCAGCTCTAGCAAATCAGCAATCTTACGAGCGAGCTCAATTTCTTCATCCGCACGCAGCAGACGGATGCGTCCAATTTCTTGGAGATAGAGACGAATTGAATCCTCGGTGTAGTGCTTTTTCTTCGCTTGGGTTTTACGACGAGAGGACTTATTTTTCCCCGTCTTGTCATCTTCAGCAAGCTGATTATCGAAACTTGCCTCGTCACCAATGTCACCCTCAGCGATGTCACCCTCAGCCATATCAACTTCAGCAATATCACCCTCGGCTTCTATGGCCAGGAATTTGCTGGTGACAGCTGACAACGGTACAGGTAGAGGCTCAATTTCAGGCTGGGTCAGGGAATCCAGTACTTGTTCGGCCTGGGTCATGCTGCGTTCCTCGTTCTCCTTGAATTAAATAGAAGACTAAGACTAAATGCCAGAATCACAGAGATTGGTTGCCGGTAAAGCATTCGCTAAATTTCTGTATATCCACGTTTGACGTTGCGGGCGTTTCCTGATTGTAGCTTTTCTCACAAAATCTGCACTCCTGTCCGGAAGGCGCTTTGCAATCAAGCGAAGAAAACGTAAACCTTGAAGTTTCGAAGTAGAACAAAGATTCTATTTCGCCGCATATTGCGTCCAACATTGCATTTCCAAAAGGTGAATTTCTAGTCTTCTGATGACTTTGCGAATAACAATCGGGCTACTTAAGTTTGACCCTTATATAAGGTAGATCAAGCTCGCAAAAGTGGGGACGACTTCTGTTGAGATTGATTTTGATCTTGACTCGGCAGCACAAAATCGGCCACGGCGAACCAAAACGACTATCGGCTTGGCCGCTCGAGGGGGATACCGAGAAGCCTTTCGAATAGATCTCAATCAGCAGGAAGGCCTCGATCGCTTACGCTGTCTGCAATTGTCCTAGGAAGCAGCAGCAAGAAGTAGTTTCCGTGGGCTTGCTTCCGGCACTGACATTATAGCCTTTGTGTATTTATTACTACACGAATTTGTCGAAACACTGTCGACTCCAGGGGGTGCTTCCCTGCTTGTACCCCTGAGGCTTTCTATGAAGAGTCATGTCTGGATTGACAAAAGCAATGGATGTCTGATTGAAATCACTGAGGTTAACAAGTTTGTAAAGATTTTTTGCACCCCGTGTCTCACTTAGGCCCTGGGCGGCAACTTCGGTGCAGGTTTTGGGCGGGGGTGAAGCTCCATCAGCAGGCGTACCTGTTCGGCATGGTAGGAGCTGCGGGTGAGCGGCGAGGCGATGACCTGTAAGAAGCCGATGGATTCACCATATTCTCTCCAAGCATCAAATTGAGCGGGGGGAATGAAGTCTTTGACATTCAGGTGTTTTTGCGTGGGTTGAAGATATTGGCCCAGGGTGAGAATGTCACAGCCCACGGTCTGTAGATCCCGGATAACGGCACGGATTTCTGTGTCGGTTTCGCCGAGGCCAACCATGATGCCAGTTTTGGTATAGATCCAGGGGGCGATGGTTTTGGAACGGTGGATGAGGTCGAGCGATCGCCCATAATCTCCTTGAGGCCGAGTGCGCGCATACAACCGGGGTACGGTTTCGGTGTTGTGGTTCATGACCTCAGGGCTTGCGGAAAGAATGGTCTTTAGAGCTTCCCAGTTGCCACACAGGTCGGGGATCAAAACTTCGATCGTTGTGCCCGGAGAGCATTTGCGCGTTTCTTCAATACATTGGACAAATTGACGAGCCCCGCCGTCAGCGAGGTCATCACGGTTGACTGAGGTGATGACCACATGGTTGAGGTTCATGCGGCGAACAGCTTCTGCAAGGCGCAGTGGCTCGGTGGGATCGAGGGCAACGGGCTTTTTCTCGAAGTCGATGTCGCAGTAGGGACAGGCGCGGGTGCAAGCAGGTCCCATAATCAAAAAAGTGGCGGTGCCGTTGTTGAAGCATTCACCGATGTTGGGACAAGACGCTTCTTCGCAAACGGTGTTGAGCTGGAGATCCCGCAGAATTTCTTTGACGCTCCCGACTCGCTCCCACTGGGGTGCTTTGACCCGCAACCAATCTGGCTTGACCGTCACGCTGGGCTCCGCTCTCTTTAAGGGGTGTTACATCTTATTTTAGGGGGAGAGGCGATCGGCAGCGGTAGAGACTCCGTGGAAGGTGTAAACCCTGCGACGAGGCCTTAGGCGTAAAGTCCGCCCACATTTTCCCCATAGCCGTTGTAGGGCAAGGTTTCCCGCATCTCCCACTCCAATCCCGGCCCTTTGCCGATGAAGCGCTCCTCGGCTTGGGACCAACGCGGGTGGGGCACCTTGGGATCCACATTAGCCTCAAAGCCATACTCATTGGCCTGAATCGTGTTCCAGTAGGTCGCGGGCTGTTGGGCGACAAATTCAATTTTGACGATGGATTTTGCGCCTTTGTAACCATATTTCCAGGGCAGCACCGCTCGGATGGGTGCGCCGTGTTGCTTGGGTAGGGCCTTGCCATAGAGACCCAGTGCAAAAAATGCCAATTCGTTTGCCATTTCTTCGATGCGCAGACCTTCGACATAGGGCCAGGGCAAAAAGTCTGAGTAGACGCCGGGGCCGGTGGTAATTTTTTTGTCGTAGAAAGAGATGAAGCGGACAAATTTGGCGCCAGGTTTGGGCTGGACTGCGTCGATGATGGCTTTCATCGGAAATCCCAGCCAGGGAATGGCCATGGACCAAGCTTCGACACAGCGAAACCGATAGCGCCGCTCTTCTAAGCTAAATTTGGTTTTGAGGTCATCGAGGTCGTAGGTTTGCGGATTGCTGACCAGGCCGGTGACTTCGACTTTCCAGTCTTCGGTGGGGAGGGTTTGGGCCTTGGGCCAAATACTTTTGTTGCCGCCAAATTCGTAGAAGTTGTTGTACTGACCTGCAAGTTCGCGGCGGGTGAGCGGGCGATCGAGGTTGGCAAAAGCGGGGTTGGGGGTGGCATCTAGCGGCAGAGTCTCCAGGGCAGCGGCTAGATCTAGGTCTGAGCTTTTGGCCTGGGATTGGCAGCCGCTGAGGATGGGAGTGGCGGCGATCGCAACCCCTGCCCCCAAGATACTTTTCATAAACCGACGACGGTTAAAAAAGGCTGCCTCGTTGCTGATGGAATTTTCGGCAATCTCCCAGCGTTGGGGAACTCGGATCAGAACCATGGTGAAAATGCTGGGTTGAGAATGGGGTTGGCAAAACTGGGTCGGCAAAATCGAGCCTGGCCTGCACTCTCTAACCATAGTGCGCAGCACTGGTTAATTCAAGTCATAACGATCGCTATTGATTTGGTGATCGCCTGCTTTGAGGATTGTTTTAGGGTTCATCTTCAAGGGCACCGAGCGCGTCGTCGGCACTTTTGTCTGAAGAGGTGATTGACCAAATCCCGTAGTTGAAACCTATTAATTTGCTGAGTTCCATCAAGCCTCACCCCCTAGTGAGACAGTGCCCACTATTCCGATGCTATGGCCAGTTGCGATACGAAGACGTTGTCTTTGCTGAAGATAATCCAGAGGTCTCTTTTTCAAGTTAATCTTGACACTAATGCTTTGCCATCGAGCCAGAGCGAGCAGACCCGTATCATTCTACTTTTCACTAGATTTTCACTAGAGAAGACAACACCATTCGCGAGTCTTAGTCATCTAAACATTGTCATCTAAATATTCAGCCCCTTCCTCTTTTGCCTCTGTACGGAGGCCGGTGCCCAGACGACCCAACGGGCTCCAAGGTCAATGTAAACATCACCTACCTGGCCTACACAATCCTTCTTCACCCCTCAGGAAAGATTGATCCTTGGCTCAGGAATCTCTCAGGTTTTCCCGTGGGAGTGCGGTTAGATTGGGAATCATAGCTACAGACGCTATAGGTCCAGCAAACCCCATACCCCCAGAGCAAAGGACAAGAACCATGGCACCCGGTAAAATCCTGAAGTACCTCGCGATCGCAGCTGCTGTGATGACCCTCATTTTCCTTGCAAAACAGTTCGATATTCAAACCGTTTTTCAGAATGCTTTAGCCTGGGTTGATGGCCTCGGGGCTTGGGGGCCGATCGCGTTTATGGTGATTTATAACCTCGCAACGGTCTTATTTCTACCGGGTTCGCTCCTCACCCTGGGGGGTGGAGTTCTCTTTGGTGTGGTGAAAGGTTCAGCCTATGTCTTCGTGGCTGCATTAATCGGTGCAACCCTGGCATTTTTGATTGGTCGCTATGTGGCGCGGGGCTGGGTGGCCAGCAAGATTTTAGGGAATCAGAATTTTCGGGTCATTGATGAGGCGATCGCGAAAGAAGGGCTCAAAATCGTTTTCCTCACCCGCCTTTCCCCCATCTTCCCTTTCAATCTGCTTAACTACGCCCTGGGCCTCACCCAAGTTTCCCTCAAGGACTATGTCCTGGGCTCCCTAGGCATGCTCCCCGGTACGATTATGTATGTCTATATTGGCTCCCTCGCTGGCAATTTGGCTCAGCTGGGTAGCAGCACAGTCGATCCTGCAACTGCAAAGATTCAGTGGATGATTCGAATTGTTGGCTTTATCGCTACCGTTGCCGTCACGGTCTATGTCACCAAGGTCGCCAAAAAAGCTCTGAACGAAAGTGTTGGTGATACATCCGCTCCGGCGACGCACTCCTAAAACCCGTTCCCAATCATTCCAAACCATTCCAAAAACAACGAATGACCATGAACCCCGTCACTCCTGACTTCCACTCCGCCGTCGAATTTCCCCCCTACGACCAGTACAACCAAATCCTGCTCTCCCATGTCCATCCCCCCAATTGGACGAACCCTACGCCTGCTAAAACCTACGATCTGGTGGTGATTGGTGCAGGTACAGCGGGCTTGGTCGTTGCAGCGGGGGCTGCCGGTTTGAATATTGGCCTCAAAATCGCCCTAGTAGAAAAGCACCTCATGGGCGGCGACTGTCTCAACGTGGGCTGCGTACCCTCAAAATGCCTGATTCGCTCATCCCGCGTGGCTGCTGAAATGCGCAATGCCAAGCCCTACGGCATCAACCCTCCCCGGGAGGTCTGTGTCGATTTCCCCGCCGTCATGGAGCGGATGCGCAGATTGCGGGCGGGCATCAGCCATCACGACTCCGCCAGCCGGTTCCAAAATCTGGGCATCGATGTCTTTTTGGGTGCAGGTCAGTTTACCAGTAGCTCCACGGTGCAGGTGGGCGACCAGGCGTTGAACTTCAAAAAAGCTGTCATTGCCACCGGAGCCCGTGCTGCGCGTCCGACGGTGCCGGGACTCGAAGAAGCTGGATTTTTAACCAATGAAACTGTTTTTTCGTTGACGACACAACCGAAACGACTCGCGGTCATCGGCGGCGGCCCGATTGGCTGTGAACTTGCCCAGGCGTTTCATCGGTTGGGCTCAGCGGTGACCCTCATCCACAAGAATGCTCATCTGCTAGACAAAGAAGATCCCGATGCCGCCGAAATTGTTCAAAATCAGCTCCAGCAAGACGGTGTGACCTTTGTCCTGGGTGCCCAGCTCACCCAAGTTGAAACCACCCCCGCTGGCAAGGTGCTCCACTACGACCTAGGCCACGGCAAGCGCGGCTCGGTCACCGTGGACGAAATCCTGGTGGGTGCGGGCCGCCAACCGAATGTGAATCATTTGGGCCTGGAAACGGTGGGTGTTGAATACGATCCGCGCCGAGGGGTGAAGGTGAATGATTATCTCCAGACCACGAACCCGAAAATCTATGCTGCAGGTGATATTTGCATGGACTGGAAATTCACCCACGCCGCCGATGCTGCTGCTCGAATTGTGATTAAAAATACGCTGTTTTCGCCCTTTGGTCTGGGTCAATCTAAGTTGAGCGATTTGGTCATGCCCTGGGTGACGTTTACTGCGCCAGAGATTGCCCATGTGGGGATGTATGAGCGCGATGCCAAACAACGGGGGATTGAATACAGCACCATTGAGATTTCCATGGCTAGTGTCGATCGGGCGATCGCTGATGGTCAAACTGAAGGCTTTCTCAAAGTTCTGCACAAAAAGGGTTCTGACGAAATTCTGGGTGCAACGATTGTGGCTGAAAATGCAGGTGACATGATTAGCGAAATTACCACGGCGATCGTCACCAAGCAAGGACTGAGCAAGCTATCCGGCGTGATCCATCCCTATCCCACCCAGGCAGAGGTGATTAAAAAGCAGCAGATGCCTATCGGCGAACTTTGCTGACACCGCGATCGCAAAAACTACTCAAACTCCTGACCAAATTTGCCTAAGGAATGTCAATCCCATAACCTGTAATGCTCAGACGGCGGCGTCATTCCCCCAAGCCCTGATGAGCCCCTCAGTTCTGGGGTCTTGGATCGATTGGATCTCTACGGACGAGCAGATGGCCCCATGGGCTGGGTGTCCCCCTCACGGTCTGTTGGGCGATGCTCATCCCGGCATCCTGATAGGCCTATTGCGGGGGCAGGGTCTTCAGCATCTGCTGCAGTTCGGCATCGGGCTGGTAGCGTTCAACCCAGCCTTGCATTTGATCAATCCCTGTGGGTTGATTCTCATTACTGGTTGGTTTTTCTGCGCTGGTTGGTTTTCTGCGCTGGTTGGTTTTTGTGCCGTCTGGGTGAGTGGTTTTTGGACTGAATCCTCTACTTTTGGCAAACACTTGATATTTGCCTTGATTTGTGTGCGATCGCCCCTCCAACTCTTCCTGAGGCTGAGCCAAAATAGGTTGCACTCAGGGCAAGCCCCCAGCTGGTTCTAGGCCCGCGTGGCAGTCGAGCGCTCGGGGTTCCAGGTTCAAGGCGCTGCCCTGAACAAATTCGGGCAAGCCCGGATCCTCGACAAGTCTGGATGATGCGGGAATCTCCTCCACCAACCAGCTCTGAAGCGCGTTCTGGCAAAGATGATTCAGATAACTTTGCCAGCGTCCTTCTTGGGGATTGGAGAAGGATGCACTTTGGCTCCAGGCTCTGTTCACCCACAATCTTTAACTGGTCGGGATCAGGCGAATTCTTCACTTCGGACTCCAGCTGATTCAAGAGCGCTTCCACCAATTGCTCTCGGGCTTTTGCAAGTCGCCGGGAGATAGCAGGCTGGCCCAGGCCGGTATGGGTTACGATTGCCTGCTGGGATAGCCTCTGTCCGTGCCATAAGCAAAGAATCTGTTAGATTTGGGGGTCAAACTGTCGGAAGCGCTCGCCCAGAATCTGTTGGACACTGGCTTGACGCTCCAGACGCGCCTGGTTCTGTCACGCCTCGATCAGCGCTTCTAGCAGCGAGGCCTAGTCAGACGCTGGCAGAAAATCTTGAATCTCACCACCGCCCTTTTCTCCTTCAAACTGCTGGACATTCAGAGAGCCGACCGGGGGATAAAATAGCCGTGAATCCATTTAGCCATCTTGCGCAGGTTGCGTTCGACCTGGGTGGCATCGAGGCTGGGTGCTGGCTGAGTCAGCTGGCTAGTGCGTTGGCGATTGTAAAACTGGCGATCGCCTCCCAAACCTCCGGGGTGGGTTCGGGTAGCTGGGCTGTACCGCCCGCTTGGGTGTCCGAATACAGCGCGTTAAACCCCATTCACAGCAGCCGATGCTGCTCAATTTCGGCCTCAGACAGCCCTGCATTCCCTAGGGCATTCAGCAATCGCCGCTGGCTGGTTTTCCGCAGTATAGCAGCAGCCACAAGGGTTAGGACGTAGACTAGGTGATGTAGTCGTCAATCCTGAAGTCGAGATGGCCAAAGCCTACAGTTACGATTTTCGTTGCAAAGTGATTGAGGCGATCGAACTCGACGGTCGCAAGAAGTACGAAGTCGCTGAGTTCTTCAATATCAGTCGCAATACCATCAATCTCTGGCTGGGGCGCAAGGCTGAGACGGGTGACCTGCATGAGCGGCCCCGAAATCCCCTCAATCCGAGTACAAAGCTGACTAACTTGGACGAATTCCGTAAGTTTGTACGAGCCAATGGGGATAAGACCCAGCCTCAGATGGCTGAACTTTGGAAAGACGACATCAGCGCTCGCACGATTTCGCGAGGACTTCAGAAAATCGGGTTTACGCGAAAAAAAAGACCTACGGCTACAAAGAACGTGATGAAGAAAAGCGACGAGCTTTCCTCCTCCGATTAGCCACCCTCAAGCCTGAATTGCTGGTCTAGATGGATGAGTCTGGAATAGACCATCGAGCCAACTGTGGCTATGCCTACTGCGAAGAAGGAGAACGTTACCACGACCTGAAAACAGGTCAACGTAAGGGGCGTGTTAACATGATTGCCGCCTTGAATCAGAAGCAACTATTTGCGACCTTCACCCTCGAAGGAGCCTGTAATCGAGAGGTGTTTGAACTCTGGCTTGAGACCTGTCTAATTCCAGAGTTGAAGCCGGGCCAAGTCATCATTATGGACAACGCTAGCTTCCACAAAGGAGGTCGCATTGAAGAACTCATCCAAGCGGCGGGCTGTGAGCTGCTTTACCTGCCTCCTTATTCGCCTGACCTCAACAAAATTGAGCAATCCTGGTCTTGGCTCAAAAGTCGCATTCGAAAGGAAATTGACCAGCATGAGACGCTTCGAGAGGCGGGAGCATCCCAAAGATGCAAGAATAGTACGTGTTTTCTAGGATGAGTAGAGAACTCTAGGAGAGCGAATGAATCCATCGAAGGAAGCCCGTCTGCGAGCCTGCCTAGCGGAGCTGTCAGAGCTGC
>JAAUOP010000240.1 GCA_012034805.1 Synechococcales cyanobacterium CRU_2_2 | reverse complement strand
GCAGACCGTGACGGGGATCGATCAGGAGGGCCGGCGGGTCGAGGCCGCGATCGTGCACGAGCGTCCGCTCACCTTGTTTCTCAACGGGCAAGAGATCGTTACCATGATGACGATCGGCGATTACCCCGACTATCTGGCGATCGGGTATCTTCTCAATCAAAATATGCTCCGCGCCGACGACGAGATCGTCGCCGTGGAGCACGACGAGGACCTTCAGCTGGTCATCGTCCGCACCGCCCGGGCAACCGACTACGAGGCCAAGCTCAAGAAGAAGGTGCGCACCTCCGGCTGTGCCCAGGGTACCGTCTTCGGTGACCTGATGGAGAGCTTCTCCTCGGTACGCCTCGACACCGACGGAGTCTCATTCTGGGTCGAATCGGTCGAGGACCTGCTCGCGACGCTGACCGTGCCGCGTCGCGCGAAGGATCGCGAGCGCGTAGTGCGATTACGCGCGATACAGCGAGGAGTTCGCGCCGACTAGGATTGCTCCGTGGGCCATCGCCATGGCGCTCGGCCCGGTGCTTCCGATACGCCGAATCGTCGACCAGCAGAGCTCGCGCGGTGTCTCCATCTCGTTCTTCGTCGTGCTGCTCATCGGCTTCGGCCTGACATTGATTTTACAGACGGTAGCAATCCGCTTGTTCACAGCCGATGATCGTAGTATCGCCACTGGGTATTCAACCGTGCTAACCAGCCCTGTTTTGTCTGCGGCACCTCTATTGTGAAAAATATAGCGGGAGCACGACGATTTTATTATTGTCCGCATTGCCAGCCCTTTTAAGAGTTCCATATTGCTATGTTTAGTAATGAATGTCTCTGCTTTTTACTTCAACTGGCCAGATCTTAGAATGCTGATGACGAGCCAGAGTCCGATGACGCTGGCGGCAATGAAGAGGGAGTCGCTAAGCCAGAGAAATCGGCTGCCTTGGGTTTGGGCGGTGATGGAGGCCGCTCCCATGATAAGGGCACCGACGACGATGCTGAATGAGAGTCGATTGGCAGCGGCGTCTAGGGTGCGGCGCAGTCCGTCGAGTTCAGAAATTGAGACGCGCCAGGTTAGATTTTCTGAGGTGACGCGCTCTAGAATCAGTTCATTTGACGGGGGATTGGAGGGATAGATTTTGAGGTCTAGCGCTGCGCGAAGTACGGCTTGGAGGGGTGCTTCTCCAACGAGTTGCTTTTGGAAGAGATCGGTCATGAGGGGTTTGATTTCCTCAAATAAATTGATGTCGGGGTCGAAGGCGCGGGTGACGCCTTCAAGGTTGGCTAGGGTTTTGGCGTAGAGTCCTAGGGAACTGGGTAGACGGATTTTATTGTTGCGGGCAACTTGCAAAATTTCGTAAAACACCTGACTGAAGTTAATAGCAGCCAAGTTGCGGTTGTAGTACTTGCGCAGCAGTCGCTCGTAATCTTGTTCTAAGTCAGAAATATTGACGGGTTTGGTGGACTCAGCTAACTCCAGTGTCAATTGGGCGCAGCGACGGGCATCAATTTCAACGATCGCTAGGAGCATTTCGGTCAAAATACGTTGGGTGTTGGGGTCCAAGCGTCCTATCATGCCGCAGTCAATCAGCGCAATCCGGCCTTCCCCTTGTATCTTAAAAGGAGAGCGGTAGACCGATATCCCCCTGGTTGAAAAACCGAGATTTAGTCTAGGTCGCCGCTTCCTCATCAATCAAAACTCGAAAAATCGCCAGGGTCTTGAACCCGCATCGGACAAGGTTGAGTGATGGATGAGAAACCCAAATCAGGAGGAGTATCATTATGGTCGCCATTGCACCGGAGCGTCAAATCGTTGGGATTGATGTGAGTCAAGCCTGGTTAGATATTGCCCTGCGTCCAGCAGGCACCTATTGGCGATTCGCCAATCAAGCACAAGGCTGGACAGAGTTGATGGAGCAACTCAAAGACATACCAACCTCTTTAGTTGTGGTTGAATCCACAGGGGGGATGGAGCGTGGCATTGTCCAAGCGTTACAACAAGCAGGCATATCCGTGGCGGTCATCAACCCCAAACGAGCGCGAGACTTTGCCAAAGCATCGGGTCGATTGGCGAAGACCGATCGCATTGATGCGTCTGTATTGGCTCATTTCGGCCAAGCGATGGAGCCGTTACCCAAGCCACTGAGTTCGGAGGCGCAAACCGCTCTGTCTGATTTAGTCAACCGTCGTCAGCAAGTTGTAGAAATGCTCAACAACGAACAACGACGCCTTCATAGTGTGCGCAATCGGACGGCAAAAGCGGATATTGAGACCCACATTGAATGGCTCAAACAACGGGTCAAAGGACTTGATGAAGAAATAGACCAACTGCGAAAGGAAGATGCATCCTGGCAACAACAGTTTGAGTGGCTCACCAGTGTGCCTGGAGTCGGACGAGTGGTCGCCACAACCTTGCTGGCGGCGCTACCAGAAATGGGACAAATACCGAGTAAGCAATTGGCGAGTTTGGTGGGGATTGCGCCGTTTAATTGCGATAGTGGCAAGATGCGGGGCAAGCGTCGTATTGTGGGTGGTCGAGCACTGGTTCGCTCTGCTCTATACATGTCGGCCCTAGTGGCTGTCCAGCATAATCCTGTCATCTCAGCGTTTTATCAGAGACTGCTCACAGCGGGTAAAGCCAAAAAAGTTGCTTTAATTGCTTGTGCTCATAAGCTATTGGGCATTCTTAATGCCTTGGTCAAACAGCAAATACCCTGGAAAATCCCATCGCCTCAGACATCGCCCCACTGGCTCCTGCGGGGACAAGTGATTGACAAATGAGATAATCGCTAAATCCCCCTTACAAAGGGGGACTAAGACCATTCCCCCCTTTTTAAGGGGGGTTAGGGGGGATCTGATCTGTAGTGCTATTTTTCAGAATTGGTGTAACTCATCTTGTCCTTGGGAAGAATTGAGTTTATTGAACTTTCAAAATATGTGGATGATCTGGGAAGTTAAACGTATATTAGTATATAGAGTCCTAAATCATAATTTGCTATGCCGGAAGTAAAAAGCAACTCAAAAACAAGTAAAAATCTGGTTTTATTTGTCTATTTACTTCTATTAGCTGTTATAGGTCCAGCCCTCTTTTGGCTGATCAACAATAAACCGCAAGGAGCATTGAAATCCGGCAATCCGGCTCCAAAAGAATCCGCCAGTCCCTCAAGCGATCCAGTTGAAGCAGGCTCCATTCAGGCGCGTTTAAGCTTAGGCAATCAAGTCTTATTCACGGAAGATAACCAGCCAGAGAAGCAGGCCGCTGTTCGGGCTTACGAAAAGGGCGACTATCCCGCAGCGATCGCAAAGTTTAGCGCTGTCCTTACAAACAACCGAAATGACCCAGAATCTTTAATTTACCTCAACAATTCAAAAGCCGCGCTCAAAGGAAAACTCATTAAAATTGGGGCGAGTGTTCCAGTTGGCGGAAATCTTAATGTTGCCAGAGAAATCCTGCGTGGGGTAGCACAAGCTCAAAATGAGATCGAACGGGCGGGTGGTATTGATGGCAAATTACTGCAAGTTGAAATTGCCAACGACAATAACGACCCTGCGATGGCCAAGCAAATTGCGGCAGCTTTTGTGAAAGATAGAAACATCCTTGCGGTCATTGGCCATAACTCTAGTGAAGCTTCTATTGCAGCGGCACCCATTTACCAAGAAGGTGGACTAGTGATGATTTCTCCCACCAGTGTGGCGAGAAACTTATCTGGGATTGGCAGTCACATCTTTAGAACAACACCCAGCAGTAAAGCAATGGCCAATGCTTTAGCAACCTATGTCACCCAAGCAGCCCGTAAAACAAAAGTTGCTGTTTGTTCTGCATCTAAAACAGAAGCCAGTCAATCATTTCAGGAAGAATTTATAACAGCTATCTTTGAGAATGGCGGTAAAGTCATCAACATACCCTGTGATTTTTCTGCCCCCGACTTTAATGCCAGCGATGTTCCAGCCCAGGCTATTAGTGCAGGTGCCGAAGCCCTTGTCCTCGCTCCATCCTTAAATACTATTAATCAATCCATTGATGTTTTGCAGGCTGCCAAAAGACGCCTGACGGTTTTTGGCAGTCAAACCATGTACTCCATAGAAACGCTCAAACAAGGCCAATCCGATGCCAATGGGATGGTCTTAGCCGCTCCCTGGCACCCTTCCCTTGCAGCAGGCAGTCCGTTTGCGGTCAATGCCAAAAAACTGTGGGGTGGCATCCGGTAACTCGGAGAACTGGCAATGTCCATATGACGCTGTCATAGCAATAACTTCCGGTCTAAAAGCAGGTCCAACTCGCGAACAGTTACAAAAAGCCCTATCGAATTCAGGGTTCTCTGCCAAAGGAGCCACAGGCGTTGTCCAATTTCTACCCTCAGGCGATCGTATGATGAAGGTGGTTTTAGTCAAAGTTCAACCCGGCAAGGAATCGGGGACGGGCTATGATTTTGCAGCATTGAAATCCACACCCAATCCAAGTCCAGCACAGCCAGCACTCTAATTCTTTAGGAACGCCAAAACTTTAAAGCCAGTCCAGCCGTCAGGAATTGAATGCTAACAATCATCGCCACGCAAGCGGCCACCCCCCTGCCGACCAGGCAAATCCGGTGCGATCGCCCTATGCTGCCGCCCAGATAGTAAAAGGCAACGTAGAGTCCGGCAGCAGTGGCCTTTCCTTGGCCAGAAACCATTCCGATATAACTATTGGCAGCAGATTGACAGACAAAAATGCCCGTCGCACTGATGGCTAGTCCTAAAATGACAACCCAAAGTGTAGGATTCAGCGTCAT
>JAAUOP010000239.1 GCA_012034805.1 Synechococcales cyanobacterium CRU_2_2 | reverse complement strand
GGCCGTTTCCCTGGGAGGAGGATGCTTCCCCGTCGCCATTATTCAGAGATCTGAGATTTGGCGAACCCTTGGTAGTTGACGTAACAGCTTATGAGGAGACTGGGAACGCTCAGATATAGAATTTAGGATTGATCCGTTAAAAGGTTCTTGAGCTTTTGGCAAGCCGTTTCGATACTGGCGATACTGCCTGGATTGATAAGGCCATAGTAATCAAAATTATGCACCTGGTTTTGCTTGACAGCGCTCAGCTTTTCCCAAAAGTCCTCGGTTTTGAGAGTTTCGCTCGCCCCATCAGGTGTGTCAATCAGAATAATACGTTCGGGATCTGCCTTGGAGATCTTCTCGGGCGAAAGGGTGATGTAGCCCTCAAACGGCTTCGCCCTGTAGCTCAGCCGCCACATTCGTCACTCCCAATGTGGCCAGCATATTCCCCCGCCCAGCTTGCTTTATTGGGGGACAAAATTGGCGCTTGCCCCGACAACACCAGCACCGAGCGGGAATTGCCACGCTCAGAGCCCTGGAGACAGGCCTGGTAGCGCTGTTGAAGCGGCTGGGCATCGGCGTTCAAACGTTTGGCCAGGTCTTGGGTCAGATTTTCCAGCTCCTCCCAGCCGTCGATCTCCACCGCCAAGGTGGGTACTTGCAGTTCTTGCAGCCGCTGGAGGGCTTGATCATGGAAGCCGACGGCACCAATAACCAGATCTGGCTTTAGGGAAATAATCGTTTCCAGGTTGGGCGGCACCCGCTCTTCGGAAACCGGGGTGATGCCTTGAAACCGAGCATCGTTGCGAATCAGGCTGCTGCCCGGCACACCCACCAGCCGCTCTGGATCCAGGGTTTGCACCAGGTCGGCGCTGAGGGAGGTGAGGGCCACAACCCGACTGGCTTGGGCGATCGCATCGGTCGAGTTGGCTGAGGAGACTGTTGTGGAATCGGCCTGTCGCTCGCGCTGGGTTGTATCGGCATTGGCTGGGTCGGCATTGGCTGGGTCGGCATTAGCAATCTCGGCGATCGCGCCATCAGCGGGCGCTTCGACCTGGGATACATTGCAGCTTGCAAGCAGCATCAGGCTCAGGGTGAGGGGAGCAGGCAAAAAGAGGCGTTGCATGGCGTTGTAATGACATCTACTTGAGAGGGACGATTTGATTCAAAGTCAAAGTTTGATTCAGCTTTTGATTCAGCTTTTGACTCAACTGGAAAGCCGTTAGAAGACAGCCTTGATACCCACCGTGGCGTTAAAGCCCGGCTGGGTGAAGGTGTTGAGGAGGCGATCATTGGCTTGGCGACCGCTATCCACATCGGTCCAGCGGGTGTATTCGTTGTTGAGGAGGTTGTAGAGACCAACGTTGAGGGGAGAGGCGATCGCTAATCCGATAGAAGCTCAGTAGGTCCAGGGTGATGTAGCCCTCGGGGCGAAAGATATTGTTACCGCTGACGCGATCGCCATCTTTCTGGGCCGCCAGGGTGGCGATCAGCTCCGTGCCCCAGCGCTCCTCCGGCCCGCGATAGCGCAGTCCGACCACACCAGACAGGGGCGAGATACTGTTGAGCGGCGCATTATCGCTGAGGTTGTCCCCCTGGGCCCAGGCAATTTTCCCCAATAGGCTAAAGCGATGATCGGCATCGGGGTTGACGCGATATTCGCCTCCCGCTTCCAGACCCCAAATTCTGACTTCGCCGAGGTTTTGGCTTTGATTAATGCTAAAGCCATCGGATTCTCGGGTGCCAATTTCAACGGTATCAATGAACTTGTCATAGCGGTTATAGAAGGCCGCTAGGTCAAAGTCAAAATTGGAATAGCGACCCTTGAGACCAATCTCAAAGTTGTTGCTGGTTTCGGGTTCTAAATCCCCATTGGGCAGCACCGTGTAGCCAAAGGCAAAGTTGGTAAAAGCCACATTGGCATCGTCATAGGGTGGGCTGCGGAAGCCTCGGGCATATTGGAAATAGGCCGATAGCTCCGGCGTGACCTTGCCGACAATGCCAAACTTGGGTGACAGGGCAAATTCATCGAGATCCTCCACTTCGTAGTTATCGACATTAATGCGCTGAAAGTCAGGGTCATCATTATCAGCTCGCAGACTGTAATAATCCAGGCGCAAACCGGGGATCAAGGTCAGCCGCCCATCAGCCAGTTCAATTTCATCCTGGACAAACAGGCCGCCGCGAAGGGTTTGGGTATCGGGAAAGGTCTTGTTGGGAAATTCCTCTCCAATGACAAACTTACTCACCGCGCCGGTCGTGAGATTGGTTAAGGTATTGTCCCGCTCGCGCACGGTGCTAGTCCGGCTCAAGTCAAAACCATAGGTGAGGCGATGTTTCCAATCTCCGGTAAAGAAGTTACTTTCTAGCTGGAGATCACCGCCCAGAATATCTTGATCGAACTTGTTTTCTTCATCCCGCAGGATTGGCGAAAACGTAGACCGAGGGCCTCTTGGGCCAAAGGTCGTTTCCTGGAGAATACCGCCCTGGGTGGTCTGCTCGGAAATGTCCGCATCCTGGTAGTAGAGGTTCCAGTGGGCGCGCTGGAGCCAGTTGCTGTCTTCATTTTCGTAGTTGTGGGTGAGACTGATGCGGCGGCGGCGCTTTTCATCTTCGGTGTCGTAGCGATCGCGCTGCAAAAAGCCAAGGGCCGACCGGGCGCAGGCTGCACGTTAAACGGCGTGCGCCCCAGTTCGTTGAGCAACTCAGTATCGGTATCCTCTGAGAAGAACTCTCCCGTGAGCTTGAACTGATTGCGATCGCTGCTTGCAGCACCAGCTTGCCGAGCAAATTCAGCGAAGCCACCTCCTGGGGATTGATGTCCTGGTCAAAGTTTTCAAACTCCGAACCATTGCCCTGGCTGATGGAAACCAGCGCCTGGAAATCGCCCTCTTCCCCAGCGAGGGTGAAATTTTATCCAGGGTATCGGTGGTGCTGTCATAGGTCAGCTTAGCGCTGGTGTAGAGGCTGTCATCCACCAAATCTAGAAAACCTTGGGGATCGCGAGTGGTAAAGGAAACCACGCCGCCGATCGCATCACTGCCATAGAGCGCCGAAGCCGCACCGCGCACAATTTCAATCCGGTCTAGGCCATCCAAATCCTGGAAATCCCGTCCTCGCCCCACATAGTTATCGGGAACGCGGATGCCGTCCTGCAAAATCAACACGCGGTTGCCGCCGATGCCGCGAATGTTAAAGCCTTGATTGCCAAAGCGGTTGGCATTGCGCCCCACTGAGACACCCGGCTCATAGCGCACCACATCACCAATGTCCCTGGCTCCCTGCTGCTCCAGGGTCTCCGCCTCCAGCACCGTAATGCTCCCGGCAGAGTCTTGCAGGGCGCGGGGGGTGCGGGTGCCCGTGACGGTGATGACAATGCCCTCGTTGGTCACCTCCACCGGCTCATCCGCGACGGGGGCAAGATCAGCCGCTTCAGCTTCGCAGTCCCCTAGCTTCTGCTGGGCCTCGGCAATGGCTTCGCTGTCCGTCGCTGTGGCAACCAGCTCCTCTAAGCGATCTAGCTCCTCTTGGGAACAGTTCTCTTCTTGAACTTCGCCCGATGCTTCGGGAGCCAAATCGGGAAGCTGAGCCAGCTTGCTAGCAGATATCCCTTCGGCTAAGGTTTTAAAGCGATTTGATTCTGTATCGACTTCTGCGGCTTGGCTCGGACACCAGAGCAAGAAGGGAGACACAAAAGCAGCACAAACAAGAACCTTTCTCAATAAAATCTCAAAAGACGCGAATCACGCTCAGACATGCTCAAACTCCTCACACAATCGTTAGAAACGGACTAAGAGCCGTGCCCTGCTTGGCTAGGGCATAGACGAGACCCGTGGTGATCAAAGCCCCCAGCCAAGCGCCGAAGGGCAGCCAGGCTGAAGAGGCTCCCAAGGAAATCAGACTCAAGGCCACCAAACCAGCACCAGACGAAACGCCCAGCACCGTCGGTCCAGCCAAGCTATTGCGCAACATGCCCTGGAGCAAGGCTCCGGCCATCCCCAGCGCTGAGCCTACAACTAATGCAGCCACAACTCTCGGCAAGCGCAGATCCCAAACAGTGGATATCGCCCGTCCAGCCTTACCCCAAACCAGAGCAGGGCTTGATGGCGATTGGGCAACTGACTGGCGAGAGCCTCTTCCCAACGCCAGCTCTCGCTCAGTTTCAGGCGGAGGTGAAACCATCATTCTTCCACCGCTCCTCTCTCAGATTGAGTTTCCGATTTCGCCGCCGTTGCCGTGACGATCCTGCTCACGCTTCTCGGCGGGGTCGAGCTGGGCGTTTCCGCAGGTGTCGGCGTCTCGATCGGCCTGCATCTCTATCGCACCTCGCGGCCGCATGTGGCCGAGGTCGGGCTTGTGCCGGGTACCCAGCATTTCCGCAACATCAAGCGCCACAAGGTTCTGACCGCGCCGACATTGCTGACAATCCGGATCGACGAGAGCCTCTATTTTGCCAATGCGCGGTTTCTGGAAGACTACCTGTATGACCGTGTCGCCGCCGACCGGCCGATCCGCGATGTCGTGCTGATGTGTTCGGCGATCAACGAGATCGACCTCAGCGCGCTCGAAAGCCTTGAGGCGATCAACCTTCGGCTGAAGGAAATGGGCGTGCGGCTGCACCTTTCGGAGGTGAAGGGGCCGGTGATGGACAGGCTGGAACGGTCCCGTTTCCTCCACGCGCTGACCGGGAAGGTGTTCCTGTCGCAACACGACGCATGGATGGCACTCGCATCGGCCGCGCCAAGCAGCCAGCCTGCGTGAACGGGCGCGCCGGGCTGCCGGAAAGGTAGTCAGGCCTGCGGC
>JAAUOP010000097.1 GCA_012034805.1 Synechococcales cyanobacterium CRU_2_2 | reverse complement strand
TGCGTGGGTTGGGGCTGGCTGGGGTTGGGGCTGCCGGGGTTGGGGTTAAGGTTTCGTTGACATAATCGGCGATCGCCTCCCGCAAGGCCTGGGGCTGCATCAGCGGATAGCGATTAAACCGGATGTCTTGCTCGAGCTGCCCAGCCAGTTTTTGCTTGAGCTCAGCGGGCAGGTCGTAGGGAGATTCGTTAGCGTCGAGCTGGTCATACTGAATCTCGCTGACGCTTGCAGGCGCGTGGGCGTCGCCGAGCGCGGAGGTCGTGTAGCTGACAAATTGATTCAGATCTGGGCGCAGGAAGGGCAGTGGCGTCATGCTGGGACAGGCTCGGATCGCGCAACCCAACCATTATCAACGAATCTACGGCTCCATCCCCTCAGGTTGCGAATTTGTCGAACGCAATGCGTCATCAGAAGCCATAAGCCTGAATCGTTCAAGGGCCCGACCCGCTTCAAGCTCTCGCTCGACTTCGCGGGCCAGGAGAGGACGGTTAAGTTGTTGGTAGATCTTAATCCAGGGTTGAGCCAAGTCTTCGAGGCAACACGAACAATCCCACCCATAAAATTCTCGGATGATCCCCAGGGCCGTGGCTGGGTAGCCCAGTCGTAACGACTGCCCAACCCGCTCCAAGCATTCCTCAACCGAATGGGAGCCCCAAGTCGCCGAGCCTTCTGGGCAAAATGCCTCAGCTGGAGCCAGAACCCCTGCCCTCATATTCCGCAGGGTTATGCTCTGCCCACGGATAGTCGGATAGTTGCAGCTCAGGTGCATGAACCACAGGCCCCCAATGAATGCCGTCACACCCGGAGTACAGCACTGGAAAAAGCTCAAAAGGAGTACTTCGGTAGCGACCCGTATCTTGGGTCAGGCCATTGCGGCTCCCCGAAGGGCTGCCCTGCAACTGATGCATGACCGTCGAACAGTAGGGAGCAAACATGAGGCCGGGAGCATCAGGCCAGAGCGAACGGTTCATCGCCGCGTTATTTTCCCTGGGAAACCTCTCCATTACCCGCCCGATCAGGCCAACTATCTTTTCGGGCACTGGAAACCCAAAAGCCAGAGCCAGAGACTCACCCACTGACCTGGGCTGGTTGTTCATAATGAGTTGTCTGTTGGTGTAGCCGCCGTCTCCAGCGAGCAAACGCGCTGAATTTCCTGCCAAATCCGCCTCTCAGCGCAGTTGCCGGATTTCTTCTGGAGAGAGTCCTGTGATTTGGGCGATCGCCGCATCCTCATGGAGCGGCAATAGTGCCCGAGCAATCTGGAGTTTTTCAGCACGCCGCCCCTGCTCAATGCCCTGCTCAATGCCCTGCTCAATGCCCTGCTCAATGCCCTGCTCTCGCCCCTGCTCAATGCCCTGCTCTCGCCCCTGGCGTAGTGCTAATTTGATCGCATTACGCTGGTCGTGAATAAACATTTCCCGCATTTCCAAGTCCTCAACCTCCTCCGCCGAAAGATGAGCCTGATTGGCAAACTCAAAAGCCTGACGAATAGCAATCACCTGCTCCATGGGCTCGGGTATTACTTCCAACTTGCGAGCATTTTTAAGGAAAAATAGCCACTTTTCCATCAGGCTACTGACTTGTGAAAGTTCGCGATCGAACTTCGGCAATTCAATAAACACTAGCTCCAGATCATAGGCTGGATAATCAATCAAGAAATCTTTTTCCTTAAGGACAAAACAGGAGCGATAGGGCGCGAGCTCCTCAAACATGATGAAGTCGGTAATGGTGAGAGCAATTACAGGGTTGAGTAAACTGTAGCTATCGCCAATTCCAAGCTGGGTCGAATAGCGCTTGGCCGCGTTGTAGAGAATGCGCTTCTCAAAGCCCTCAATATTGAGCACCTGCATCTCAATAATCACGCTAGTGCCATCGGCCAACTGGGCTTTGACATCAAGGTAAGTGTCTTTCATACCTCGCACCCTAGGCGCTTGGTAGGGATTGAGGATGTCGAGGGATTGAATGGTGTCTTGGCCGTCGTAAAGTAGGCCATTGAGAAAGCTGATCAAGATGGTATGGCTTTGATCAGAGCCAAAGATCTTCTTGAAAGCAAAGTCGGTTTTGGGATTGATAAACCGCATGAGTTTGCTCTCAAAAATGGTACTTCTAGTTCTATTATACCACTGATGTCAGTTGGGGGTGAGAGCCACTTGGCCGACAAATCCTTTACAGCGGGCGATAGGAATGCAGCCTTACACGTCGCCGCTCCGGAGTTCTGGGCTATGTTGTCTGGGCTATGTTGTCATCAGTGATTCCAGCCCCCGCCTTTTCCAGCGGACAAACGCGCTGAATTTCCTGCCAAATCCGCGAGACGACATTCCCTAGGCTGTGGTCACTGTCGAGCTCAATCAGCGCTGCCCAGGGGCGGGCCATGGCGTAACTGCGGCTGGCCTCAATCGGGATGACACCGTCCTGGAGACCGTGGAGGATTAAGGTGGGGAGCGATCGCGTCAAGCGCAGGTCGTCGTACTGCTGCATATCCTCCACAATCGTGTAGTTGAGCGCCTCCATGCGTCGGTAACCATAGTGGTAGGTCGGGATTTGCCCCGTTTCTCGCCAAGCTTGGGCCTGGGTACGGCCCACCGCCGCGAGCCAAGCGGGCAAAAAATTAAAGGCTGGAGCCAACAGAATAAGTTGCTGTACCTGGGGCTGACGTTGGGCAACCCAAGCTGCTGTGAGGCCGCCAAAGCTGGAGCCAATCAACGTGACAGGCTCCGGCGGCTGATCGAGCGCAGCCTCCGGTGGCGTAGCCAATAGCGCTTCGACTTGGTGAATTTGTCGAGTCAGCGTCAGACTGGCAAAATCTGGCTGATTAAAATCCGGCTGTTCTAGGGAGAGCCCTAGGCTGCGGAAGCGATCGCGCAAATATTTCGCTTTCGCCGAATCTGGCCCAGAGGCCAGCCCATGCAAATAGAGATAGCGCATTAAGAATCTCGTCTCCCACCAGAGCAGCCCTGCCCCAAACGGCCTAGCCCCAAACGACCTAGCCCCAAACGGCCTCTAGCGGCGAATAAACTCCACCATTTTTTCGCCAATGCGAATGTCAAAGTCGCCAAAAAAGTCATGGCCTAAGAGACCGATGTCCGTGTCGTGGCGATCGCCACGTCCACATTATCCACCTTGGCATTCTTCACTGCGATCGACTTAACCCGGCTCGTGGCAAACTGCACCAGACTGCCATCCGCAATCTCCGCCTGGACAAAACCATTGGGCTGAAGCTTCAGCTCTGCCGCCATTTTGCTCGTGATCAGTGTACCGCTGGCCCCGGTGTCCAAAATCATCTCGTAGGTTTTTTGACCATTGAACGTCACTGCGATCACCGGCGTTCTACCGCTGCGTCGGACAATGGGAACTTGAACCACACGACTGTTTTGGCCCGCTGCCGAGCCGCCCACCCCGCTAGGAGCCGGTACTGCGTAGCCGCAGAGCGCGCCCAGGCTGATGGTTTTACCCGATGCGTCCACCATAAAGCAGCCCGTGGACTCCGCCGCCCGACTGGACTGGCCGGGGGCGATCGCAGCAACGCCCAAGACAGCTAGACCGACTGCCGCCAGCCAGGGCCGAAGACCAAAGCTCGGTCTGGAGTAACGTTCAGGACGCGGGCAATTTTGTTTGTTCATAGATAAAACAATGAGCTGAACTGGCCGACAGTGGACACCCTCAATATTCCCGCTTCTGTGTTCCAGAACTGCTCCGTCCCAGATTTGTTCCAGATTTGTCCCAGATTTATTCCAGAAGCTGCATCCGCCCGTTCCAAGCGGTAAACCGATTGGTTGAACCAGAGCTTTCCCAATCATCAAGCCTCTGTATTGGCCTGCATCATCGCTTTGAGCATCGCCTGCTGACTCACGCTGGCATAAACTTCCCTCAGATAGGCCATGGTCATGGCTGCCGTGGACTTACCGGATTCATCATTCGTTGCTCCGGCGAGGGGAATGGTATCCAAAATATCCAAAACCGTCTCTCCCCCCGAAGGGGCAATGACCACTAGGCTCGATTCCAGGGGTTCGTCGTAGCGCCAAAAATTTTCTAGATTCGGGCCTGGGGTAGTCGTTTCAGGGGTGGAAACCAATTGTTTGGCTTGGCTTTGGCGCTTGTGACGAATGGCTTCTAAGACTTGCTCTCGACTGCGGCCCCGTAGCTGGAAGAGCAAGAAGGGATCTTCGCTGAAGCGATCGCCCAACAAATAATACACCGCACTAATATGCTTGCAGGGGTTGGCCTTATCCGGGCAGCTACAGCGAGAATGTACGTCCGACAGACTGAAGGGAAACAGACGCAAACCGTTGGCGGCAAACACTTCTTCGATATTAGCGGGCATTTCTCCCGCCAGCAGTTTGGCGGAGAAAACTGCCTTTTGCGAGAGGGTGGTGATCACCAAGTCCCAATCCTCATCGGTAAACGGATCGAGCCAGAGCGAAAGCCGGTAGGGACTAGGTTCCGTGCCCTGAACCGTAGACAAAACCCGCTGCTTGCGAAAGCGAATCGAGAGCACATTGCCCTGGCGAGCGTAGCGCCACCCCCGCTCCAGACGCTTCTTGAAGCGATAGGAATTAATTAGATCTAGCCACTGCTGAGACCACCACTGGCGGCTCGAAGATTGCGAATTAGCAGACTTTTCAACGGAGTCGGACGCAATCATAGAGCTGCGGTTAGGAATGCGGCGGGAAAATGCAACGGGGTGAGACGGCTTGACCTGAAACTAAAGCTCCTTAGTTCAGACCTGAGAGGAGCCGCAATCCAGACCCGAAAGACCCAAACCCGCGAGATGAGATTGGGGGCGATCGAGTTTTCTCAAGCGTTTTCAGGACTAGATTGAGAGGCTAAGACTTGAGAGGAAGCGAGTAGACTCTACGCTCAAATTTTACAGTTAGATCTTCGCGACTAGATTTACGACTAGATTTTCAATGCTGGGCAGCTATTTTTGAACCTGGTGAGGTTGTGCTCCCTGCACCCATGGTAGCGCTGATTTGCAGCAAACGCGAACTGATCGCAACGTTCAAAAACCTGGCGTAAAGAAACGACACATTTTCCTCCCTGAAGCGGCGGCGGCTTCTGTCGGTCATTACTTCCGGTCATTGCTTCCGGTCATTAGCTGCCGGTCATTGCTTTAGGCGGGCTGGGCCTGAATCGGCTGAATCAACCAAGCACTGTGGGACCGGACAATATCATGGATGAGGGGAGAATGGGACTGGATATAGTGGCGCAGGGTTTCTCGATCTTCTCTCGTCAGGGGATTGGAGTCCTGCACCTCGTCCAGCAATTGATTGCTGAGGGCATGACTATCTAATTCCAACAGAGTTGTCGTTGGCGATTCGTCAATCACCTTCCAAAGCTGGCGTAGCAAAACAGGAGACATACTTTGCAAAATAGTAGGAGCCATGCGGTTTGATTCCTCGGTCAGTTTCGATCGCTACCGTGACGGTAATAGCATCTTTGTTGGCGCGATCGCCAGCACTATCAAAGATTGTGTTGGTGATGATTAATCACGATACTGAAAAGTACAAATCATTCTTTAAAGAATGTTCAAGAACCATCGCAAAATTGAGAAAATATCGAGTCAATTCAAGTCGAATCTCAGCTTCAGCGCCATTGCAGGTCTCATCTTCGGCAGAAAACGATACAACACTCCAATCTTCTTCACGGCTTTTGGGTCTCGGGCTCTCAGTGCGGTTCCGCACATCAATGACTAAGATATGTAATGACTAAGATATGTGTTGATGCTTTACGAGAGCCTTTATGAGACGTCGTCGTCAGACTCCTTGGATTCATCGCTGGTCTCGCTACTTGATCGGCGGCATTGCCACAGCCGGAGCGGTGTTGACAGGCTACTTGACCCTGGTCAAATTAACTGGCGCTGAAGCGGCTTGTCCGATTAAAGGGTGTGACCAGGTTTTGGCCAGCGACTATGCCACTGTTTTTGGACTACCGCTGGCGCTGTTTGGTTGCTTGGCCTATGTTGCCATGGCTGCCATGGCCCTAGGGCCGACGCTCTTGAAGTCGGAAGCCCAGCTGGAGACCCGCAAGAAATTAGAAGGTGTGACTTGGAATCTGCTCTTTTTGGGCGGGACAGCCATGATGATCTTCAGCGGTTATTTGATGTACCTGCTAGCAACCGAATTCAAAGCATTTTGTGTCTACTGCGTCGGTTCGGCACTTATGAGTGCGTCGCTGTTTTTGTTGGCGTTGTTTGGCCACGATTGGGAAGATGCGGGCAAGCTGGTCTTTGGTGGTTTGATGGTCGGCATGGTGACGCTGGTGGGAACGGTTGGGGTGTACGGGACTGGAGGAGAGGGGGCGATCGCCAACGACACGCCCGGTACCTACATCGCCCAAGCCAGCAATAACCCTCCCCCTGCCGCCACAACAACCTCTGGGGAGGCAGAGCTTGCCCTCAGTGATCATTTAGTAAAAGTGGTGTGATTTACTATGGTGCTTGGTGGTGTCCCCATTGCTTCGAGCAGCGGCAACTTTTGGGACAAGAGGCTTACCAGAAAATCACCTACGTGGAATGCTCCCCAGATGGCTTAGATGCCCAAGCCGATGTCTGTCAGGCGGCGGGTGTGCAAAGCTATCCCTCGTGGAAAATTGAGGGCAAGCTCTATGCCGGTATGCAAGAACTCAAGGAGCTAGCCACCGCCTCTGGCTATCAAGGTCCAAGCAATTTTCAATACACCCTGCAAACGATTCCGCAGACAATGCCTCAAATTGTTCCGTATAAAGGTTAGGTGTTGGGGATTAAAAGCCCGGCACAAAACCTAAGCTCCCCATCGGCCAGAGGGCATCAAGATTGAACAAAGAGGATTGAACAAAAGAGGATTGAAAAAAGAAGATTAAAAGGCGCTTTCCAGAACAGAAAGCGCCTTTTTTTAGATCAACGAATCGCCGTTCGCTCCGATGTCATCGGAGCCTAGCGCTCGGAGCCTCGCCACTGCTGCTCTTTCACCGGAGCTTCGGTGACTCCGTAGGGCTGATGGGAAATTTGAACAGAACGTTTAGACATGCTCATAACTTAATCCTCCGCAAAGGGTTAACACCCCTATGGTGCCCAACCCCCAGGCTGAATAACCCTCTAGATACGGACTTGGCCGTTTTGGGACGAAGTTCAGTGCAATTACTTTGAGGTTGATGCTGGGTGGAATTACTTTATCTGGGGTCTCCGAAATTTCTCGCTTCTCGTGGTGATTGAGGGTGAGCTAAGGGCGATCGAATCACGCGGTGATCAAGGCGATCGCCCCACCCCGCCCTTGGGGCTGCCTAGAATCGGTGACTGGAACGGTGACTGGAACGGTAGCTTGATCGGTAGCTTGATCGGTGACGGGTTGATCCGTCGCCAAAACCGTTCCAATCGATCGACATTGCCCAAAACCCGCCGCCTGAAGCCCGGCCACACAGGCATCGGCTTGCTCCATCGGCAGCGCAGCCAGAAGACCGCCGGAGGTTTGGGGGTCAAACAGAATATTGAGCGGATTGAGCCGATGGCTCAAGGCTCGGGCCAGACTCGGCCAGTTCGAAATCCAGGCGGTGGCCCGGAGATTTTGAGCATGCAAGGAGCTGAGCAGATTTTGCTCGACGGTGGTAGTTGCGCCCTCCAGCCAGGGGATCTGGGCAAACTCGAGGCGGACGCTGTGCCCTGAAGCTTGCACCATTTCGGCGAGGTGGCCCACCAGCCCAAAGCCCGTGACATCGGTGCAGGCGGTGACCTGGTAGCGGCGGAGAATTTCGACGGCGATCGCGTTCGATTGCACCATGGAGGCGATCGCCCCATCAATCCAGCGGCCCTTGGCCTGTCCTCGCATCTGCGCCGCAAATAGCGTTCCAGTTCCCAAAGCCTTGGTCAAAATCAGCTGGTTCCCTGGCTGCATACCGCCTTTGCGCCAAAGGGTTTTGGCTTCGGCTAAACCATTGCAGCTGAGACCAAAGGCCAGGGTATCGCCTTCGGTGGTGTGGCCGCCGATCAGGGCTGTTTGGCTCTGGCTGAGAATTTTCATCGCACCGGAGAGGAGTTGATAGAGCTGAGCTTCCACGGCAGCATCGCTGCCGCGCGGCACCTGCACCAGAGCGAGAGCGCTATGGGGCACAGCGCCCATGGCAAAAATGTCGTTGAGGCAGTGATTGGCGGTGATTTGGCCAAAGATAAACGGGTCGGAAACCAGGGCCTCAAAATAGTCGAGGGTTTGGACCAGGAGGCGATCGCTCGGGATCTGTAACACCGCCGCATCGTCAGGCGCATCCAGCCCAAGCACAATCGAGGCGGGTGCAGAAGAGACGGGTGCGGAACCGGTCTCAGCCGGTGCGAAAGAGGTAGCAAAATCCTGGCGCAGCCGATGGAGCACGCGATCGAGCGAAGTTTTGCCCACCTTGGCCCCGCAGCCTGCGCAGTAGTGTGGGAGTGGTGCGATCGCAGACGACGAGCGCGACCTCCCGTTCTCGCCTTGGCCCATACCGGGCATGGGGGGCAGATCGCAAAAGCGCTGCATAAACTGACGATCGATCCGATCTTTCCACCTCCACAGCCGCCGCCAAGGCCCAGCGCTCCAGCGTCCGCGTGAGGCCACTGCTCGCCCGTCCCCGGTGCCAATCAGCGCCAAAATTTGCCGCTGGGGTGTAAACGGTTTGGGAGGAAGGCCCTGCAATAGGCAACGCAAATTTTCAAACAGAGGCCGCCCCTGACGCACTGCAAACACCCCTGCCTTGGGTCGAGGGTGGTGGACGAGGGTGGCAATGTCGCCCGCTGCCAAAATGTGCGGATGGGAGACCGATTGCAGCGTCGCACCAATCAGCACAAAGCCGCGTTCATCCGTCGCGAGGCCCGCAGCAGCAATCCAGGTCGGGGCGCTAGCCTGGGTGACCCAGAAGAGGCGATCGCAGTCCGTCGTCCCTCGGCTGTGGTGCAAGGTAATCGGGTCGATGCCGGTGTGACTGGGGCGATGCGGGTTTGGCGTAATCGCCTTCACACGCGTGTTCACATGAACGTGAATCTGTCGCTGGGCAAGCACCTGGGTGAGAATGCGGCGCACGCGGCGGTTGTGCTGGGGCAGGATCTGCGGGCCGCCTTGGAACAAGTGAACTTCGGGAACCGAAACGAGTACAAGCGAGTTGAGTTTGGCTCGCATGGCGATCGCCAATTCCACCCCCCCAACTCCACCCCCGACAATCCCCAGAGAAAGCTGCCTTGGAGTTTCAATAGACTGAGTCCTGGACTGAATCATGGGCTGAATCATGGGCTGAATCAATGCCTCCCAGGCCGCCAGCAGCTCCGGCACCGGCTTAGCCGGAACAGCATATTCCGCCGCCCCCGGCACGTCCGTCGCCGCCGGGGTACTGCCGATATCCAACGAGAGCCAATCAAACGCCAGCGCGGGATGGTCTGCACAAAACAACAGTCGCGCCTCAGGATCAATCCCGATGGCGGAGTCCAAAAAGAACTGCGCCCCCGCCGCTGCGCACAAACGCCGTAAATCGATATGACAGGCGTCATAGTCATAGAACCCGGCCACATGACCGGGCAACATCCCGGAATAGGGCGTGTGGGTGCGATCGCTCACCAGCGTCAGCCGCACCCCTGGCAGCGGCTGCATCGCCCACATTTGCAAAACAATGGTGTGGCTATGCCCCCCGCCCACGAGCAGGAGATCTTGGGCGATCGATGATGTCAGCATAATTTGTCACTAGAAGAAGTCACCAAAACAAGGAGTCAGCAGCAGGAGTCACCCTGTCTAGGCCGTTTTGACAGAAATGTTTCGACAGGACTTGAGCTGTTGCGACGGCGTCAGAAACGGGCACAATAAACCTAGCCTGGTGAGGCCAAGAGGCAACAGGGACAGTTACGGCAAAAACATCCACAGCCAAATATCCACAGCCAAATATCCACAGCCAAGGCATCTACTTCGGGGATATTGATTCATCCTCAAGACCCTAACCACAGTCGTCAAAAGTCGTCAAAACTGGGTTAATTTTCCTGATGCATAGCATCGCAACCATAGTGATTGGAAGTATATGGCGATCGGAACCTACGCCCCAGATTTTGAACTCCCCGGCACAGATCAAGCTGTCCACCACCTCGCGCGCTATCTCGAACGCTATCGGGCGATCGGCATTGTCTTTCTCGGGAACACTTGCCCAGCTGTCGCACGCTATCTGCCCCGGCTGCTAGCGCTCCAGACAGAATTGGCCGACCAGGGCTTCACGCTGATCGGGATTAACGCCAACGATACAATTCAATCCCCGGCGGACAGCCTGGAGCACATGCAGCAATTTGCCCAGACCCAAGCCCTGACTTTCCCCTACCTCCGCGACGTGACCCAAGATGTCGCCCAAACCTTTCGGGTCACCCAAACGCCTGAGTTTTTTGTGTTGGATCAGTCGGGAATTATTCGCTATCGAGGTTCGATTGACGACTGTCCCGCAGATGCGGGGCAGGTGCAGGTTCGCTATGGGCGAGATGCCGCTCTGGCGGTGCTCCAAGGGCAGGAATTGGCGATCGCCCAGACCCCAGCCTTGGGGTCCCCGCTCTGCTGGCGAACCGGATCGCGATGACGTTTACCCGTCAATTGGGGAGACCCGTTTGGGGCGTAAGCTTCCCGACGACACCCTCAAGCGCTGAAAATAGAGAGAAGTTAAGTCAGAAGTTAAGTCAGAAGTTAAGTCAGAAGTTAAGTCAGAAGTTAAGTCAGAAGCGAGTTTAGGCAACTGGCTTGTCTAGATTACGTTTTCCCACAAAACAGACATCAGCCAATCTACTTGTGCAAAGGCGCGGGCGTTAGCTTATGGTATTTGGGGAAAACAGACCTCGCCCCACACCCGCAGAGGCTCATAGAATCAGTCATGGCGTACAAGCGCATTCTTCTTAAATTGAGCGGCGAAGCGCTCATGGGTGATTTGCCCTACGGCATTGATCCGCAAGTGGTCGATCGCATTGCCCTCGAGATTGCCGGGGTCGCCAGAAGCGGCATCGAGCTGGCCATCGTAGTTGGCGGCGGCAATATTTTTCGAGGTCTCAAGGGGTCAGCGGCGGGCATGGATCGCTCCACCGCCGACTACATTGGCATGATTGCGACGGTGATGAACGCAATGACGCTGCAAGATGCCCTCGAACGGGCCGAGATGCCGACGCGGGTGCAAACTGCGATTGCCATGCAAGAACTTGCCGAACCCTACATCCGTCGCCGCGCCATGCGCCACCTCGAAAAGGGGCGCGTCGTCATTTTCGGCGGTGGCTCCGGCAACCCGTATTTCACCACCGATACCACCGCAGCACTACGAGCCGCCGAAATTAATGCCGATGTGGTTTTCAAGGCGACAAAAGTGGACGGGGTGTATGATTGTGATCCGAAAGCGAACCCCAACGCGAAGCGCTACGATAGCCTCTCCTACAATGATGTCCTGAATAAGGAACTTGAGGTGATGGACAATACGGCGATCGCCCTCTGCAAAAATAATTCCATCCCCATCATGGTGTTTAACTTGTTTGAGGAAGGCAATATTCAGCGGGCCGCGTCTGGGGAACCGATTGGAACCCTTGTGGGAGCTGAGGCATGAAATTAAACGACGCCAAAGAGAATATGCAGAAGGCGGTGGAATCGACCCAGCGCTCTTTTAACACGATCCGAACAGGCCGCGCCAATGCCAGTATTCTCGACCGAATTACGGTCGAGTACTACGGAACGGAAACGCCGCTCAAGGCACTGGCGACGATCAACACCCCCGATGCCTCGACGATCGCCATCCAGCCCTTTGATCCCAGCAGCATGGGCCGGATCGAGAAGGCGATTATGATGTCAGACGTGGGCATCACGCCGAGCAACGATGGCAGCGTGATTCGGCTGAACATTCCGCCGTTGACGAGCGATCGCCGCAAAGACCTCGCCAAAATGGTCTCTAAGTTTGCCGAAGAAGGCAAAGTTGCCATCCGCAATATCCGCCGCGATGCCGTGGATACGGTGCGTAAGCAAGAAAAAGGCGGCGATGTTTCCGAAGATGAATCCCGCGATCTCCAAGAGCAAATCCAAAAGCTAACGGACCAATACATTGCCCGCATTGAGGAGATCTTGGCCGCCAAAGAAAAGGACATCATGACCGTCTAGTATCGCTCCCGTTAGGACAGACTACCGTTCGTCCGGACTGCGACTCAAAGCCCTAGCCACCCCGCCAGGGCTTTTTTCGGTGCTCAGAACGCCGTAGACTAAACACACTTTCTGTATCGACACCATCCAACCGGGCTGCTCTCAGCGCTCAAGCGACATGTTCCGTAAAACTTCCCTGGGCACTGTGGGTGTCGTGATTGGCCTGATCCTGGCGGCAATGGGCTTTTGGGCCTATGGGACAGGTCGCTCTACACTCAATCTGGTTGGCTTTTTCTATGGTATTCCCATTCTGCTCGGCGGCCTAGCTCTCAGGTCGGCGGAGCTAGCGCCCGTGCCAGTGACGCCCCCAACCTCCGAACCGGTCGCCAGACTCCGAGAAAGCGTAGCCACAGCTACCCAAAACCAAATTCGCAAAGACGTCACCCGCTTCCGCTATGGCGAAGATGCTCATTTGGCCGTTGCCCTCAACTACCTCGGCCTCAGCCCCACCGACGAAGAGCGACCCATTTTGCAGGCGCTGCGAGAGGAAGACCAGGATGGGCAATATGCCCTCGTGCTGACCTTCGATTCCCCCCTGATTCCAGTGGACACCTGGAAGGAAAAACAGGATAAGATTGGCCGATTTTTTGGGCCGAATCTGCGTGCGGAACTCAGCCAGACCCCAACCCAGCAAATTGAGGTGGCGCTGATTACAGATCCCGATCAGAAGGCCCGTCCCCAGGGACGACCAGAAACTCGCCCCCCAGCTAGTCCAGCACCCGACCCAGAAGCCAGCTAGTCCAGATTATTCGGCAACCACCAGAAGTAATCATCCATGTCGATATCTCCCTATCTTGATCAGATTCACCAAGACGCCGCCGCTCGGGTCAAGATTTTGAGCGAGTCGCTGCCCTACATTCAGCAGTTTGCAGGTCGCACCGTCGTGATTAAGTACGGCGGCGCAGCGATGAAAGACAGCCTGCTCAAGGACAGCGTCATGCGCGACATTGTTCTACTCTCCTGCATTGGCATTCACACTGTGGTGGTGCATGGAGGCGGCCCAGAAATCAACACCTGGCTCGAAAAGCTGAGTATCGAACCCCAGTTCAAGAACGGTTTACGGGTCACCGATGCGGCCACCATGGAAGTGGTGGAGATGGTCTTGGTCGGACGGGTGAATAAGGAAATTGTCTCGATGATCAACCGGGCGGGGGGATCCGCCGTGGGGCTGTGTGGCAAGGACGGCAAACTGATCACGGCCCGTCCTTCCGAGAAGGAAGGTGTCGGTTTTGTGGGAGAAGTGAACCTCATTCGCCCTGCCATTTTGGATACACTGGTAGCCCAGGAATACATTCCGGTGGTGTCGAGCGTGGCGGTCGATGAGGAGGGTCAGGCCTACAACATCAATGCCGATACCGTGGCGGGCGAGATTGCGGCAGCCCTGGGGGCACAAAAGCTGATTTTGCTGACGGATACGGTGGGCATTTTGCGAGATTACCAAGATCCGTCCACGTTGATTTCTGAGTTGTCGATTGGTCAAGCTCGCGATCTGATTCGGGAGGGGGTTGTCGCGGGTGGCATGATTCCAAAGGTGGAGTGCTGTGTGCGGGCGCTGGCCCAAGGGGTTCGGGCTGCCCATATTGTGGATGGCCGCGTTCCCCATGCGATTTTGCTCGAAATTCTGACGGATTCGGGTATCGGTTCGATGATTAAGGCTTGATTATGCAAGATGACTGGATGACGGTGGGCCGGATTGTTTCGGCGCAAGGGATGCAGGGGGAAGTGCGGGTCTATCCCGAGAGTGATTTTCCGGAGCGGTTTTTGCAGCCGGGCGATCGCTGGCTGTTGCGTCCTAACACCACCGAGCCGCAACAGATCCGGCTCCTCTCTGGGCGTTACGTACCGAAGAAAAATTTGTATGTAATTCGTCTCGCGGGCGTTGTCGATCGCGACCAGGCCGAAGCCCTGCGCGATACGACCTTGGTGGTGCCGGTGAGCGATCGCCCCCCCCTTGACCCCGGCGAGTTTCACATTCTTGACCTGATTGGGCTGAGCGTGGTTGACCAAACCACCCAGATGGCGATCGGGGTCGTGGTGGATGTGTTGTCAGCAGGGAATGACCTGTTGGAGGTGGCGATCGGTGAGACTCCACCCCCGGAGCCAGGACTACCGGATCTGCGTCCCAAGGTTTTGATTCCCTTTGTCTATGCGATTGTGCCGACCGTTGACCTCAAGACCCAGCGCATCGAAATTGTTCCACCTCCCGGCCTGCTGGAGCTCCAAACCGAGAGCGAGGAGACCCAGGCTCAAGAGAAAGAAAAGCGCGCTCAAAAGAAACAGGCCCGCCGCCGTTCCCGCACGGCAGCCACCCCCCAAGGTGCTGCCAATCCCCCAACCGATCCGGCACAAAGTTCCCCCTCGACCTCACCCGAGCGGCCTATCCCAAAACTACCTAAGCCGTAATAATTTGAGTCAAGAATTCCGTCAGGCTATCTTCATTGAGGCTGGCAATCTGGGAAAACTTCACCAGATCAGACGTGGCCCCGGCTAGGCGTAAGTCATCGTCTAGCAGACTAAAAAAGCCTGTGGCGATCGGGCTCTCCCCAATCTGGAGCAGGCCAATTCCCAGTTCCGAGCTGTCTTTGACATGATGGCTGGCGTCGGCGATCGCCCGCACAATTCCCATACGGTTACCCGGCTCGCCATCAAACAGCACCAAAATAATCTCACCATTGGGCTTGGTCTTGCCTTCACTCTTGCGTCGAAAAAACTGAGCCAAGGCCGTTTGCAAACTCAGCGCTAGATTAATTTCGCCCAAGGGTTGATGCTCGGCCAAAACCGATGGCAGCATTCGGGTGGTTACCGATTCGTAGCAATGAAAATGGGGTTTAGCCTCCGCATTGGCTTGGGGGGTGTACAGCGTAATCCCATCGCTATCAAGCACCTCGCAAATGCCCAAAAGTTTCTGAATGGAAGCCTGGGCGACCTGCCACTGCTCAGCTACATGGGGCACGCCGTAGGTGACCACGGCTCGGCCCAAAATCACGGTGTAGTCACGGTTATAGAGCAGATGGGCGATCGAATTTCCTAAAACCATATAGGTTTCACCGGGCTCCACCACGCTATCCCAAGCGCCCAACTCCGGATGGTCTCCCTGGTAGGATTCATAACAGGCCGCATCGCGGGCGTCCGTCACGGTATGGCTCATCGATCGCTTTTCCCCAGTTAAACAGCCGTCTCTAGCATGGCTGTCCTGGCTCGATTCCTCCACCGTGGAATCGACCAGTTGCTTGAGCGGGCAAACAATTTTGAAGCCACGAGATCAGTCTTTCCGCGATGTACTACGCTATTACGGCGCTAGCGAAATCAGTATTGGTCAACGTATTAACCTATGGCAGTTTCATTTCTGGGTCGTCGATTGGGGCAGCAGTTTCTGAGTTGGGCACTCATGGGCTTATTGCTGTGTTGGGGGATAACCAGTTGTGGCAGCACAGGCCGCAGCTCTGGCGGCGCTAACGCTGGCGAAGTCGAATTCTGGACGATGCAGCTCCAGCCCAAATACACCGACTATTTCAATACCCTGATCGCCGACTTTGAACAGGAAAATCCCGACTTGAAGATCAAGTGGGTGGATGTACCCTGGAGCGCAATGGAAAGCAAAATTCTGACAGCGGTGTCGGCGAACACGGCCCCGGATGTGGTGAATCTAAACCCAGGTTTTGCCTCACAGCTGGCCAGCAAAGATGCTTGGCTCAATCTCAACAACGTTGTCCCCACCGAGACCAAAGCCGAATACCTTCCCAAAATCTGGCAGGCTAGCAGCCTGGGTAATGTCAGCTTTGGGTTGCCCTGGTACCTGACCACTCGCGTTGCCATCTACAACCAGGATTTGCTGGCGCAGGCGGGGGTGGAGAAACCTCCGAGCACCTACGCTGAACTCGCCCAGGTGGCTCAAAAGGTCAAGGATAAAACGGGGAAATACGCTTTCTTTGTCACCGTCGTGCCGGAGGACTCAGCGGAGATTTTGGAGTCCATGGTGCAAATGGGCGTGACATTGGTGGATGCCGAGGGCAAGGCAGCATTCAACTCACCAGAGGGCAAGGCGGCGTTTCAGTATTGGGTTGATTTATTTCAGAAAAAGCTGTTGCCCCAGGAGATCTTGACCCAGGGTCATAGTCGAGCAGTGGAGTTGTACCAAGCGGGGGAAACGGCGGTGCTGTCGTCGGGAGCAGAGTTTTTGAGCAGCATTGCAACCAATGCCCCCCAGGTGTCGACAGCCTCTGCAGCCGCTGCGCAAATTACGGGTGACACGGGCAAGAAGAATGTGGCGGTGATGAATTTGGTGATTCCGAAGGGCACGGACAATCCGGATGGAGCGCTTAAGTTTGCGCTATTTGTAACCAATTCTGAAAATCAGCTCACCTTTGCCCAGGCGGCCAATGTGTTGCCCTCGACCCAGCAGTCTCTGACGGAATACCAGGCTGGCCTAAAGCAATTGGGCGAAAAAGCTTCTGCGGTGGAGCAGGCCCGAGCGGTCAGCGCGGGCCAAATGCAAGACGCGGAGGTGTTGGTGCCTGCGATGAAAGATCTGAAGCAGTTGCAAAAGGCCATTTATGAAAATTTGCAAGCGGCCATGCTGGGAGAGAAGACGGTGGATGAGGCGTTAACGGCTGCCGAGACCGCCTGGAATGGTTAGGCAACGATTGAGTCGGTGTTGCTAGCGACGAGCCGCTGACAGTTGTAGCAACACTGCTCGATCGCCTTGAACCTGATAGTCCTCCAGGGTCTACCTAGGAGGCATCCTTGGGGGGCATCCGGTCAGGTCGGCGCTAGTAAGCGTCAGGTTTTCGCGTATAGTTCTGATCGGGTGAGTAATCTTGCCTAGTCAATGGGCGTTTCAATGGGCGTTTCAATGGGCGTTTCAGTGGGCGTTTTGCGTTTTGCCTCTCGAGGTAAAGCAGTCTGCCTTGTCCTGCCTTTCTTCAAATTTTGTTACAATCACACTCTGCAACATAAGCTCTTTTTAACAAAACTTTTCTTCGATGGCCAACTACACCAGGGACGAGAGCCGCGTCAAGGAAAAAATTCTTGTCGTGGATGATGAGGCGGCAGTGCGTCGAATCCTAACCATGCGTTTGTCGATGGCGGGCTACCGGGTGGTGGTGGCTGCCGATGGAGAGGAGGCGCTGGAGGTCTACCGTGCAGAGTCGCCAGATCTGATCGTGTTGGATGTGATGTTGCCCAAGCTCGACGGTTACGGAGTCTGTCGCGAGCTGCGCAAGGAATCCACGGTGCCAATTATTATGTTGTCTGCCCTGGGAACCATTGCCGATCGCATCACCGGTTTGGATATTGGCGCGGATGACTATTTGGCCAAGCCCTTCTCGCCCAAGGAGTTAGAGGCTCGCATCGTCAGCATTCTGCGCCGGGTCGATTCGGTCTCGACGGCTCCCCCCAGCCAGCAGGGCATCATTGCCATTGGCCGCGTTCAAGTTGATACCAATCGCCGCCAAGTTTTTCGGGAGGGCGAGCGGGTACCGCTGACCTATACCGAGTTTAGTTTGCTAGAAATGCTCTTTCGTCAGCCGGGCCAAGTGGTGCCTCGGGCCGAAATTTTGCAGGAGCTTTGGGGGTATCCACCGCGCCGAACAGCAGATTTGCGGGTTGTGGATGTGTATGTGGCGCGCTTGCGATCGAAACTCGAGCCCGATCCGCGCAACCCTGAGCTGATCATCACCGTACGCGGTACGGGCTACACCTCCCAGCGTCTGGGCGATGCGGCGGAAGCCGCCGCAAAGTAGCGCAGGGTCGCAATTGAGGTCAAGATTTGGGTCGCGACTTGGTTCAGGTTGCGCGGTTAATGTAGTACGGTTAGTTCAAAAGATCGCCGATGAAATGGGCATGATTCCCCATAATAGAAGAAAGCGTTTGTGGGAGGATCTATGCTTCGAATCATGCGACGGATGCGCCTGGCAAGGGTGATGGCGGTTTTGGCGCTTGCGGTGGTGGTGAACTTGGCGATCGCTTCCCCCGCCCAGGCCATGACCCAGCTACCCATTTCAGATGTCGGCTACGCGCTGTGTAGCGAAGCAGTAGGGGGCGGCAGCGTGACTAGTGACGGTAGTGCTCGGCCGGCAGACTGCTATATGATTTCTGGCACCGTGACCAATCCAACCAGCAAGGTTGTGTACGATGCGGATGTATTTGGTCGGGTCTACGACGCCACCCACAACTCGGTGATGGAAAACCGCACCCGCCTGGGTGGTATTGAAGAGGTGCCTCCCGGTAAGAGCGAATTCTCCATCCGGATTTCGGTTCCGGCCAGCCAGCCCGCACCGCTCCAGCTCGAACAATTTAAGGCATCAGGGTTCGGTAGCACGGTGCGCCACCAGTTGGTTGACCCGAGCTATTTCGAGGATGAGGATCTGGGTGACGATTAGCCCCCTAAATTTTAACGACCCCCTCACAGGCCATGCATCTCCTTGCTCTTGGCTTCAAACCAGGCGATTGTCTCTCCGACCGTCACCTCCGCTAAGGCCTTGTCATGCACCTGGGCCACTTGCTCCAACTGCCTGCGCGACGAGAGCACCAAATTCGCCCAAAAATCCTTAAACGGCTCATCCACTGCCAAGCCATTCGCTGTCACCAGGCCTTCTTGATGCTCCACAAACTCGCTTAGCTCCGCCGGCCGATCGCGCCCATTGGCATCCCCTGTGCCGCCGCGATCTGCTTCAGCCACTCGC
>JAAUOP010000238.1 GCA_012034805.1 Synechococcales cyanobacterium CRU_2_2 | reverse complement strand
GTGGAGAGCTGTGTGAAACTATGTGGGCGTGGATTTAAACACGGCTTCAAAGGAGCTGTTGATGTATGTGTCGGGCGTGAATGGGGCGATCGCCAACAACATCGTCAGCTACCGCAACGAAAACGGCATCTTCACCAGCCGCCGCCAACTGCTGAAAGTGCCCAAACTCGGCCCCAAAGCCTACGAGCAATGCGCGGGTTTCCTGCGCATCCGCAACGGCAAGAACCCGTTGGACAACACAGCAGTCCACCCCGAAAGCTACGGCATTGTCGAAACCATTCTCAAGGACCAGGGCATTGAGGCCAAGTCTGCCGAAAACTTGAAGAAGCTAGCGCTTGAACGCATCGAGTTGAAGCGTTACGTAACAGATTCTGTTGGTGAGCCAACCCTGCGGGACATCCTCGAAGAGCTAGAAAAGCCCGGTCGCGATCCCCGCGCCCAGTTCACCTCCGCCCAGTTCAAGGAAGGCATCAACGAAATCACGGACCTGAGCGAAGGCATGGAGTTAGAGGGCATTGTCACCAATGTGGCGAATTTTGGGGCTTTCGTGGATGTGGGGGTTCACCAGGATGGTTTGGTCCATGTCTCCCAGTTAGCCAATCGCTTTGTCAGCGATCCCAAGGAAGTGGTCAAGGTGGGCCAGGTGGTCAAGGTGCGGGTGATGGAGGTCGATGTCAAACTCAAGCGCATTGGCCTATCGATCAAGGCAGTTGCGGGAGCAAGTGGTGCGGTGACTGCCGGGGCCAACCAAGCCAGTACTGATCGCCCCAGCCAACCCCAGCCCTCCAGCCAGCGGCCCAAACCCCGACCGGGAGCTAAGTCACAAAAATCTGCCGCCCAGGCCCAGCCAGCGACTAAACCCGCCAGTCTCGAAGATTTGCAGCGGCGCTTTGGCAAGAAAAGCTAGTGGTCTGTGAAGGCTGACTTTTAGGGTTGGTTGGCTGGCAAATCTTTTGCCACAGCTGCTTAGGAGGATGTTTAAGAATGCGCCAAATTCAACGAGGCAGAATCCAATCAGCCAGATTGGGCCAGTTCTCCGCGCAGAGGTATCTGAGTAAAAGTACAGGCGATGGACTTAATCTGCGGCAGCTATAGCCTTTCCCGAACTGGTGAGGTGCAAGAAATCCTTACCTAATGAAGCTTCCATGCCATTTTGCCTCTCGCCAGCACCATAAACGCTATGGGGCCAGGGAGGAGCCTTCAATGTTTCCATCAATCAGCGCCTTTAATCCCAAAGGCGATAGCTGGCTGAATTGAAGATTGCCCGGTTTTGATGCAGACCAACTGGACCAGGGCAGACAGAAAACCGAGATTCCGGCCATCTCCAGGAACTCTTCCCCATGGTGAATGAGACGGTAGATCCAGTCTGGTTGTGCAATTGAAACGTAGTAGCCGCCAACCATTTCCATGCCAATAGATCCCCCGAGGAAGAGTGCAGCCGCCAGGCCAAACAACAGCCGTACAGGGGTCAGCAGGCTTAGCCAAAACCGGAAAACCGCAGAAAAAAGAGCGAGACCAAAGCGATTCGCCGGTATAATCCAGGCGTAGTAAAAGACACCACTAACGTTCAAAGCCCCCCTCACTGGCTCAATAAAGATCTCATGGATAGACATCAGCTCATCCACGCTTAGATACAAAAAAATACCCGATAGGAGTTTCCAAGAACGAGCTTGTCGAGGAGTCGCGAGCATTGGGTTGTTGGATATCCAAAACAGGGAAGTCGCACTCACCAACAAGAGCAGTGTTGAATAGACTGCCGGAAAACTTTGCTCACCATTGACATTAAAAAAAACGTCCGAGGCTTTCTGCGAGTGGGTAGTTCGGCAGTAGGGACAAGTATGCCTGGGTCAACGCACTCATCACAACCCAAAAGGCTGAAACTTTCAGCAGCTTCGAGCACAAGCTCGTTGGTGTGAGCCGCCACCTGATCTCTTGAGCTGCTGCTACCGTCGGTCGAAAATTATTGCTATGGGAGTCTTGTCTAGCCGGTCGCAGTTGCTGTTTGACGGACTCGCATCCGGATTCCTCAGGTGAGCTCCCATCGGTATTAATTTCAATATCCATAAAAACAGACCATTCTTCCATATCTGATCTCGCCTTGAATGATTTTCCGTGGCAAGGAGTTATTACTATGTCCCAAAGACTGTGTCCCAAGGACTGTGTTCCCAAGGATGATGAACCCTTGAAACCCTTGCACCAGGACTATCTGACGATTTTCTCTAAAAAGTTATCAATCCTCCGTTCTGCAAGGGCTACAAGTATCTATCGCTCCATGACAGAACAGGGCCAATCGGTCAACTAAGTATCCTGTACGATAGCGTACATCAAACAGGGCAAGGCTTAGTCAAAAGATAACTTCTTCTTAACTTTATGGTTGCAGCGATACTGACGCCTACTGTCTTTATAAAGTAAGATTCTTTACAAAGCAAGCCCCTGACAAGATCACTCAACGAAGCTCAGGAGTGTAGGACTTGGCGCAGCAGGCTAGTTGCTTTCATTGAATCCCCATTGCTGAGAACAATTGTCTAGCGCAGGGCCTCGGAGAGATAAGCGGCGGTGGCTTCGACCGAGGCGATCGCCACCGAATAATCCATCCGCGTCGGCCCCAACAGCCCCACGCTGCCCACAGGCTCATCCCCACAGTGATAGAGGGCTGAAACCAGCGTGCAGGCCTGCATCGGCTCCAGGGGATTCTCCGTGCCAATGTAGACGGAGACACGCTGATGGGCACGCGGGCCAGAACTAGAGCCCGCACGGGAGCTAGATCGCAAGTGAGCCCCAGAATTAGACCGCTGCTCGGCAGCTTCATCGGTTTCAAAAATCAACGGCCAGAGCAGCTCTTGTTCTTCTTCCAGGAGATGAATAATGGTTTGGAGCTGGGCTAGTTCATTAAACTCCGGCTGATGGAGAATTTCGGAAATGCCACTCATCAAAATTTGAGTCAGCTGAGGCACCTTGTAGCTATCGGCCAAGGCAATCAAGAATGAACAGATGGCCTCGCGGTAGCGTTCCACTGAGCGATCCAGCGCCTGCCAATCCAGGTTGTGTAGCTGGCTGAAGGGCTGGGATTGGAGCTGGCGGTTCAAGCAGTTCGAGACCCGCTCCAAGTCCTGTCGAATCTGCGCTTCCAAGGCGGGGGTGATGGTTTCGGGATCCCAGCCTGGAATGTCGAACACCGTGGAGTGGGTTTGGTAGTTATCGGTCACCACCACTAACATGGCCCGACCACCTTCCATGGGCACGAGCTGAAAATGCTTCAGCCGCGCTCCGGTTTGCTGGGGCAGGGTCACCAGGGCGATGTAGCCGCTGAGGGTCGAGAGGATCTGGGCGGTGCGCCGCAGCAGGGCTTCGGTGCTCCAGTTGCCCAGGCCGATGCGCTGGCTGAGGGTTTGGCCCAGATCCTGGACCTGGGGCGGTGGGGCTGAGATTAGCTGATCGACGTAGATGCGGTAGCCCGAATCGGAGGGCACCCGCCCGGCTGAGACGTGGGGTTGGTAGAGCAGGCCCGCTTTTTCCAGCCAGCCCATGGCGTTGCGGATGGTGGCGGGGCTGACGCTGAAGTCGTAGCCCTGGGCGATCGCCTGATGCTCCATGCGCTGCAAATACTCAAACACCTTGGGATAGCGTCCATAAAAGCGCTCGATAAAGGTTTTGGCTTCGCCATAACTCACCCCTGCCTCGCGGGAAAAACGTTGGGCACCCATCCCGTAGATCACGCCAAAGTTAATAATTTTGGCAAAGCGACGTTCTTCGGGGGTAATGATGTCTTTCTCTAGCAAAAGCTGAGCGGTGAGGGTGTGGACATCTTGGTTTTGACGGTAGGCATCTACCAAGCGAAGTTCTTCACTCAGATGCGCTAAAATTCGCAGTTCGATTTGAGAGTAGTCTGCGGTCACTAAAACCCAGCTCGGTTCTGGAACGAACGCAGCACGAATCTGGCGGCTAAAGGCGGTGCGAATCGGAATATTTTGAAGATTTGGGTTAGAGGAAGAGAGTCTACCCGTGGCGGTGATGGCTTGGTTAAAGTCCGTATGGACGCGCTGGGTATCGGCTCGCACAAGCAGGGGTAAGGCATCCACGTAGGTGGACTTGAGTTTACTGAGGCTCCGATAGTTCACAATCTGCGCGGGCAATTCGTGTTGCCTGGCGAGCTGCGTCAGCGTGTCTTCATCGGTCGAGTACCCGGTCTTGGTTTTCCTGATCGGCTTGAGTCCCAGCTTCTCAAAGAGCACCGTGGCGAGCTGCTTCGGCGAATTGATGTTGAACTCGCCGCCAGCCAATCCTTCGATCATCTCGATCATCGTGTCGAGATCTCGTTCCAACTCTTTGCTGAGCCGGTGCAGGCCTTCGACATCCAATAAGAATCCGTTCCGCTCGATCTCGGTCAACACCGGCACCAGCGGCATTTCAACGTCGGTGAAGAGCGTGAGGCTTCCCTGTTCCGACAATCGTCCCGTCAGGACCGGGGCAAGCTTGGCCAGCACCGACGCAGCCTCCGTCGCCTCCTCTCGTGATCCTGTGTCCTCGTCGAACAGGGATTGCGGAGCGGCACCGTCTTTCTGCCCGGTCCCAAGCCGATGATCCAACACTTCCAGCGCGATGGTCTCAAGTTGGTGATCGCGGCGGTTGGGATTGAGCAGATAGTCGCGGACCTTCGCCTCGGGGACGAACCCGGGGGAAGACGATAGAGGTGCTGTAGTTGCTTGATTCTTGACATCTGAACATCGTGACAAGTTTCTCGGAGGATGAAAAGTGCAGAATCCCTCGGAAAATCAGGGCTGCCGAGCACTCAAAAGACACGAACTTGACCC
>JAAUOP010000096.1 GCA_012034805.1 Synechococcales cyanobacterium CRU_2_2 | reverse complement strand
GAAATCAAAGTACGAAATCAAGGTACGAAGAACCAAACATAGACTGATAGTCAGTAGGGATGAACCGCATCCAGGGGGTGCCAAAGCAAAGCGAATCGCAGGCTTTGGCACGGCAGTCGATGAACACAGTTCGCCCCTACAGATTGACTTCAGACTCTACTTGAGAATCTTGGAAACCACGCCTGCCCCGATCGTGCGACCCCCTTCACGAATTGCAAAGCGCATGCCTTGCTCGATCGCAACCGGGTAGATTAGCTCAACCGTCATCTTGATGCGGTCACCCGGCATCACCATTTCCACCGTCGTACCATCATCCGCCGTGTATGCGGAGATGTTGCCGGTCACATCGGTCGTACGCACATAGAACTGAGGACGATAGCCCGCAAAGAACGGCGTATGACGGCCTCCCTCTTCCTTCTTGAGCACATACACCTCAGACTCGAAGTTCGTATGTGGGGTGATCGACTTGGGCTTAGCCAGCACCATGCCCCGCTCGATATCTTCCTTCTGAACGCCCCGTAGCAGCAGACCGACGTTGTCACCTGCCATACCAGAATCAAGGGTCTTCTGGAACATTTCCACGCCGGTGACGGTGGTGGTATTCGTGTCGCGAATGCCAATGATTTCAACAGTCTCACCGACCTTGACGCTACCCCGCTCAATCCGGCCCGTGGCGACGGTGCCCCGACCCGTAATCGAGAACACGTCTTCCACTGCCATCAAGAACGGCTTATCCACGTCACGCTCAGGGGTTGGAATGTAGGCATCCACCTCTTCCATCAGCTGAAGAATTTTGTCCACCCACTCATTATCGCCCTTCATCCCAGTCGCACCCGCTTGGATCGCCTCCAACGCCTTGAGCGCAGAACCGGCAACGATCGGAATATCATCGCCCGGAAATCGTAGGAACTGAGCAGCTCACGGACTTCCAGTTCCACCAGTTCTAGCAGCTCATCGTCGTCCACCATGTCTTGCTTATTCAAGAACACGCAGAGGTGGGGAACGCCAACTTGCTTCGCCAGCAGAATATGCTCACGAGTTTGGGGCATGGGGCCATCCGCCGCAGAGACCACCAGGATACCGCCGTCCATCTGGGCAGCACCGGTAATCATGTTTTTCACGTAGTCCGCGTGGCCTGGGCAGTCCACGTGGGCGTAGTGACGCTCTTCGGTTTCGTACTCCACGTGGGCGGTGTTGATGGTAATACCGCGAGCTTTCTCCTCGGGAGCCGCATCGATTTCATCGTAAGCACGAGCCTTCGAATTACCAGCCTTTGCTAGCACGGAGGTAATTGCTGCCGTCAGCGTCGTTTTCCCGTGGTCGACGTGGCCAATCGTACCGATGTTGACGTGGGGCTTATTTCTTTGGAACTTTTCGCGTGCCATTTCCTATTTCTTCCTTTGTCTTGAACTAGTATGCGTTCCCTTTGTTTTTCGCGATGATGGTTTCCGCAACGCTTTTCGGAACATCCTCGTAGCTGGCGAACTCCATGGAGAAAATGCCGCGACCTTGGGTCATGGACCGAATGTCGGTGGCATATCCGAACATCTCAGCTAAGGGAACCTTGGTGGTCACCTTAGAAAGACCTTCTTCAGCGTCTTGGCCTTCGATCTGACCCGGCGGGAAATCAAATCGCCCATGACACTGCCCAGATAGTCCTCAGGAACCTCCACCTCAACTTTCATCATGGGTTCCATGATGACCGGAGAAGCTAGTTTAACAGCTTCTTTAACCGCCATGGAGCCCGCAATCTTAAAAGCCATTTCGGAGGAGTCTACATCGTGGTAAGTGCCATCTACCAAAGTCACTTTTACATCAATTAGCGGATAACCAGCAAGCACGCCGGATGCGCAGGTCTCTCTCATGCCCTGCTCCGCTGGCCCGATGAATTCTTTGGGAATGGAACCACCAACGATTTTGGAGACAAACTCAAAACCAGAGCCTGCCTCACCCGGCTCGAGCTCAATAACGACGTGGCCGTATTGGCCTTTTCCGCCGCTCTGTCGCACGAACTTGCCTTCCGCCTTGCTGGGTTTGCGAACGGTTTCTCGATAAGCCACCTGAGGCGCACCGATATTCGCTTCTACCTTGAACTCTCTTTTCATGCGATCGACGAGAATATCCAGGTGCAATTCGCCCATGCCAGCAATCACCGTTTGATTGGTTTCGGGATCAACCGAAACTCGGAAGGTAGGATCTTCTTGGGCCAAAGACTGGAGCGCCTTGGAAAGTTTTTCCATGTCTTGTTTGGTCTTTGGCTCCACTGCCACGGAGATCACGGGCTCCGGGACGTAGAGAGATTCCAAAATAATCGGTTTCGCTTCGTCGCAGAGGGTATCCCCGGTAAAGGTGTCCTTCAGACCCAAAACCGCACCCAGGTCACCTGCTCGAAGTTCATCCACTTCCTGGCGCTCGTCTGCCTTGAGGATAATCAAGCGAGAGATACGCTCTTTTTTGTCCTTAGTGGAGTTGTAAACGTAGCTGCCCTTTTGCAGGGTGCCGGAATACATGCGGATAAATGTCAGGCGGCCATAGGGGTCAGACATGACTTTGAAGGCAAGGGCCGCAAAGGGTTCCTCGTCAGCGGAGTGACGGGAGGCTTCGCGGCCATCGGACAACTTTCCCTGAATGGGGGGGACATCCACGGGGGCGGGCAAATAGTCGATCACCGCATCCAGTAGGGGCTGGATACCCTTGTTTTTGAAAGCCGAGCCGCAAATCACGGGAACCAAGGTGCCAGCAATGGTACCAGCACGAATTCCTTGACGCAGCTCGGCTTCGGTAAGGGGGTCGCCCTCTAAATATTTCTCCATCAGACTATCGCTGCTCTCAGCCACAGACTCCACTAGCAGGGTGCGGAATTCTTCGGCTCTGGCTTGGAGATCGTCCGGAATTTCGGTGACTTTGATGTCGGTGCCCAAATCGTTGGTGTAGTAGTACGCCTTCATCCGCACTAGGTCTACAACGCCCTGGAAGTTGTCTTCGGCACCGATGGGCAGCTGGAGCGCGACGGCATTGGCTTTGAGGCGATCGCGCACCTGCCCATACACCTTATAGAAATCTGCCCCCGTGCGATCCATCTTGTTGATGAACGCAAACCTTGGCACCCGATAGCGATCGGCCTGACGCCACACCGTTTCCGACTGAGGCTGAACCCCACCCACAGAGCAAAACACTGCAATCACACCATCCAGCACCCGCATCGACCGTTCCACTTCAATCGTGAAGTCCACGTGCCCCGGCGTGTCGATGATGTTGATTCGGTGCTCAAATTCACCGCTAGCGGCCTCCGTGGGCTGGGCCGCCTCACGCCGAGTCCAGGATGTACTAATGGCAGCGGCGGTAATCGTAATCCCCCGCTCCCGCTCTTGCTCCATCCAGTCCGTCACCGCATTGCCGTCATGCACCTCACCAATTTTGTGCACGACGCCGGAGTAGAACAGAATCCGTTCCGTTGTGGTGGTCTTACCCGCATCAATGTGCGCAGCAATGCCAATATTACGAACCCTCTCAAGCGGAAATTCACGGGCCACAGCGTCCTCCTAGAACTGCGAGTGGATGCAACGTGACAGAGCTGTCCCCAATCATCATGACTGCCTCGATGGTTAACTTGATGATTGAGTTGGGGCAGCAGGCCCAAAAGCAGCAGACCTAATAGCGGTAGTGAGCGAAGGCTTTGTTTGCATCCGCCATACGGTGAGTTTCCTCACGGCGACGAATCGCATTTCCGGTCTCGTTGGCCGCATCCATCAACTCGTTGGCCAACTTCATCGACATGGTTTTGCCGGAGCGCTGGCGAGAGAACTGCACGAGCCACCGCAGCGCCATGGCGGTTCCTCGCTCGGCCCGAACTTCCATGGGAACCTGGTAGGTTGCGCCCCCCACCCGACGCGCTCGAACCTCAACCAAAGGTGTGGCATTACGCACAGCCTTTTCGAAGGTTTCCACGGGCTCAGTGCCTGTGCGCTCCTCAATAATTTTGAACGCATCGTAGAGAATGCCGAATGCCACGGAGCGTTTACCGCTGTTCATCAGGCGAGCAACAATCATGCTGGCTAGACGGCTTCCGTAAACGGGATCAGGAGTGACAGGACGCTTGGGCGCACGGGTACGGCGAGACATAACAAAAAAGTTCCTAAGGTTAAGAGTCGAAGCAACGGTGATTGAAAACCCATACCGCCTAGATCTACGGCAGGAGACAAATCATACAGGAGAAAAAACTAAACGGTTCAGTCGAGACTAGGAGAAGACTAACCCGTGGGTCTTCTCGTCAGACCCAGATTTCAGACTAAGATTTAGGTCGCTTCGCGCCATACTTAGAACGACTCTGACGCCGATCCTTCACCCCGGCGGTGTCTAGGGTGCCACGAATGATGTGGTAACGAACCCCTGGAAGATCCTTGACACGACCGCCCCGAATCATCACAACAGAGTGCTCTTGGAGGTTGTGACCAATGCCTGGAATGTACGCAGTCACTTCAAAACCAGAGGTGAGTCGAACACGAGCCACCTTACGCAACGCAGAGTTTGGTTTTTTCGGCGTTGTTGTGTAGACACGGGTGCAAACGCCACGGCGCTGGGGACAGCTTTTCAAGGCCGGGGACTTGGTTTTTTTGGTGAGGGAGGTGCGCTCGTCTCGGATGAGCTGCTGGATAGTAGGCATTGGTTAGGGTGAAAACGGATTAGGGTGAAAAGGGTTTACGACAAAGACGTCAGCCTGAAGGCAACGGGCTACAGCAGGAGCAGTCTGACTCTTGCTAAAATTTCCAATCTCTAGGTGTATCGTATGACGGGTTCCCCTGTCAATCTCTAAAAGGGACGAGCTAGGGCCAACGAGCGGCCTCGGGAATTGAGCGACGACTTAGCCCCGGCAGGCTCAAGTTGAGATTCCACTGTCTGCAATCAAACGGGTTCAAATCAAACGGTCCGCACTGGGGGAAGCCCCATGGCAAACGACTGACCGCAGCTGCAGGTTTGAGTGGCGGTGGGATTGACAAAGCGGAAGTTTCCTCCCATCAGGTCTTCGCTATAGTCCAAAGTCAACTGCTCTAGGTAGGGCAGGGCGCTGGGGCTAACGAAAACTTGGGCAGATTGATCCATTCTGGACGGTTCTGGACGGAAATCTTCCGGCGGATGTTCGGGCGATCGTGCCCGAACATCCAAGGTATAAATCTGCCCACAGCAACCACCCGCACTGATTCCTAGACAAACCTGGGGATCAGTGAGACTTGCCCGTCTGCTTAGACGAAGAATCTCGGTTTGCGCGGCGGCGGTAATTTGAATCACATTAAGGCCTCGATCACGTCACATCCTGCAACAGCCAACTACCTTGCAACAGCCAGCTGTCTGACTCATGCGATCGCCATAACATCCAGAAAGCCGGTAGGTCAAAATTGCAAAATCGCCGACTGCATCCTAACAAAATTCTCTGCCCACACACCACGTCCACATCTCTCAACTCGTTACCCTAGGCAACAGCGTTCAGAGAATACTCTAAAAAATAGCCTTAAGAGCCTTTGAGATAACGCACGAGGAACTGGGCGAGCTGCACCAGTTTTTGCGATCAAGGGTCTCGATCAAGAGCTTAGCGATCGCCTTGGGATCCTCCGGCAAAACCAACTTGTCGCTGGGCGCGGCCTGCGGCGGCTGAATCACCTCGACCGGAGCCACCGGCCCCGCCAGGCGTCTTAACGCAGCTGAGGGCACCAGGACATGACCTTGATTCGCAACAATGAGATTGCTAGCTTCCTTAATTTCCTTGATCACCACCGGTGCTAGCTCCCGGTAGGTGATTTTGCGATCGCCCATTGCCTTCTGCGTCATCTGCAACAGCAACGGCCAAGCCTCTACACCTGGATCAAGCTTGGCAAGCTGACCGCAATAGGCCTGCAACTTCTTGCGGCCCTCGTCCCCATCCGGTTGGCGAAAAAGTTGGAGCATTTGCTTCAAGGTGGCATTCACCTGGGCAGCAAATCGAGGTGGAATCGTGCCGCCACCGCCTGAAAGCTGAAGCAAATAATCCTGCAGCTGAGTAAAGACTGGCTCAACCTCTTGAACCGTGAGCTGAGCGTCTGCTTCCGCCAAGCCCGACGGCCCTTGCAGCTTCTCCAGCAACTCGTGGAGTGAATCAAACCCGCGCAAAAACAAGGACTCAACCTGTTGATCGACTCGAATCGGCTTATCCTGCAACAGCTTAAAACAGTCCTCTAAGCGATGAGCCACCTTATGGATGCTGGTGAGATTGAGCATTGCGGCGTCACCCTTGACCGAGTGGGCTGCCCGGAACAGCTCATTCACCTGTTCTGGATCGGCTAGGGCCGCTTGGAGGTTGAGTAATCCTCGCTCGATTGTATCTAGATGCTCCCGTGCGCCCTCGATGAAAAAGCCTAAAACTCTTTGTTTCTCAGCATCCACGACAGTCTTCCTCTATCGATTCAGGACAAAAGCGTGATGAACTAGCACTCAGTACAGGCCAGGACCCATGCGACTTAGCACCCATGCAAGTGAGCCCTCATCGGATCCCACGTATTGACTCAAGTCATCCCCATAGACAACCACCCCGATGGACACCCGATGGACAACTTTGTTGATTGTTCCCACAATAGAGCGCATGGGAGACAACCGGGCTTTACACTGAGCTGTTGGGATGTTGCCACACTGTAGGTTCTGGGCAGAAGTAGGTTCTGGGCAGAAATTGTGTAAGCGAACCAATGTGTAAGCGAACCAATGTGTAAGCGAACCAATGTGTAAGCGAACCAAATGGGTCAACTGTTAGGATTTAAACGACAACAAGATATTAGACCATGAGTAAAATACTGGTTGTAGACGACGATATTACCCTGAGGATGGCACTTTCGCGCTATCTGACCCATCGCCATTACACCGTGAATGACGCTGGTTCTGGTGAAGAGGGGTTAGAAAAGTTTCGCTCAAAAACTCCCGACCTCGTGGTCTCAGATATCATCATGCCGGGCATGGATGGCTTTGAATTTTGCCGCCAGCTGCGGGGTGCTCCGGAAGGGCAGCTCGTCCCCTTCATTTTTCTGTCCAGCCGGAGCGATGTGGAAGATCGCATTCAAGGGCATTCGATGGGGGCAGATGATTATCTGATCAAGCCCTTTGAGCCCCGAGAGCTGCTTGCCAAAATTGAGGGCCAGTTGGAGCGATCTCGCCGCATTCATGCTGAGATTCAGCGCCTAATGGAAAAAATCTGTCTATGGTGGGAACGGTGGCCGATCCGGGTCCTTTGCCCTTGACTCCTGCTGAGGAGAAGGTGTTTTGGGAGGTGGTTCAGGGGCATACGAACCGGCAGATTGGCGATCGCCTCTTTATCAGCCCCCGCACTGTCCAAACCCATCTGAGCAATATTCTGAGTAAACTCACCCTCGATAACCGAGCCCAGCTGGTGCGCTACGCCTACGAGAACGGCTATCAGCCACCAACCTCTGCAGCCGTAGGCGAAGCAACGTAGCCCAAGCGAATGACGTAACCCAGGCGAATTAAGACGCTATGATGAAAGACGCCGAGCCCTAAGGGCCGCGCGTTCCTGCTGGTTCTTCCTATCGTTTTACTGATGACTCAGTCCCCTGCAACTCCCGCCCAGGAAAGCTTGACCCCAGAAAATGCAGTCCGGCTGCGTGAGCAGTTGGGTTCTCGCTTTGCCAAAACGCGGAAGCTGGCCCTACAAACCCTTTTAGTCCAGGGCGAGCCAGGGTGGAGAATTCTTCAAGAGACCTTACTGGCAGAGTCTCAAGGGACAATCACATGGCTTTCCGGTAGCATCGAGCGGGCACTCAGGGGTTCAGCTCAGGGTTCGGACGAGAATTCAGCCGAGAGTCTAGCTCAAAATTCTTCTCAAGTTTGCGCCTTTCTGCACGAGCATTTTCCCCAAGGCGTCGTGCCGCTCGTCTCAGAGCGAGGTATCGACTACACCGATCTCCAGGCCATGTTGTTGGCAGAAGATTATTTGGGTGCCGATCGCCTCACCAATCTCAAGCTGTGCGAACTGGCAGGTCCGGTCGCCGAGAAACGTAAATGGGTTTACTTTTCCGACGTGCCCCAGTTCCCCGTCGCCGATCTGAAGACCCTCGATTTGCTCTGGCAGGTTTACTCGGGAGGAAACTTTGGGTTCTCGGTACAGCGCGAGCTGTGGTTGGGCGTTGACCAAAGATGGGAGCAATTGTGGCCTAAAATTGGCTGGAAAGAGGGCAACAAATGGACGCGTTATCCGGAGGGTTTTACTTGGGATTTGTCAGCCCCTCGGGGTCATCTGCCCTTGTTTAATCAACTGCGGGGCGTGCGGGTCATGGATGCTTTGATGAATCACCCTGCGTTTGCCCAAGGGTAGGAGGCGTCATGCAAGTGTTTGTGTTGCTGTTCAATTCGGGAACCGAAAATGAGGGGATTCACACGCTCAATGTGGGTGAGCAAAATATTGTTTTGATGTTTGAGGAAGAAGACGATGCGACTCGCTATTCGCTGCTGCTCGAAGCGCAGGATTTTATGACGCCGACTGTGGAGCCAATCGAACGCGAGGAAGTGGAAGAGTTTTGCGGCAGTGCCAACTATGAATGTCGGCTCGTGCCCAAAGGGTTTGTGCCTGAAGATGAGTTCGATCGGCTGATGATTGCACCGCCTCAGCGCAATTTGGAGCAGACGGGCTGGACAGACGGTCAAGAGCCACAGCCTCGGGCTGACCTTGATGGCCCTCGTCCAGCGGAGGCAAATCCGACGGAGTTCCCGGCGGATGAATTGGATTCGATTCGTCGTCGGTTGGAGGGATTGCTGTGAGTCCTGTCAATCGGGGGTATCTGTTGACAGAGCAAAGCAATCCAGTTAGTCAGCATTTGGATCAGTGCTCGGCGTTAGAAATCGTTGAAATTTTTCACCAGGAAGATACGAAGACGGTGCGGGCGATCGCCCAAGCCAAGGCTTCCCTGGCAGAGGCCATTGACCTCACTGCTGAGGCCCTGCGGGCGGGCGGGCGTCTGTTCTATATTGGCGCTGGCACAAGCGGACGCCTAGGCGTTTTGGACGCGGCGGAATGTCCACCGACGTTTTGTACGCCGCCGGAACTGGTTCAGGGCATTCTGGCGGGGGGGGCAGCAGCCCTGCTCAAGAGTTCGGAAGGCTTAGAGGATTTGCCCCAGGATGGAGCCGCCGCCATGGTTGAGCATGGTATTGGCCCAAACGACGTGGTGGTGGGCATTACGGCGGGTGGGACGACGCCCTATGTCCATGGTGCCCTCAAAGCCGCACGGGAGCGGGGAGCCAAGACAGTTTTTATGGCCTGTGTGCCTGCAGAGCAGGTGAGCGCGGCGGTGGATGTGGACATTCGTCTAATGGTGGGGCCGGAGGTGCTGGCGGGGTCAACCCGTCTGAAGGCGGGCACGGCGACGAAATTGGCGCTGAATATTTTGTCTACGGGCGTGATGGTGCGCCTGGGAAAGGTCTATGGCAATCGCATGGTGGACGTGGCGGTGACCAATTCGAAGCTCGAGGATCGGGCACTGCGCATTTTGGGTGATTTGGCCGATTTGAGTCGGGCGGAGGCAGCGCAATTGCTGGAGGCGAGCGATCGCTCCGTCAAACTGGCCTTGATGATGCATTGGAGCGGTCGTGAGAAGGCGGATTGCCAAGCCCTCTTGGCCCAGCACCAAGGGATTTTGCGCGCTGCCCTAGCCGCCGCCAATCTCCCGGCAGTCGCCTCGGGCAAAGCCACGACGGGAATGCCCTTGCCGAACGCCTGACAGAATTTTCTTCTAGAGTTCAGATTTCACTACGGCGGCACAGATATGGTGGCAGAAAATATGGTGGCGGGAAATGCGACAACGCTTTTGATTAGCTTGGTTGCCCTGGGGGCGATCGCCTGGGGCTACGTTCGTGGGCGGGCCTACGGCAAGCTTGGCATTTTGGCCTGGCTGCAGTCGGTGTTGCTGATGGCTCCCTGGCTGTTGTTCTTTGCCCTGTTTTCCTTCGGCATTTATCTCAATTTTGTGGCAGTGCTGTTGTTGTTTGTCCTGGCGACGGCGGCCTACATCTATGTGGGTCGTCAGATGCGCACCCTGGGCCAAAATGAGCTGATTCGCCAGCGATTGGAGCGCCTACTCGAAAATTCGGCAACAGAGCAGGCTGCCCAGAATGAAGACAAGACGGGCGCGCCGGCTCAAGCGTCAAATACATCCTCTGCTCAAACTGCGATCGCCGAACTCAACCCCATTCCCGCCGAGGACTTAGCCGCAATCCAGGAAATCTTCGGCATCGACACATTTTTCTCGACGGAAACCATTCCCTACCAAGAAGGCGCGATCTTCAAGGGCAATTTGCGCGGGGAGCCTGTAGAAACGCTGAAGCGGTTAGAAGCCAGATTGGAACAGCGATTGGGCGATCGCTACCGCCTCTACCTGATCAACGGCCCAGAAGACCGCCCAGTCGTCATCGCCCTACCGACCCAAAACGAACCCAAGCCCGCGAGCACTGGCCAATGGTTGCTGGCCGCTGTGCTCTTCATCGCCACCTTCGTCACCTGCCTAGAGCGAGGTGGGCTGCAATCTAATTTCGATATTTTTGCCCAGCCTGAGCGCTGGACTGAAACCTTGCCCATTGGCCTGAGCCTGATGGCCATTTTGGTGGTCCACGAAGCCGGACATTGGCTGATGGCCCGTCGTCATGATGTTCGCCTCGGGCCGTCGTTTTTGTTGCCCGCCTGGCAGCTCGGTTCCTTCGGTGGCCTAACTCGCATCGAGTCCGTTTTGCCCAATCGTAGCGTTTTGTTCGACATTGCCTTTGCAGGGCCTGCCGCTGGTGGGGTGCTCTCACTGCTCTTTCTGCTGCTCGGCTTGGGCCTTTCTTCCCAGCCCGGCCCGCTAGCGGGCAGTCTGGCGATTCCTGCAGAAATTCTTCAGGGGTCGATGCTCGTCGGCACGCTGGCCAGAACCATTTTGGGCGACACCCTGCAAGCCGCTACGATTCAGATTCACCCGTTTGTGGTCGTGGGCTGGCTAGGCCTCGTGATCACAGCCCTTAACCTGGTACCTGCTGGCCAGCTCGATGGAGGCCGCATGGTTCAGGCCGTCTATGGCCGCAAGCTGGCTGGCAGGTCAACGTTGATTAGCCTGGTGGGGTTGGCGATCTTTTCGCTTGCCAATCCGGTCGCACTGTATTGGTCGGTGTTGGTGCTGTTTCTCCAACGCCAGCCGGAACGCCCCAGCCAAAATGAATTGACCGAACCCGACGACGCTCGGGCCGCGCTGTGCTTGCTGGCCCTATTTTTGACGCTCACGGTTCTATTACCGTTGTCGCCGGCCTTGGCAGGGCGTCTGGGCATTGGTCTGGAGACTTCGCCGCTGCTCTTCTAAGCAATTTAGCCGTTTGAACTTCAGCCGTTCGAACTTCAGCACTGCCAATAGCGACAGTGGCAAGGCACACCCTCAGGCAGCACCAAAGCCGCGACCGTCTCCCAGGAGGGCGTGAGTTCCAACAATTGCCATTCCCCTTGGCTTTCCCCTTGGCTGCGGGGAAGTGCCTCAAACCTTGCCCCCGCCGAAAAGTCCACGACCACCTGCGGCAGCTGATCGACGAGCCCCTCGCCCGTGGCTTTGACGTAGGCTTCTTTGCAGACCCAGTGGCGCAGAAAAGCAACGGAGCGAGCCAGTGAGCAGCCTGCTGTTTCTGGTTCCGGAGCTGCCTCCGTATCTGCCTCCGTATCTGCCTCCGTAGCTGCCTCCGTAGCTGCCTCCGTATCATGAAGCAATTGTAAAACCTCAAATTCTTTGGCTGAAAAGAAGCGTTGCGCTAGAGAAGAGGCACTAGGGAATGATTTCACGACCTCCAGGTCTACCCCGATCGGGGAGTGGCTAACCGCAATTAAGGCATAGCGATCGCTATGACTGAGGTTGAACTGGAGCGGTCGGATCTGGGCTAAGGGCTGATCGGAGCTTCTTTGAAGAGCTGAGGCGAGGGGAGCCTCTAGGGCAGGTTTGCCGCGATCGCCATAGCAGAATCGCACCTGCGCCGGAGCTATCCCCAAATAGCGCCCCAGCACCTGACGTAAGCGCCCATGGGCCATCACAAAGCGCTGGGTAAGCTCCGGGCGTCGAAACCTCAGTGCCCTAGCCTGCTCTTGCTCATCTAGCAGCGTCAAGAGAAAATCTGCCATCTCGTCCTGAACCGGCTGATCCAAGTCTGTAAACCAAAAGTGTGTCTCCCTAGCGTTCAGCGCCATCGGCGTTGTAGAAGCTGGTTCTGGCAAGTGCCAGGTAATGGGAGTAGGGCGGATACTTAGCTCATTCACAGGCCTTTCCCGACAAGGTTTGTTTGACGCGGTATTTGTTCAAGTTCCTATTTATTGAAGGCCCTATTCATTTAAGGTCTTGCTTGTTTAAGACTCTGCTTGTTTAAGACTCTGCTTGTTTAAGACCCTGTGTTTAACGCAGCTTCTTTCGCGTCTACGCTCACGTTCTAATGTTGGTGTACTTCAGTATAAGTATGGAAAGTCCGTTTCTTTACGAACAGGCCCAATCTGACCGAGGCCACCTCATCGTTCCCTTTCAATATGCTCAGGTCAGCGGTTACCCGATCTATTCCTACGCCCTGCTTTGCGCCTCGGGCCATCGAGGGACATTCCATCAGGCGATTAACCCAGCCCAACTCCATAGCATCAGCCTAGAAGGAATTTTAGATATTGCCCAAGAGCATCTGGCCCAAGCAGACTTGGCCCAAGCGGATTTGGCAGCACCAGATCGCGATCGCCCCGAAACAATACCCAATCGCCTCAGCGACGCCTTTCGCCAACGCTACATCTATCGGGGGCACTTGCTCATCGTCGGAGAACTCAGGGGCCGCTATTTCTATGATCATTACTCCCCCTACGAACTTCGCAACATTGCTGCCCCTAAGCTATTTGCCTCAGAATCAGAATGCATCAGCTGGATTAAGTTAGGCCTCGATCGCCGTCCTGCACGTCCCTAGTAACAGCAATGCACGTCTCGACAGTCTCAGTCAGTGAGCTGAGTCACGCAAAAATCAGGATTATTTCTGTAATTTTGCCTTTCGTAAACATCCTGTAACCCCACGCCAGACTGACGTTGACGGATCCCTCTCCTGTGACCTACGTTATAGACTCAGGGAAAGAAAAATCAGGGTAATCATCTACACACTATGAGCTTGAAACCTCAGGATCTAGCGCCCGACTTCAGCCTAGCTGATGGGGCCGGAAACATCGTCAAACTGTCCGATTTGCGCGGTAAGCGTGTTGTGCTCTATTTTTACCCCCGTGACAATACGCCGGGTTGCATCAAGGAAGCCTGCGCCTTTCGCGATCATTATGCTGACCTTCAGGGGAAAGATATGGTCGTACTCGGGGTCAGTACTGATGATGCGAAGAGCCACCAGAAATTCGTAGACAAATATGACATCCCCTTTCCATTGCTCTGCGACACCGATGCCACCGTGGCAACGGCCTACGAAAGCTATGGCCTGAAGAAATTCATGGGCAAGGAGTTTATGGGCGTAAAACGTCAGACCTTTGTCATCGATCCAGATGGTAGGCTGGAGCGAATTTACCTCAAGGTTAAACCCGCAGACCATGCATCACAGATTCTGCAAGATTTGGAGGACTAGGCTCTGATCTTTTTAGACCCTCGGCAATGGCTGCGAATTGTGAGTGCGATTCTGGGATTACTATTTCGTCGTCCCTTGGTTGGCACTAGCGTCATTCCTGTTACCGCTGATGGTCAGATTGTGCTCGTGAAACGCAAGGACAATGGTTTGTGGTCTTTGCCAGGGGGCTTGGTAGATTGGGGGGAAGACCTGAGCCAGGCGATCGCCCGAGAGCTCAAGGAGGAGACCGGTCTACAGGTCTGTGAAATGGGCCGCCTGGTGGGAGTGTATTCCTCCCCTCAGCGGGATCCCCGAATTCACTCGGTGTGTATTGCCGTAGAGGTTCGGGTAACCGGAACGCCAGCCGTCGAAGATTTCCTGGAAATCGAGGCAGTACGCGCGTTTTCCAAGACAGACATTCCGATGGATGCCCTTGCTCACGACCATTGCCAGCAGCTGAAAGATTATTTTTCAGCTGCGACCACCCTGGCTTAACGACATCCTGAGCGGATCCGGTTTGGTCGGTTCAGCTGAGGATACTGCCCGTCAGGTTTGAGCAGACTCAATTCAAGTCAGACTGAAGTGCTGGTCAAGGTTGAGTTCGAGTCGGTCACAGCCAGAACTGGCCTGACCGACGTCAACGATGTTAGCGAAGTCGATGTTAGCAAAGGCGATGTTGGCGGATGAGGAGTAGGGGTTCCATGGCAACTATTGGATATCGGTCTCGCCTAACGGTTGAGCAAGGAAGAATCTATTGGCGAGAGGTCGGCAGTGGCCCGGCGCTGGTGCTGCTGCACGGCGGTTGGAGTGATGGCAAGGAGTGGCAGGGGCTGGTTGCTGAGCTGGCTCAGTCCTATCGCTGCTACATTCCCGATTTACCTGGCTTTGGTGACTCGACACTCTGGGAAAATCAGCCTGTGACGGTGGCAACCTTGGTCGAGGCATTTTCCCAGTACCTAGATGCGCTCAATCTAAAACGCGTTTCCTTGGTGGGTCACGGGTTAGGGGGATGGGTCGCAGCGGGGTATGCATTGCGCTTTCCCTACGCGGTTCATCGTCTGATGCTGCTCGAGCCGGAGGGCGTTAGCACCCCGGATCAGGCGTGGATGTGCAATTGGGGTAGACGCTTGATTATGCAAACGTCGCTTTGGGCGGGTTTGCTAGAAACAATCGCGCCCCTGGGGGGAATACCTGGCCCGCTCAGTCGGATCAAGATGCTGCTGGACATGCGACGGCAAATCATTGCGTCTCCCATTTCAGGCAGATTGACCTATGCCAGACCGCTTCAGGAGATGAATCGAGATTTTCTGGATCAATCGCTGCATCAGCTGTTGGTTCCAACGCTGATTCTGGGGCGAGAGAGTGCCAGCCAGCGCCAGAGAGTCCTGGCGGAGCGCTTTGCAGGTCTGTGCTACGAAGCGGAGGTCGGACGACTTCCCGCTGGGTCAGAAGAACAGCAGGAGCAGATGCTGGTTGGCCGAATCCATTCCTTTATGGATGCTGAGGTGAGCTATCCGCTGGCATCCAGGCTGAGGGCGGTGGCGGTGGATCAGAGCGTACCGACGAGGCCTGCTGCGATCGCCAAACCGTCCGTACCCCCCAAGCTGCCAAGCAAGCTTCGACCGGCAACGGCGGCAGGATTGCTGCAAGTTGCCCCGCAGCTCCCCCAGTAAGCAGGATGGGGCTGTCGGGGAATTGCTGTTTCCAGTCTTGAATGTAGGCTTGTAGGGTGTCTGTCAGTCCATGGAGGACACCGCTGGCGATCGCCCCCTCCGTGGTCCTCGCCCACCGCTGCGGCAGTAGGCTGTTTTGATCTGAACCATTTTGATCGGGACTGTTGGGATCTGAGCAGCTCCTCAGGTACGGCAAAGCAGCGGTTCCTTGGGCCAGGCTCTCCAACTGGAGCTGAATCCCCGGCAAAATCGCGCCGCCCACCAGATTGCCCTGGCCATCGGCTCCGGTGAGGGTGAGCGCCGTGCCGCCATCAATCACCAGAACCGGCCAGCCGTAGCGTTGGCCCGCGCCGAGCAGGGCTAGGGCGCGATCGATACCCAGGGTCGGATAGAGCTGGCCAATGGGAATATCGGCAAGGGTAATTTCGTGGGTGGACGCCAAGGCGCGAATGAGGCGAGTTTGCGCCGGAACCACAGATGCAAAGAGGAGAGGCACAGCTTCAGGCTTGGGCGTCGGTCGCTGCAGGTGCTCAGTATCCCAGGCTGAAACTAATCTATCGCCCTGAAACCGTGCCCAGTGCAGGCGGGAGTTACCTACGATCAAACCGAGCCAGATGCCAATCTCTGTGCACTGATCGACCATGGTTTATCCTGCCTGCGTTATGTCTATCGTTACATCCATGCTGGCCCAATCCTAGCAATCCTAGCGATAAGAAGTTCCTAAGGGCCCAAGCTGCCAAATTTTGACAAGATGAGTCAATATAAAGAAAGGTAAAGGGTAAGTCTTTGTACTCATCTAACTCTTTGTAAGGTAGGAAAACATGGTTGTCGCGAAGCCCAAACCCACCCAGCAGACGATGCGCCTGACCCTGGATATTGCTGAGATTGCGGACAACACCACGGTGATGCGATCGCTGGACTGGGATCGCGATCGCTTCGACATCGAATTTGCGCTCAAAAACGGCACCACCTACAATTCGTTTCTGATTCGTGGCGAAAAAACTGCCCTGATCGACACCTCCCACGCCAAGTTTCGACAGGTCTACCTCGATGCGCTCCAGGGCGAGATTGACCTCGCCCAGATTGACTACCTGATAATCAGCCACACCGAGCCGGATCACAGTGGCCTAGTGGCCGATATTCTGGCGCTCAACCCGAATATCGTGGTCGTTGGGGCCAAGGTGGCGCTTCAATTTTTGGATGATTTGGTTCATCGTCCCTACCCTAAGCAAGTGGTCAAAAGTGGCGAAAGGCTCGATCTGGGCAACGGCCATGAACTGGAATTTGTCTCCGCACCCAACCTCCACTGGCCCGATACGATTTTTACCTACGACCATAAAACGCAGATTCTCTACACCTGCGACGCCTTCGGGATGCATTTTTGCGATGACTGTACCTACGACGAAGACCTGGGGTTGATCAGCGAAGATTATTTGATCTACTACAAGTGCTTGATGGAGCCCAATGCTCGATCGGTATTGTCTGCGCTCAAGCGGGTCGATCAGTTACCGCCGGTGAAGCAAATCGCCACGGGGCACGGGCCGCTGATTCGGCACCACCTCGCAGAATTGGTCGGTCGCTACGCCACCTGGAGCAGCACCAAGGCCAAGGCCGAGAAAACGGTGGCGCTGTTTTATGTGTCGGATTATGGGGATAGCGATCGCCTCGCCAAAGCCATCACCCAAGGCATCACGAAAACCGGTGTGGTGGTTGAGACGATGGATCTGCGGGTCTCGGAGCTGACCGAGGTACGGGTGTTGACCGAATTGGCCGCAGGGATTGTGATTGGTATGCCACCGCGATCGCTCAAGGACATTACCCAAGCCTCCCTCAGCACGATTTTGCCTCGGCAGGCAAAAAGCAAGCCTTTGGCCTGTTCGAAACTGGCGGCGGCGAAGACGAATCGGTTTACCCCGTGCGCATGACGCTACAAGAGGCGGGCCTCAAGGAAGCCTTCCCACCCATCGAAGTCAAAGACGCCCCTCGGGAGGCAATCTACCAGCTCTGCGATGAGTCAGGAACGGATTTGGGCCAAGCGCTGTCGAAGGATGCCGCGATTCAAAAAATGAAGTCCCTCGATGGTGATTTGGACAAGGCCCTCGGTCGCCTCAGCGGGGGTCTGTACATCATCACTGCCAAGAAGGGGGGAGCCACGAGTGCCATGCTGGCATCTTGGGTCGCCCAAGCAAGCACGGAGCCCCTGGGAATTTCGATCGCGGTGGCTAAGGATCGGGCGATCGAATCCTTGATGCATGTGGGCGATCGCTTTGTCCTCAATATCCTGGAAGAGGGTAACTATCAGCACCTGATGCGTCATTTTCTCCGGCGTTTCAAACCGGGACAAGACCGCTTTGCAGGCGTCGAAACCCAGCTTGCCGAAAACGGTTCACCGATCTTGAACGAAGCCTTAGCCTATCTAGAATGCCAAGTGGTCACCCGCCTCGAAGGCGACGACCATTGGATTGTGTATAGCGTCGTAGACAGCGGTCGGGTGTCAAATCTAGATGGCCTCACCGCAGTTCATCACCGCAAGGTCGGCAACCATTACTAGATGCGGTGATGCATGTTGGGAGTCGGGAGAGAGGTCGGCGAGTAGCCTTACCAATCGGGGAGAAAGATTGTGGTCGAAGAGCAGTTTCATGCGGCGATCGCGAGGGTTTTTTGTTCGCGATCGGCGGCGTAGCTGAGGCAGGCGAGGATGTCTTGCTGGGTGAGGTAGGGGAAGTCGGCGAGGATTTCAGCGGAGGTCATGCCGGAGGCGAGGTAGGAGAGGATGTCGTAGACGGTGATGCGCATTCCTCGGATACAGGGTTTGCCGCTGCGTTTGCCGGGTTCGAGGGTGACGATGTCTTGGTAGGTCATGGGGGAAGGTGGGGGAGAGGTTATTTATTTTATCGTGCCCGCCCGAGCCAGCGCCGCAGGGTATTTCTCAGATTTCCTCGATAGCGGTGGGCGATTATTTGACGGCTTGGCTGAATGATTGTGCTCGGGCGGAGCGGGAGCAGGATGAAAATCCGCCTGCGATCGTGGTGAGGCTGCGGCGGTTGCGAGAGGAGCGGTTGGCTGTAGCTCATGGTTAGGTTTTTGATTGATGAAAACCTATCTCCAAAGATCATCGCGGCGGCAGGGAGGCGATGTAGTGGCACAGTTGGGCTGGGCTATAGACTGTCAGGGGCGAACCTTGAAAACCTCTGCTGTCTCGGGTGACGATCGCGTCGGCCAATTCTGCGATCGCACCGGCACATTGAACAGCATCTTCAAAATCGGGTAACGCTAGGGCAATGGCTTGCTCAAGGGTGGAGCGATCCACTCTGGCAATGTCTAGCAGGGCAAGAATATCTTGGATTGCATTGAGGGCTATGTCATCGCTTTTGGTTTGACGACGGACGACGTAGAAAATGTCAGTGATCGTTGTTGCCGTTGCGATGCCTTGAATTCGCTCTGTTGCGACAGCCGTGAGCAGGGTCGAGGCTTCTTCCCAAAAGGGACTACGCTCTAGAACAAAATCGAGAAGAACGTTTGTGTCAAACAGGATTCTCATCTACAGATATCGCTCAACCCTGCGTTCATCCAGCATGGCGGCGACTTCTGCATCGGTCGGGGCGGGGGAATCGGTTTTGGCGATGCCTTGGAGGCGGGTTGAGGGCGGCGAGGCGGGTGGCTGTTGG
>JAAUOP010000014.1 GCA_012034805.1 Synechococcales cyanobacterium CRU_2_2 | reverse complement strand
CGCCCGTTACCCCAGAAACCACCCTGGCCGACCTTGCTTGGGACTGGCGCTTGCCGACCCTGTTGGTGACGGCGGTGGCTCCCCACTGCTTGGACGACCTCGTTGCCCATGCCGCCCTGGCCCGACAAACGCGCTGCGTGGTGCGGGGGATTGTGCTCAATTGCCCGACGCCGGAGGCGGAGGAACATCTACCAGACTGGGCCAACCCGAACCAGGTTGAGGGGCTGACGCATTTGCCTGTTTTCGGTAAGATTCCATACTTGGCGGATCGAGGCGATCGCCATTTGCTCGCCCAAGCCGGCGCGGGTCTGGACATCCCCTGGGGTGATTTTTCTCCGAGTCAAACGAGGGTGTGTTCTTGATGGTGCTCAGCTCACAACACCGCAGCTTGAAAAACCATCCGAGACCGTTTACCAGCCTAGGCTGGAGTAGAGAGCTGTTTCTTCCCAGGTTTTTCCGGGTTCCGGTGTAGTGGCCTCGGGCTCTAGCCGCGTTTCTGCACAGAAAGACGAGGTGCTCAGGCCGCCAAACCGCTTGACGGTACTGCTGCGCAGGCGCAAATTTGGCCCCATGAACCAAAAGCGTTCAGTCGAACTCATGGTTTCATAGTCGGTCGTCAGCACCAAGCCGTCTTCGTCGTCGAGCAGGTAACGGCCAACCACGGGCGTGATTTCGGCGTAACCTCGCTCGCGCAGCAGGCTCCCAGCCCTCGGATTATCCGCATCGGGTACTAGGGCAAACACGGTGCTTCCTTCATGGTCCTCATCTTCCTTGTCCCAGTCCATGGAGCCACTCCAGGTGACATGGGCTCCCCCAATGGCCTGGGCAGGCTCAAAGTCATGCATCTTGCAGATTTCGATAATCTGCGGATCGTCCACCTCAAGCGCCTTCACCCGAATCGAGGAGGAGCCACTTTCAGCCCGACGAAAGGGGAGGTGATGGGTGGTGCGTTGGGACTGCCACTGTCCGGCGCTGCGCCGAAAAACTCCATGGCATCCATCGGTGCATTCATCGTAGGTGCATTCATCGTAGGTGCATTCATGTTCGATTCTCGGGCTGACAGCCTGCGGGTGACTTGCTTCCATCATACTGGAAGAGCCGCTGACGAAGACAAGGCCGGTGTTTGTGAGAGTCATGATGGTGATCTTGAGCGATCAACCGTTGATGCGAGCATTGGTGAGGTAGCAAGGCACTATTGGGAATTACTCTGTTGTTTTTAATCCCCCCTCCAGAATACACAGTCCAGAGAATGTCGCCTGGGGCTCGAAGCCTGGAGGATAATATTCTTAGGCAATTTTTATCATGACTTAGTAGACCTCTTGCACAATCGAGCCCCTTACCCCTTTTGGGAGCAAGGGGCTGGGGGATGAGGGGGCTATTTCGTTTCATGCAAGAAGTCTAGTGTACGTTCCGACTGGGCTGGTGTTGGGCGATCGATCGATTTTCGGCGATCGCCCAACACCAGATAAGATTGCGGTAAAGTCAAATAGAATAAATTCTCAAGAGTGAGTAACTGACCGCTCCTGACTTTCTCGCAACTATCTTCTAGCGCCTACCTTTTATGACCTGTGTTTCCAGAATATTCGGCTCTGTCGCCCAAAACCTGACCACAGCCATGCTATTCCTGGCGCTGCTGACGGGTTGTGGAGATGCTCCTCAGGCCGGAGGTGGTTCTGGGCCGGAGGGTGGGTCAGAGGGTGGGCCAGAGGGTGGGCCAGAGGGCGGTGCGGGTGTGGTCAATGTCTATTCGGCCCGCCATTACAACACTGACAACCAGCTCTACGCCGACTTTACAGCCCAGTCGGGGGTGAAAGTCAATGTGATTGAGGGCAAGGACAGCGAGCTGTTGGAGCGGATCAAAAGTGAGGGCGATCGCAGTCCTGCTGATATTTTTCTCACCGTGGATGCAGGCCGTCTTTGGCGGGCCGAAAAAGACGGTCTCTTCAAACCCGTCCAGTCCAAACGCCTCGAAGCCGAGATTCCAGCCAATCTTCGCCACCCCGAGGGACTTTGGTTTGGCCTCTCCAAGCGCGCCCGCATCTTCGTCTACAACCCCGAGCAGGTTCAGGTGCAAGAACTCTCGACTTACGAGGATCTCGCCAGCCCAAAATGGAAAGGTCGAATCTGTGTGCGCAGCTCCAATAGCATCTACAACCAGTCTTTAGTCGCCTGGATGATCGAAAAAAATGGGGCCGAAAAAACCGAAGCTTGGGCCAAGGCCTTGGTCGATAATTTTGCACGACAGCCCGAGGGTGGAGATGTTCCACAAATTCAGGCTGTCGCCGAAGGAAGCTGTGCGCTTGCAATTGTCAATCACTACTACTTTGCGCGCCTACTCAAGTCAAAAGATCCTAAAGACCAGGCTATTTCTTCTAAGGTATCTGCCTACTTTCCCCAGCCAACCCATGTGAATATTGGTGGTGCTGGTGTTCTTGTGAAAGCTCCCCATCCAGAAAATTCTGTCAAGTTTCTAGAGTTCTTGGCCAGTCCTACCGGGCAAGCCTTCTTTGCGGAAGGCAACACCGAATACCCAGTTGTTAAAGGCATCCCATTAGACCCTGTGCTGGAGAAATTTGGCAAGTTTGACGCCTCTCCGGTGAATGTTTCAGCCTATGGTCAGAACAATGCCCAGGCAATCGAAATCATGAACCGCGTGGGCTGGAAGTAATTTTTGTGATGTTCCAATCCGAATTTTTGAGCGATTGCAATAAATTGCCGTCTACTGTATATTCATACCGACAAAAGTACTATTTTTTGGTGTGAGTCCGTAATCATGAAACTCAAGCCCGTTGAACTCTTTTTGGCTCTAGGTTTAGCTGCCAGTGTAACCGCTTGTGGTGGGACAGCCGATACACCGGAAACCCCTGCGGCCAGTGAGGAAGCAGCGCCTGCTGCTGTCGAAACACCCGCAGATACCAAAGCGGCTCCAGCAACCGGTACGTCTGCTAGCCCCACCGCTCCTGCAACTGAGGAAAGCAGCGAAGGCGGCGAAGGCGGCGAAGGCGGCGAAGGGTAATAAGCTCACTACTTTTCCCTGTAGCCTGGAGGTTCCCGTCAGAGCGTGGGGAAGAGCTACGCTCTGACGGCTAGTGGAGCGAGTCTGTTGGCTTCAGGACAATTGAAATAAATTACAAGCTAGAAGCCGCCCCGACCTGCATGGGCGGCTTTGTTATTAGCCCTGGTGTTTGAATAATCTGGTGCGGATGGTGCGATAAGCCCATAGCTTATTTGCCCTGGAGCCTCCCAACCGATGAATGGCGATCGCTGTCAGCAGCCCCAATGTACGGGAACCCTCGAAGACGATTACTGCAACCTCTGTGGCATGGCACATCAGCCCAATTTGAGCGCAGTTCAGACTCACACCAGCCAGACTCATGCCAGCCGCAGGCTCAACAGCCAGACGCTCAACAGCCAGACGCTCAACAGCCATCGCACTGCCCGCAGCGGCCTGGGCCTGGGCTTGGTCTCCCTGCCTCCCCTGCCTGCGACAGATCCCGAAGCCTTGCTGCTCGAAGATCCCAGCGTCCCCGCCAACAAACGCTTCTGCGGCAGTTGTGACCACCCGGTGCGCCGAGATCAAGGCTTTTGTGGTCGCTGCGGTCGCCCCTACTCCTTTGTACCCAGCCTGAAAGCAGGGGACATGGTCGCCCAACAATATGACGTGAAGGGCGCGATCGCCTACGGGGGGCTGGGCTGGATTTATCTGGGTTTCGATCGCGTTCTCTCCCGCTACGTGGTGCTCAAGGGATTACTCAACACCGCCGATGACTCCAGTGCGGCAGTGGCCCTCGCAGAGCGGCAATTTCTGGCGGCGGTCAAGCATCCTAATATTGTCGGAGTCTATAACTTTGTCACCCACGAAAACCCGCTGACCGGCCAGAGCGAAGGCTTTATTGTGATGGAGTATGTTGCAGGGCAAACCCTGCGACAATTGCGGCGGGAGCGGGGGCCGCTGCCAGTGGCGGAGGCGATCGCCTACATCCACGGCATCCTCGGAGCCTTTGGCTATCTTCACGACCAGGGGCTGGTCTATTGTGACTTCAAACCAGACAACCTCATGCTCGAAGGCCAAAGTGTCAGGCTGATCGACATGGGTGCAGTGCGTCGCCTCGACGATCCCCTCGGTGACATCTACGGCACCGTTGGCTACAGCGCACCGGAGGCCGGGGCCGGGCCAACGGTGGCATCGGATTTGTTTACGGTGGGGCGTACCCTAGCAGTTTTGGTCGCAACCGTGCCAGAATTTTCGGAGACCCATCGCTATCAATTGCCCGGCCCCGACCAAGTGCCGCTGTTTGCCCAGTGGGAGTCACTCTATCGCTGGCTCTGCAAGGCTACGGCCCCCCAGCCCGAGAATCGCTTTCAGTCGGCAGATGAGATGGCTGAGCAACTCGCAGGGGTCTTGCGGGAGGTCGTGGCCCTGGAGACGGGGCGAAGCATTCCCAGCCAGAGTCGCTACTTTGGGGGGGATACGTTTTTGGCCCCCGTCGATTTGAGCCCGGCAGATTTGAGCTCGGCAGATTTGAGCTCGGCAGATTTGAGCTCGGCAGATTTGGGCCATTTACCCCCGCTCCTGGCAGACCCCGAAGATCCGGCCTATGGCCTGATGCTACCACTTCTTACCCTAGGCGATCCCCAGACCCAACTCCAGGTACTGCAGCCGTTGCTGCAGCAATTTCCCCAGGCGCTTGGGCCTAAGTTCCAACGCATTCAAGCCTTGATCGCGATCGCAGAATGGGACCAAGCGGATCGAGATTTATCTGGACTGCCTCAGCAGGAGGTGGCGGCATGGCGATCGCATTGGTTGCAGGGAAAACTTCGTCTAGGGCAGGGGCGTTTTGCCGATGCCCAGAAAAATTTTGAGTCAGTCTACGCGGCGCTGCCCGGAGAACTGGCCCCTCGGTTGGCCATGGCCCAGACGGCGGAGCTACGCCAAGACTGGGAGCGAGCCCAATCGCTTTATTTTCGGGTGCTGCAAACGGATGGGAGTGTCAGCTCCGCAGCCTTTGGCCTGGCGCGCTGTGCCTTGGTGCGGGGCCAGCGGCCCGAGGCGGTGGCGGCACTCCAGTCGATTCCTGCGGCTTCGACTTTGTATGGGCGATCGCGCCTTGACCTGGTGCAAGTTCATCTCCAGGTTGGCCCCCAGCCCCCCACGCCGGTCGAGCTGCAGGCCGCCGACCAAATCCTGGCCAGTCTGGCACTCCCGCCCCAGGAGGCCCTGCGGCAACGCTATCTATTGCTGCATACGGCGCTCCATTGGCTAGAAACTCAGCAACTGACAGCCACCCCCTCCCTGACACTCAACTTTCTCCAGCCCTGCCCCCTCACGGTTCGGGATTTACGCTGCGGCCTGGAGGAGAGTTTGCGCGGTCTCGCTCAGTTTAGCCAAGGTCTAGAGCGAGTTTGGTTAGTCGATCAGGCCAATCAGGTACGACCTCGAACTTGGGTGTGAGGTGAGCGTTTTCAGCTCTCATTTTTTTAGCTCTCGGACTTTGCAAAAGCCGGACGAACAGCGGTTCGTCACTACGACAAACATCCCTGAAATCAGCAACGCCCACCTTCGCGGCCCCTTTTCCATGCAAACTCTGCAGATTTCAAGCGATCAATGTAGCCACTGCAACTCAGGATTGCTGGCGGGCGATCGCTTTTGCGAAACCTGTGGCACTCCCTGCCCCTCGCCTTCCCCGACAGCTTGCACCCATTGCGGTGCCCTCGCCCTCGACACCGAGGGGTTTTGCCAGCAGTGTGGTTTACGCTCCCCCCAGGGCGACGAACCGCTGCAGCTACAACTTTCTTTGGACTGTGCCGGTCTGAGCGATCGCGGCTTGCAGCGTTATCTCAATCAAGATGCGATCGCCATCCTGGCTTGGCCTGACACCCAACCGGAATCCTGGGGCCTCGTGGTTTGCGATGGCATTGGTAGCTCGGCCCGCGCCGAACAGGCCGCGCAGCTGGCAGCGGCAACGGTGGGTGAATCTTTGCAAGCGTCTTTGCAAGCATCTTTTCAAGACCCGCTTCAGAAACAGTTCCAGGCACAGATAATGTTGCCCCAAACCCTCGATAGCCTCCTGGTAGGCTGCTTGGGGCGATCGCTCGATCAGGCCCAGCAAGCCGTGGCCCACCTAGCCCAAGGGGAAGCAAATGCTCCAGCAACCACGGTCGTGGTGGCAGTGATTCGCGATCGCCAACTGGCTGTCGGCTGGCTCGGCGACAGTCGTGCCTATTGGCTGGCGGCCCAGGGCAGCTGTCAGCTGACCCAGGACCATAGCGACGCGGCCCATCGTCTCACGCGGTGGCTCGGAGCCGATGCGGACTTGCACCAATACCCACCCCAGTTTGTTTGCCGCGAACTGCTGGACTCGGGTTATGTGCTGCTCTGTAGCGACGGGCTTTGGAACTATGCGCCAGAACCAGAACAGCTTTGGCAGATCCTGCATCCACCTGAAGCTGCGGCTGCGGCTGCAGATCTGGATGCAGATGGGGCAAGGGATTGCGCCTGGGCTCCAGAGCCAGACACCGCGATCTTGACCCAACGACTGATCGACTTTGCCCGCAGCCAAGGCGGCCACGACAACATCAGTGCCGTGCTCCTGCGCATCACTCATCAATCAGCATGACTCAAAAATCACCATGACTCAAAAATCACCATGACTCAAACTACATTTTCCGCCGAGGTTTTCCAAAACCCCTATCTCCCAGAACAGGGCGAGGAGGTTCACGCGATCATGACCGTCACCAGCAGCGGTGAGGCCGTGGAGCACCCAGGGCCAGCCAGCGAAGCGCCCCTGCTGTTTGGACTGATCTGTGATGTGTCGGGCTCTATGGGCGGGGCCAAGATTCTGGCGGCGCGTCAGGCCATGACCCAGGCGATCGAACTACTACCACCCCGCGCATCGTTTTTTGTGATTTTGGGTTCCGATGATGGCAAGGTTTTGGTGCCCACAACCCCGGCTTCCGAGGCGGGGAAGGCGAGTGCGATCGCCCACATTCGCACCATCACAGCCCAGGGCGGCACTGTGATTTCCAGCTGGCTCGCGGCTTCCCAACAAGAGTTTACCAAACAACCCCAGGCCATTGCCCAGGCCTTGCTCCTCACCGACGGACAAAATGATTCCTCCGATGAGGCTGCCTTGGCACAAGTTCTAAAGCAGTGCGAGGGCCAGTTCCAGTGCCACTGTCGTGGGGTTGGCACAGGCTGGCATGTGAAGGAACTGAAGGCGATCGCAACGGCACTCCTCGGTAGCACCGACATCATTCCAGAGCCCGCACAAATGGTCGCCGATTTCCAGGCGATTTTGGGCCAGGCAGCTCGTCAAACGATTCGGGAAATTAAGCTACGGCTTTGGACACCGAGCAGTACAGAGGTGGTGTATTGCAAACAGGTGAGCCCCGAAATCGTTGACCTCACCGACAAAGCCCTGAGCCTAACCCCCCAATCCCGCGACTATCCCACGGGAGCCTGGAGCAGTTGCGAGTCCCGCGACTATCACTTTTGTTTGCGAGTTCAACCCGGCAAAGTGGGCGATGAAATGTTGGCGGGAAGGGCCAGTTTGGTCAGCATTGAAGATGGGGTAGAGACCAAGATTGCCGAAGCTAAGGTTCTAGCCATTTGGACAGATGACGAAGCGCGATCGACAAAAATTGACCGGCATGTAGCTAATGCCACCGGCCAGGCAGAACTCGCAGACTCAATCCAGCAGGGGTTGGAAGCGCGCGAGCGCGGCAATCTCGAAGCCGCTACTGCCAAACTGGGCCGTGCTGTCCAGCTCGCCCAAGCCTCGGGTAACGAAGCCACCGCCAAATTGCTCCGCCAAATTGTCGAAGTCGAGGACGCCGCCAGCGGTACGGTCAAACTTCGCCGCGATATCGCCAAGGCCGACGCCATGGCCCTCGAAACGCGATCGACCAAAACCCAGCGCATTCAACTCAGCAGTCCTGGCAAATCCTAACGTTTCACCCTCAAAGTTGCCATGTCCTCCTCAGTGATCTCTGCTCACGATTCATCTCCGCCCGCGAGCTGGCTGTGTTCCCAAGGCCATGCCTCGACCGAAGCCGACTTTTGCTCGGAATGCGGTCTCAAGATTGCGATCGCCCCTGATTCAAGCCCTGATCCAAGCCCTGATCCAACCCTTAAACCGGCATCTGGCGCTGGCAACCCAAACGTCAGTGCTCACACCCGCGCTAACACCGGCGATCAAGAAAACGCAAGGGATTCTGCCAATCGAGTCTGTCCAGATTGTGGCGGGCAGCATCAGATGGACTGGGGCAGTTTTTGTGAGGGTTGTGGCTACAATTTTACCTTGGGAGTCTCTTCTGAAACTGGGTTAACGAATGGAGCGACAGGGCTTCAATCAATGGGAATTGAGTTGCCAGTGGCTGAAGCAACGGGAGCTGAATCGGCAATAACTGAATTGGCAATAACGGAGCCCGAACCTGGCCCCGTGGAACGCGAAGCAACCCAGGCGGAGGGTTGGGCGATCGCCATCACCCTTGACCCAAGCCTGTGGGACGTCGCGATTTCTCCAGCCCCGCCCGAACTTAGCGTGGAGCCGGTGTTGCTGTTGGTACGGCCTGAGGGCGATCGCCCGTTCCTGATTGGGCGCACGAGCCAGACCCAAGCCATCTATCCCGACATCGCCCTCGACTTCGACAACGCCGTTCCCAGCGCCACGCCATCTTGAGGCTTCAGCCCAATCAAGCCCTCTCGCTGCGAGACTTGGGCTCCTCTAACGGCACGCTCCTCAACGGCCAAGGCCTGACCCCCCTCCAAGACTATCCCCTGCAAAGCGGCGATAGTCTCACCCTCGGCCACTGGACTCGCCTCACGCTCACCCTTCGGTAGCTCACCCTTACGGTAATTGTCATGACATCAACGCCTGTGCGCTCCCGACCGATGCCACTTGCCCCGAATCTCACAGTTTCGACAGCAACCGCTCTGACCGAGATAGCGCTCAAAAACCTGGGGTCACTCCAAACCCGACCCGATTTCCAGCGATCTTCCTCTCCACACCCCAGTGGCTCAACCTAGCCCTCGGGGCCATCGGTGGAAGCTTAGCCTTGTCCCTAGGCCTGGGATTGAGCGCCCTACAAAGCCAGCGTGCCGCCCTAGAGCTGTTTGCCCAGGATACGGCTCCTGCAACCCTAACGACACTGCGAATTCAAGATAGTCTTGCAGGCTTAGATGCCAGTGTGGCCAATGAACTCTTGTTGCCACCGGGCGAGCAGCTCGAAGCTCGCCAAGAAGCAGACGATCGCCAGAAAAAACTGGCCAACTACTGGATACAAATTGCCCACAATCTCTCCTACGGCAACCGGGAGCTGCGCCCGATCACCACGCTCCAGCTAGGCCTAGGGGACTATCTGATGGCGATCGAGCGAGCCCGCGTTTGGCATGGTCAGGGCAGAGCCGCCGAAGCGTTCCAAGCCTATCAAGACTCGACTCAGTTGCTCGATCAACGACTATTTCCTGCCGTTCGAGCCCTCGGCCAAGTCAAAGCCGAGCAACAAGCTCGCGCCGAACACCAGCAACAAGCCCAGATGGAAGCCAGCCGCTTTGGGTTGGTGTTGGGCGGGCTGGGGCTGTTGGGATATTTGGTTGCGGTGCAGTGGTTTTTGAGCCAGCGCACCCGCCGTACCTTGAACCCAGCCCTGGTGGGCGCAATGGTTTTAACGTTGGGTCTGGGCAGTGATGTGTTGCGATCGCTCGACACCAGCGCGGCTCAACTGACCCAATCGAAGACCGAAACCTTTGGGGCCTTAGTTGATCTTCGCACCATTCGTACCCTGGCCTACAGCGCCCATGCCGACGTCAACCGAGCACTGCTCGACCCAACTCGAACCCTGGAGTACGACACCTCATTTCAGCTGAAGTTAAACCAAATTGTTCGGTATTCGGTGACCCCACAGCTCCCCGGAAAAGCATTGAAGCCTCCATCGCGCTCAGGCGGCTTGCTCATGGCGGTCGCCGATACGCTTCAACAACCCGAAGAAGCCGCACTAGTTGCGAAAGCAGCCAATGCGCTATACACCTACCGACAGCAATACGAACACATCAATCGACTCGATCAGCAAGGCCAAACGGCAGCGGCGATCGCCCTCACCACCGGCTACCAAACCAACCAACTCAACGGCTCCTTCGAGCTTTTTCGAGATGCCCATCACAAGTTGATTGAAATTGAACTGGCGGTTTTTGATCAGCGCTTGGGAGCAGCCTCCCAAACCTTAGATCGCCTGCGTTGGCAATTGCCCCTCGCTAGCGTTGTGATCTTGGGTTTGACGGTGTTTGGCATTCAGTGCCGTCTGCGCGAGTATCGCCTTTAGCCTAAGATTTGCGACACAGATCAACCGCACCTGCCCAGCAATTTTACCCCACCCTTTCGCTGCCCTTAGGACAATACTCATGACCATCCCTGTGACCGTTCAGACTTCAGCTTCAGCCCACCCTCAATCCATCGCAGCTGGTTCCATTACGGCGGGTTGGAAAAATTGCCTCAAGTATTTCCCTGGAGGCTGGCGATCGCGCCTAGGTATCCTAGCCCTGGGCATATTTTTGCTATCGCTTGTCAATCTCAAGTCCACGTCATCAACCGCATCCCACGATCAAAGCTCAGAGATTAGCCTAGGAGAAGATCTGCTTTTCAAGACTCAGCCACAGAGGCCAAGAAAACCGCGATCAAGGCCTTTACCCAAGGTGACTATTTAAGTGCAATTCAGAATTTTCAACTCTCGTTGTTACAACAACCCGACGACCCAGAAAGCCTTGTGTATTTGAACAATGCGCGATCGCGCCTCAAGGCTGACCCCAATCCCCTGCGTATTGCGGTGAGCCTGCCCGTGGGAAAACCGCGATCGCCGCCGAAATGCTGCGCGGCATTGCCCAAGCCCAAGACAAGGCCCGCGAACTCGGCATCAATGGTATTTCGCTAGAAATTGTCATCGCCGACGATAACAACGATATAGCCACAGCCCAGGAGATAGCCCCAATCTTGGCTGCCGATCCGATGATTTTGGCTGTAATTGGATCCAACGCCAGCGGCCCCTCTCTGAGCTCAGCTCCCATCTATCAACAAACTAGGATTGTGATGATTTCACCCACTAGTTTTTCAGGTGATCTTTCGGGATTTGGTGACTATATTTTCCGAACGATTCCGAATATTAGCTCCCAAGTCAAAACGCTGGCAAGTTATGCGGTCAATCAATCCAAAAAACAGCGATTTCTAATCTGCTCAGATACGGGTGCAATGGATAATCAGATCTTTCAACAAGAATTTACCCAAGCCGTCATTTCACTCAATGTAGAAGTTTTACCCACAGCTTGCGACATCGCCCAGCCCAGCTTTGATGCTGCCGCAACCCTCAAGCAAGCGATTTCCCAAGGTGCAGACGCGCTGCTGATTGCTCCCCACGTTGATTACCCTGAGCGAGGAATCCAGTTGGCCCAGGCGGCCCAAGGCAAGCTGGCTCTGTTCGCTTCGCCAACCCTGTACAACAGCACACTCCTTTCCGCAGCAGGCAATAATCTCAAGAATCTGGTGATCGCAGCCCCTTGGTACGCCGATTCCAATTCCACAACTTCGTTTTTGGCCCAGGCCCAACAGCGCTGGGGCGATACGTCGCTCACTTGGCGCACCGCTACCTCCTTTGATGCAACGATGGCGATCGCCGCCGCCCTAGGCCAAATCCCCCCCGAGCAGCCCTGGGGCCGCTCCCAACTCCAGCAGCAGCTGCGCAGTCCAGGGTTCAAGGCCCAGGGGGCAGGGGAAACGGTGCAGTTTTTGCCTACGGGCGATCGCGCAGGTAAGGCCATTTTGCTTCGGGTGCAGAAGCGCGCTAGGGAGCAGGGATACGAGTTTAAAGCGCTGACTTAAGGGATGTTTGCCGTAGACGCGAACCGCTGTTCGTCCGGTTTCTGCTGGCCGCAAGGCACAGTCGTCTCGTAATCTAGAGACAGACCTTCGCGATGCACTCAGCTCACTCACCATGTCCGACCGTCTTTCCGATCGCCTACCGCTCCACGAGCGTATCCGAGAAATTAAAAAAATCTTGACGCTGCCCCCTCGCGACACCGTCCATAGCGCGGCCTTGCTTGTGCAACTGGGGCAGCACATGCTGAGTGAGGCAGAGCTGGCAGCGTTGCCCGCAGACGAACGCATGGCCTTGTATCAAAGTTTGGAGACGGGTATCCAGCGGCTGAAGGATGCGCTTGATCTGGCGGCACTGTCTGAGGGTGCTGAAGATTAGAGTCAACGCTCTCAGGCGGTTGGGTTCCGTGGCCTCAACCCAACCTACGGGGGTATCTGATTCTTATTGTTAATCGTTGCATACATGAGAACTGTTGCATTTTTGTTGTGCGCATTTTTGCCCGTACACGTTTTTCCGTACACTAGGGTTTAGCCCTGCTATCGAAGGTGCCTATGACTGCTCTCATCTCCTGGCTGCTGCGCTTCACCCAGCTGATCGACCGGCTCACAGATTGGTTGGGTCGTGGATTGGGGAGTCTGGTTTTGCTGACGATCGCGATCGGATTTTTTAACGTGCTGGCCCGCTACGTGGGGCGTTGGATCGGCGTTCAGCTCGCTTCAAATATCTTTTTAGAACTGCAATGGTATCTCTTTTCGGCAACGTTCTTTTTGGGTTTCTCCTATTTGCTGAAACACAATGCCAACGTGCGCGTCGATTTTTTGTATAGCCATTGGAGCGATCGTCACAAAGCCTGGATTGACTTGCTCGGCACGGTGTTTTTTCTCATTCCCTTTTGTTGTCTCGGGCTATGGGTGACGTTCATTCCCGTGTTGCAATCCTGGGGGCTGCAGCTAGATGGCAGTTGGGGGGCTTGGGAGCTGTCTCCGGATGCCAATGGTTTGCCCCGAGCACCCGTTAAGTCATTGATTTTGGTAGCTTTTGGTCTGCTCTTGCTCCAGGCGATCGCCCAGGCCGTCAAGTTTTTGGCGATCGCCAAGGGCTATCTACCGATCAGCCAAGCGATTCCAGAGGATTCTGACGCTCAACCCCTGGGATAGATGACCCAGAATTGGCCCATGGCAATCGAGTTTAGAAATCTTGTTCACAATTTTTTTAGGGATAAAGCATGGGATTTGAATGGTTGGCGATCGCAATGTTTGGCGGCTTTTTTATCATTTTGATGAGCGGCTACCCCGTCGCCTTCTCCTTTGCCGGTGCGGCCATCGTCTTTGGCACGATCGGCCTCACCCTAGGAGCCTTTGACCTCAACCGCCTACTGGCCTTGCCGAATATTTGGTTTGGCACGATGTCCAATGCAACGCTGTTGGCCATTCCATTTTCGTATTTTTAGGATCTATCTTTGAAAAATCCGGGCTAGCTGAGGAACTCTTAGAAACCATCGGCATTGTCATGGGGCGATTGCGAGGTGGGCTCGCCCTAGCTGTGGTAGTCGTGGGGACGCTGTTGGCGGCAACCACCGGAGTGGTCGCTGCAACGATCATGATGATGGGCATGGTCTCACTGCCGGTGATGCTGCGCTATGGCTACGACAAACAGCTCGCTACCGGGACGATCATTGCCTCAGGTACGCTCGCTCAATTGATTCCGCCCAGCCTAGTCTTGGTGCTGCTGAGCGATCAAATGGGCGTTTCCGTGGGGGATTTATTTTTGGGAGCCCTGATTCCGGGGTTAATGCTGTCAGGGGCCTATGGGTTGTATGTGCTCGCCCTGGCCTTTTGGAAGCCTGCTCTGGCTCCTGCACTCCCTCTAGAGGCTCGTGATATTTCTACTCGAATGTTGTTGCTAAAAATACTCAAGGCCGTTGTGCCCCCTTCAATTTTAATTTTTGCTGTCCTGGGTAGCATCTTTTTCGGTATTGCTACACCAACTGAGGCCGGAGCAGTGGGAGCGGTGGGAGCCTGTATTTTGACAGCTCTGAAGCGACGACTCAGCCGAAATTTGCTGCTTGAAGCCGCCCATGCTACGGCTGTCCTCACGGCATTAGTCGTGATGATTCTGTTTTGTTCTTCCTTCTTTAGTTTGGTCTTTGATGCCTTGGGGGGCAATACATTGCTCACGACCTTTTTGGCAGAGTTGCCCGGTGGAAAATGGGGCTTTTTACTCGTGAGTAATCTTGTTGTCTTTGTGCTGGGAGTATTCTTAGAATTTATTGAAATTTGTTTTATCGCCCTACCGCTACTAGTTCCAGCGGCTCAACAACTGGATTTAGATATGGTTTGGTTCGCTGTACTGATGGCCGTTAACCTGCAAATTGCCTTTATTTCACCTCCGGTTGGCTTTTCGCTTTTCTATCTCCAGGGCGTTGCTCCAGCGGAAGTCAAAACCAGCGATATTCATCGCGGTGCACTGCCTTTTGTGGGATTGCAAGTTTTGGTCTTGATGCTGGTATTGCTCTTCCCTCAAACTGTTCGCTGGCTGGTCGATCTTTCGGCTGCATCTTCATAGCCTGCCTGTGATCTTGGCAGGCACCAGTTTGATTTTCAGTCTGATTTATTGCAGATTATTGTATACATATTGAGTGTAGCTAGATTCATTGAGCTGGTTCCAGGTGAAGATGCGATCGCGAAACTCCTTCCAAGACTCATAGATAGCCTTGAAATCTGCATCCTTAGCTGCAAACTCGTCATAGAGTTCAAAGGCAGCTTTTTCAGCCGCCGCCAAGATTTCAGGGCTGTAGGGGCGTAGCTCTACGCCTGCATCCTTGAGACGCTGCAGTGCCTCGTTGTTGCGCGCTTCATAGCGAGACAGCATCGTCAAATTGGATTCAAAGGCAGCGGCTTTGACGATTTCCTGATACTCGATGGGTAACTTTTTCCATTCACCCAAATTAATCTGTAGCTCTAGGGTTGGGCCGGGTTCCCACCAGCCCGGATAGTAGTAGTAGTTCGCCACTTTGTTGAGGCCCAGCTTTTCATCATCGTAGGGGCCAACCCATTCCGCAGAGTCGATCGCACCCGTTTGCAACGCTTGAAAAATCTCCCCTCCTGGCAGAACCTGAACGGTGACACCCAGCTTGGCCATGACTTGACCTCCGAGGCCAGGAATACGCATTTTCAGGCCCTTCAAATCAGCGAGGCTATTGATTTCCTTACGGAACCACCCCCCCATTTGAACCCCCGTATTGCCGCAGGGAAATTGGATAACATTGAATTTTTTGGCATAGAGATCCTGGAGCTGCTGGAGACCGCCGCCATCGTAGAGCCATGCATTTTGCTGTTGCGCATTGAGGCCAAAGGGAACCGTCGTTCCAAAGGCCACGGCTGGACTTTTGCCAATGTAGTAGTAGGCGGCGGAGTGGCCACAGGGCACCGCACCTTGGGCAACCACATTGAGCACCTCGGTGCCGGGGGCAATCTCTCCAGCGGCACGGGGCTCAATCTTGAATTTACCGCCGGTCATGGCTGCGACTCGCTCTGCAAACACTTGGGCTCCACCATAGATGGTGTCGAGGGAGAGCGGCCAACTGGTGGCCATTTGCCAAGTGATACTGGGCAGTGAGCTTCCAGATGCCTGACCTGGGCGATTACCTGGAGAAGTCGCGCCGCTTTCCCCTTCCTGGGCCGCGCGGGTACAGCCTGCGATCGCGCCCACGGCTGCGGTTCCGAGGGCTCCCTGGGCGAGATGGGTCAGTAGCTTGCGTCGTTCCATAGGAGGTATTGGCTCGGGGTCAAGAGTGTTGATATTACTTTGCCTGCGTTGTTCATTCTCCTGAAGTGACCCGACCTTGGAACATCCGCTTAATGATTTAGAACAAATCACCGTCAACCCATCGGCCACCCATCGCCAATCACCCATCACTGCGCCCAGGCTTGGGAACCAACGCATAATCATTCACAAGTCGGCTCAACATGGCCCACACAGGTACTGTCGAGGGTTGAATAGCTAGATTAGTATCTGGACTCGATCTGAATCCGTTTCAGTGCAAAATTGCTGTTAAATCAGCGGTTAAATCAGCGATCGCGTATCAAATTTGGTAACACTATCGCATCTAGAAAACGTGGGTTCTACCTTAGGAGAACACCCCCATTGGGAGAGATGAGTCATGGAAAAAACTATTTTTAGCCTCGGATTGTTGGCTGCGCTGGTAACGACTGTGCCCATGCCATCTGTTGCCCAAACAATGTCTCGTAACCTGTCCTGCAACGCGACCATTGCCCTAGGAAACGGGACTAGCTTCGTCTATGCCGTTGTAGGCAGTATTGAACTCGAGGGAGCAGGTCGGCCAGTTCCGCCAACGAGCCGCTCCTCGGGGCTCGTCATGACGGTTCAGCAACGCGATCGCAATGGCAGGCTCCAAACCTTACTCCATCGCGCACCCTTGGAGAATTGGGAACAGATTGCTCCCGATGCCGACTATTCACGATTGCCCTTCAGCGGTAATTTTAGAGGTAAGCCCAACGATGGGCGAGGGCTATACAGCTCCCTGGGGTCAGCCCATGGCCTTTATGCCAGCCTACGACCGGTGGATGAACTTCCACAGCAGTTGCAGGTGGTTCATTATCTCAGTCCAGGCGGGATCGGCGCAGGGCAGTTTGTTCGCCCTGGGGCAAGTCGTTGCCGTTCTGCTTCTTAATCGACTCACTCGGGCAAGTCGCGTAACCTCTGCTGGAATTTAGCACCGTCTTCTTTGGAATGAATTTGTGATGAAACGCCTTTTACTTCTCGCCAGCCTCTTGGGTTTCGGAACCAGCAGCTTGGGCTTAATCACCGTTGGATTGACCGCTGCGATCGCCCAATCCGCCCCGTTCAGCCAATCCCCAGCGGCCTGCCGAGCAGAACAAGCCAGCTATGCCCTAGACCGATGGCAGCGGCTGGATGATTGGCCTAGTTTTCAGGGCAACCAACCAATTTCGCCAGCAGAGATTGCACAACTGCTACAGCTGCTCAAGGCCGCTGGGCAATCGATCCCGAGTACTCAGCAGGCGCTTCAAGAACTCCTGAGAATTCCGGCTCTAGATGAGCCCCCCCCCTGCTGGCGCTAGTTGCCCGAACCCCGCCAGCGTCACGATCGCGACTTCTGCCGGTGATTGACCAGTTTGTCGCGATCGCCCGTGCCCTCCCCCCCGGTTACAACTACATCCAAAGCAGCGCCCTCATCCTTGCTGCCGAAGCCTACAAAAAGTTGGATCAACAACCACGCAGCACACCGCTACTCCAACAGGCCGGGCGTATCTCTGCCGGTATTGCCAGCTCTAGGCCCCTGCTCAAGGCTGAAGTGCAGTGGCGTTTGGCCGAAGCTTGGGCCAGTCTTGGTCAAACGGCCCAGGCTGACAAGAACCGTAAAGCCCTTCGCACTACTCTCAAAACCCTGACCAAAACACCGGCAGATCTAGATAATGCCTTCTTGCTAGAGTTGGCGCTTGGTACATACCTCCAACGAGGGCAGTGGTCCGAAGCTGAGGCCTTGGCACGATCGCTACCCTTGCCCATGCAACAGGGCGAGCAACTCTTCCGCATCGCCACAGCCCGCCTGCGTGCCAAACAGCCCCAAGCGGCGACGACATTATTTAACAGCATGATCGCGCAACTGCTCAAGGCTCCTCGCCGTCAGGATGCCAGCAATGAAGCTCATAACAGCAACGAAGCCGTCACCGCTGCTATCATTGCCTTTGCTCAGGCAGGTGGCGTGACGAATGCGACGCGAGCAGCGCAGCAATGGACGGACAATTCACCTGCATTGCGAGCTCAGGCTTGGTTGGCGATCGCCGGAGAAGCACGCCAGCAAAAACGCCCCAAGGAAGCAAGCTTCGCCCTTGAACAACTGATCGCAGCAGGCAAAGTCGGCCAGCAACAAGGCTTTGGCCAAGGGTTTGGCAGCTTACTCGATGTTGAATGGAGTGGTTCGCTCTACAACCTAAGCCATGTCCAGCGCTATGAGCCAGAGCTGCTCCAGTGGATTGATCGACTCAACCTGCAGCGTGAGGCAGCGGCGTTTTTGATTGCCGAAGCCCTGCAGAAAAAGCAGTTTGACCAGGCTGAACAGCTGATTCCCAGACCAATGACGATTGTGGGCCTGAATGCAGATGAGCGCTTTGAGGTGCAAGATCGATGGCGTCTGCGGGTGGCGATCGCCGCCGCTAAAGCCGGAGCGCCCCAGCAACTGGCTGCCCTCGCCGAAGAGATTTTGCCCCAGGTAGGCAGCAGCGATTCTAATGCGTTGGTGTTTACCCAACTGCCCCAGGTGACTGACAGCTTGCAGCGTCCAGGGGGCAGCGATTCCCCCTATGAACATCCGACACCGTTGCGACCCGAAGAGATCGCGGCGATCGTCCTACCGTTGCTGCAGCAACCTGACTCAGCGACCTTGCTCCAGCGCCTCGAGACCGCCCTGATCAACCCGATCCAACAACAATTAAATAATCCTGCGATCGAACTCTTTGGACAATTCGTCTGGCCGCAGGCCCTAGCGCAATATTGGCAGGAGAGGCAACCGGGCGCGAGCCCTCAGAGCCTAGTTCCAAGCTCCGCTCGTCTTTTAGCGCTTCAAGTGTCGTATCTGCAACAGGTTGAACCGGTGGCGTTGAGAGCTAATCGGCTTTTGAATGGGCTGGGTTATGATGGCAATACTGTTGGCTCCTTGCGGGTGGGCGTTAGGCCACTGGTTCAGCTTGCAGAGGCAGCAGGCGTGGCAGACCAGCCCCCAGTGGCTCGGCTGATTTTTGAGGCCGCGTTGAATGCAAATCAAGTCGATATCATGGCCCAATGGCGGGAACGAGCCCAGCTCCCGCCCGATGCCTTGGCGAGGCTGTGGCTGCAGCAAGCTGAGCAGGTACGTTTTGGGCCTGATCCACAGGCATCCTTGGCTTGGTACGATCGCGTCCTACAACTGATGCGGTCACAACCGACTGGAGCATCCCCCATCCAAGCCAATAATGGTTTTTCAGGTCTGGTCAATGCCTATCAGTTCTCAGGACAGACCAACAAAGCAAAACAAGTGGTGCGCTTGCTCGGCGCATCGTCCGAAGCTCAGGCCCTCAGTTTGCGATTGGATTGCTTGGCTCAGCTTTAATCGAGCAGAATCGAACGAATACCTAAGTTGGAACCCTGAACAAAGCCCAGACTAAACCCACTCAACCCGATCGCGATAATGACTGTCAAAAATCTGTTAAAACTAGCGCTTTTGATACCAGCTCTCATCCCCTTTTCCTCATCTTCAGCCGTCATCGCCCAAACTGGAAACTCGACGCGTTTTCGAGACACTCAAGGACATTGGGCAGCAGCTTGTATCAACGGCATTGTCGAGCGGGACATCCTGCAAGGCTATCCTGATGGCAGTTTCAAACCGAGTAGAACCCTCACCCGTGCGGAACTGGCAGCGGTGATGTTGAAAGCCTATCCCAATGCACCCACGGTTCGAACTGCGATCGAGTTCACGGATATTTCCCCAGGATTTTGGGCATCAACAGCGATCCGACAGACCTACGAACGAGGCTGGTTGACGGGGTATCCTAATCGTCAATTTAAGCCCAATCAAGCCCTGACCAAAACCCAGGCATTGGTAATCTTAGCCAAGGCTCAACCCGTCACCGCGATCGCCGATACTGACGAAACCCTCAACCGTTACTTTGTCGATCAAACCGAGATTCCTGGCTATGCCAGAGACGCGATCGCCGCCCTCACCCAAGCCAATCTTGTAATCAATTATCCCAATTTAAAGGAACTCAAACCCGAGGCCGCGATCGCCCGAGGAGAACTCGCTGCCCTGCTCTGTCAGGCCAAAGCGGCAAACCTCAAGCCCCAGGCTGGGGTACCCGCCCAATACCAAGTCCAGTTCAAATCCCTCGACAACGGCCTGTGGCAACAGGCAACGCTGCTGAAGGAATTTTCCACGTCCAACCTGACTCCCTCTGGTCACAACACAGCCGTCTTGCAGAATCAACTGTTTTTCTTCGCACCGACCCGTGACGCGGCAACGCTGCTCTATGGCAACAATATCATTTCTGGCGCGGTGATTTCCGCCGGCCCCAATGGTCTTTGGGCAACAGATGGAACCGTTTCTGGAACCCGATTGGTGCGCGATCGCATCCCCTCTGCCGAAGCCGAACGCCAATCACAGTCGGCCCCTCTCGGCTTTGTATCGCCACAATTTGTCGGTGCTTCAGCCCAGCGGCTTTGGTTTACGACCGAGCCAGCTGACACCGATGGTTTAGGAGACGGCCTGGGCGATGGTTTGGGCGATCGCCTCTGGAGCAGTGATGGGACAACAGCCGGGACTCGGGCGATCGCAACAGTCAGCCCCGAACTCAGGCAAGCCCTGAGTCAGGCAAGCCGGTTGGACACACAACCCAATCTTTTCCTAAATGGCAATTTTGTGTTTTCCGTGGTGACACCCAGCCAGACTGAGCTCTGGCAGAGCGACGGCCAGGCTCTGGCCTCTCGCCTGGGCCAGTTTCCCCATCAACTGTCTCAAGGTGGCTTGGTTCCTGGTTCCCTGACCAGCACCGGGAAACAGTTGTTTTTTGCCCTACGGGATGCCCAGGGCAACAGCCAACTCTGGCGAGCGACGGTACGCCAGGGGGTGCGATCACCCTCCAAACCCTCAACCCCGCAGCCGAACCCTTCACGCCCTGGCAAGGCCGCATTTACCTCGAAGCGGAGACGCTTCAGTCAGGCTGGGAATGGTGGACCAGCGACGGCAGCCCCGAGGGAACTCGCTTGCTCCAGGACATTTATCCGGGAGCAGAAAGTTCCGCCCCTCGCCTGCTCACGGGCCTAGGCTCGACCTTCTTTGCCCTGGCGAATTCTCCCCAAGGATTCGAGCTTTGGGCCACCCAGGGCGAGCCAACCAGCACGCGGCGGGTCAAGCGCCTTAGCTCGGTGCCGTCGAATCGGGCGGAGCGCACCGCCTTTGTTCACAACGGTCGATTGTTTTTCAGTTTTCCGAGTCCTATGCCAGTGGCCCTAGGGGATATGGGAGGAGGCATGGCTGAACCCGGAGGCTATGAACTATGGGTGACCGATGGCACAGAACCGGGAACTCAACGGTTGGCAATGTTTCCGACGGGGGATGTGGGAGAATTCACGGTTTTCCGCGATCGCCTCTTTTTTAGGGGCGGCGGCCCAGAGGGGCAAGAGCTTTGGAGTAGCGATGGTACCGCCCAGGGAACTCAGCAAGTGATCGATTTGAATACAGGCACCACGGTCATTGTTGCACCCTGTGCCCCGCCGCTGCCCAACCAGCGCCCCAACTGCCCTCCCCCCGTAACGGTGAAAAACTCTAGTCTGCCGCGTGACCTGACGGTGCAGGGTGACTGGCTTTATTTCTTCGTGCATCAAGCGCGCAATCTCAGCCTTGCTCCATCCCCGAACTATCTGGCACTCTACCGCACCCAGGGAACCGCCCAGACCACTGAGCGGATCCAGCAATTTTCAACGGCTAACGATCCCTTTTGGTACAACCCAGGTGTCGATCGCATCGTTCCGCTCACCTCGCGTCTTGTGATCATGACTCCCAACCAGCAGGTGCTTCCAGGCCAGTCGGAGCCGTCAAATCAGCTTCAATTTTGGTCACTCTCACCCACTAAACCTTAATCTCCACCGGAGCCACACCCAAGCGTAGTTGCTGCTGCCGTTGTAGCCAAGCGCGCCGCACGCCCCAACCCACCAGTGGCGCAAACTGGCTGGCCCCCCAGCGCAAAATTGGATACCGACGGAGTTTCTCGCCCTGGGCCCATTCTTCGGCTTGCAGGGCTTGCGATTGCACAATCTCCGGCTCTCGCTCCGCCTGAATCGCACCTAAAGCTTGATCCAAAGCCCTGTGCAACGCCGCTCCCGACAGTTCCGACTGGCCGAGGGGCACCAAATGATTCGCCGCCACGATCGCATCCCGCAGCGCCATGTTGATCCCCTGGGCCCGAATCGGCGACATGGGGTGAGCCGCATCGCCCAACAATAGGAGCCCTGGTACGGACCAGCGCGGGGCCAGTCCCACGGTCACCGAAAATCGAACCGGCGAACTCAGCACGTTGGCATTCGCTCGAAAATAGTTTGCCAGCCAAGCGGGAGAATGTTCTGCCAAGACCTTTGGCCAATTCTCGCGCTGCCAATCCCCTGAGGCCGAGGGATTCAACCCCCATCCGAGCTGAAGATCGCCCTGGGCAGAGCGAAATAAGCCAAAGCTTTGGCCGTTTTTGACGACCGCATAGAAGACATTGGCACGCAAGACATTGGCACGCAAGACATTTTCGTCCCGCAGAGGGGGTGCACCCTTGAGGCTAAACCAAAGAATATCGACGGCGGGGGACTGTTCCTGGAGCCGCAAGCCAGCCTTTGCTCGCAATGTGGAATTGCGTCCATCGGTGGCAATCACGAGGTCAGCGGCGATCGCCTGCCCATCCGCCAATCTTACCCCCGTCACCCGTCCTTGCTCCCACATCAACGACTGAACCGCCTTCCCTTGGACAAAGTCAAAGCCGGGACAGACTTCAGCCTGCTGAACCAGTGCGGCCAAGAACTCGGGTTGAGAGACCAGGGTGCAGGGTCGTTTGCTGGAGGCAGAAGCTGGATCGAGAATGGGTTCATCGACGCGGAACAGCCGCTTGCCTTCAATCCAAAATTCCCAAGCATCCAGTTGCATCTGGGGGATGGTTTCCACCGCGCTGGAAAGGCCCATTTGGGCGATCGCCTCCAGTCCGCTAGGCATCAGTGCTTGCCCACGAAAAATCCGCCGAAAGTCGCGCGAGGCCTCAATCAGCGTCACCCGAATTTGCCGCTGGGCCAACAGCCGAGCCAAAGCAGCCCCCGTTGGCCCAGCTCCCACAATGACAATCTGAGCCTTAACGATCTGAGCCTTAACAATCTGGGCCTGCGTATTCTGGACCTGGGTATTCAGCTTGCTAAATCCCCATGCCGTCTAGGGTGACCAGCAGACGATTGAGACTTTTCGTAATTTGGGGATGTTCTGCCTCGAATTGCTCGATCAGCATCGGCAAGGTTTGCTGCGCATTTTGCCGATGCTCTGGAACCTCAGGTTGATCAATTTGGCGTTCGATATCGTTGATGAGCTGGGCCATGCGCTCCTTCACGGCACCATCAACCTGATCGAGCTGGGCGAGCTCATCGTTTAGTGCATCTAAGGATTTGCGAAGGTCTTGCTTGCTCATCGTCATACCTGCTAGAGACTTGGGATTGAGGAACTTTTTCTTATTGTAGTTCCTAGGTTAGGGTTATCTGGAGTCATCTCTCTGCTTGATATGGATATTCAGACGCCAGACTGGGTCAAAAACGCCGTTTTTTATCAGATTTTTCCAGATCGCTTTGCCAAAACCGGGCGCAAAACTGGGCGCGAAACCGGGCGCAATTCCCCCCAAGGCTTGTCTGGTGTTCACACCTCCTCCCTCGCCCCGGCCATGCAAGTCCCCCTCGAGCCCTGGGACGCCCCACCCACGATCCATGGCTACAAGGGCGGCGACCTCTGGGGCATCGCCGAGAATTTGGATTACATCGTCGATCTGGGGATTACCGCGATTTACTTCACCCCTATTTTCCAGTCTGCCTCCAACCACCGCTATCACACTCATGACTATTACCAGATCGATCCTCTGTTGGGTGGCAATGCGGCGTTTGAGGTCTTGCTAGAATCAGCCCACGATCGCGGCCTAAAGATCGTTCTCGACGGCGTTTTCAACCATGCCAGCCGAGGCTTCTTCTTCTTCAACGACATCCTCGAAAACGGCGAAAAATCCCCCTGGCTCGACTGGTTTCGCATCGAAGGTTGGCCGATCTCCGCCTATGACGAGACCAAGCCTTCTAACTACCAGGCCTGGTGGGGCTTGCGGGCGTTGCCGACGTTTAATCACGACAACCCCCACGTGCGCGAGTACATTATGCAGGTGGCGGAATATTGGCTGGAGCTGGGCATCGACGGCTGGCGGCTGGATGTGCCGGGGGAGGTGAAGACGCCAGGGTTTTGGCAAGAATTTCGCGATCGCGTCAAAGCGATCAACCCCGAAGCCTACATCGTCGGTGAGATTTGGGACGATGCCAGCGCTTGGCTCGATGGCAGTCAGTTTGACGGGGTGATGAACTATTTGTTTACGGGGCCGACCCTGGCGTTTGTGGGGGGCGATCACGTCCAAATGCCCCTGGTCGAAGGCCCTGGCTACTATCCCTATCCGGCGATTGATGCGGTTGCCTATGCAAAAAGATGGAGGAGTTGCTCGATCGCTATCCCTGGGAGATTCAGCTGACACAGCTTAATCTGCTCTCAAGTCATGACGTGGCGCGGGTATTCAGTGTTGTGGGTGAAGACCGCGCCAGCATGACTCTGGCAACGCTCCTGTTAATGACCTTCCCCGGCGCGCCCAGCATTTATTATGGCGACGAGGTGGGTCTGGTAGGCGGTCTCGATCCGGACTGTCGGCGCGGATTCCCCCCAGCTGAGCAGTGGGATCAGGCAATGCTTGAGATGCATCGGCAACTGATTACCCTGCGTCAGCAATATGAAGTCTTGCGAACAGGGCGGTATCAGGTATTGGCCGCCGAGGGTATGGCGTTGGTGTTTGCTCGCAGCCTACCGGAGCAGCCGCAGTTGACGCGATGGATAGCAATTAATGCAGGGATAACTGCTGTGGATCTGGCGATCGAAGTTGATGCCCAGGGGGAAGGGGCTGCACGGGGCGAGGCTCGCGTGCTGTTCGGCTCTGGCAGCATTGAGTGGGACGGTGCCAAGCTTCGACTCGGCTTGCCTGCACGCTCGGGTCTGGTGTTTTAGGTTGGGTGCCTTAGGTCGGGTGCCTTAGGTCGGGTGCCTTAGGTCGGGTGTTTTAGGTCGGGTGTTTTAGGTCGGGCGATCGCGCAGTTGATCCTGGATGCGGCTACTGAGGGTGTCGAATCGGGAGGCAGGGCGGGCGCGTCCGGCGGCGGCCCAAGCCTGGAGAGCTTCGATCTGGTCTTGGGCGGTGCGGGCCAGGGGCACCATTTGGCTGGCGGCTTCTAGGACGTCGTCAGAAGTGAAGTCGCGGCTTTGGCTGAAGCCGATGTGCATAGCCTCGACCAGGATCTGCTCGATTTCTGCGCCCGAGAAGTCAGGGGTTTCGTAGGCGAGGCGATCGCAGTCATAGGCCTGCAAATTGTGGGGCCGCAGCCGGGACAAATGCACCTCAAAAATTGCCTTGCGTTCTTCCTGGTTGGGCAACCCGACAAAGAAAATTTCGTCGAACCGACCCTTGCGCAGCAGCTCGGCAGGCAGCGACTGAACATTGTTGGCCGTGGCCACGACGAAGACCGGGGTTTTCTTTTCCGCTAGCCAGGTAATAAAGGTACCAAAGACCCGACTGGTCGTGCCCGAGTCTCCTCGACCGTCGAGTCCGGCAAAGGCTTTGTCAATTTCGTCGATCCACAGAATGCAGGGGGACAACGCCTCGGCCAGCTGAATCATTTGGCGGGTACGGGATTCGGATTCGCCGACCAGACCTGCGAAGAGACGACCCACGTCGAGCCGCAGCAGGGGGAGGTGCCAGTGGTGGGCGATCGCCTTAGCCGTCAGAGATTTGCCAGTGCCCTGAATCCCCGCCAGTAGCAAGCCGCGCGGATTGGGCAACCCATACTGGCGGGCTTTCTCCGAAAAGGCTCCCCCCCGGCGCAACAGCCAGTCCTTGAGGTTGTCGAGGCCGCCGATGTCGGAAATCTGCTCGGTGGCGGGGTAAAAATCGAGGATTTGGGTTTGGCGGATGGTTTGGCGTTTTTCTTCAAGGATCAAATCGAGATCATCGGTGTCGAGCTTGCCGTGGGTGGCAATGGCGCGGCCCAGCACCCGTCGAATGCGCTCTAGCGTGAGCCCCTGGCAAGTGCGCACCAGGTCATCCAGGCTGGCTTCATCCACCCGCTGGCCGATGGCGCTGATCAGTCGTCCCAGCTCGCTGCGAATTTCAGCCGCATTGGGCAAGGGAAATTCCACCACGGTGATGATTTCGCCCAATTCTGTCGGAATTTCGAGCTCGGCAGCGGTAATGACCAGGTTTTGAGGCCGAGACTGGAGGGCCTTGGAGAGGTTGCGTAGTTTGCGGGAGACGGCAATGTCGTTGAGGAAGCGCTGAAAATCTCGCAAAATGAAAATGGCCGGGGCACTCGGATTGAGCTGCTCAACAAATTCCAGCGCCTGGAGCGGATTGCGCTTGCCTTTGCCTTCGGCATTGGGATTGCCCTGGTAGCCATCGACAAAATCCCAGGTGTAGACGGCACGGCTACCGAGGTGGGCGGCACAGGCTTGGATGGTGGCCTCTAAACGGGTTTCTTCGGCGGTGGCGATGTAGAGCAGCGGATAGCGGGCGCGGAGCAGCAGCTCAAATTCGGTGTTGAAGGCCATATTTTCCTAGAAACGAGGATTAAATGAGACCGCAATCATCGCGAATTTGGGTCTTGAGCTGCGCCAAAACCGACCAGCGGCTATCTAAGGGCGTGGTGGCTGCTGCTTCTAGCTCAATGCCTTCACAGGCCGCATCACAGAGGGATTGGGGCGGAATGGCGAGGCAGACCTGCTCGTACAGCCACTGGGCCGGGTCAAAGTTGCCGTCTGGAGGCAGGGTTTCGAGCAGGGCAGCGGCTTCAAATTCGAGTTCGGGATCGATGACGGCTCCCGCTTCCCGCAGCCAAATGACCTCTTCGAGGTTGAGCGCTAGCCGATGATTGTACTGACCCAGGCAGCGATCGCACGCCAGCGTCACAATAGCCTTGGCCTCAGCCCGCACCGCCAAATAGGTGCCTTTATGCTCCACCCAGAGCGTGCCTTGAATTGGCGTCAGCGTGTCCAGTTCTGGCAAGTAGTCTTCCACGGGAAGGCAGATATTGCGCTCGGGGATCTGAAGCAACTGGGGAATCAAGATCGGCTTTAAGGCGGAGTTCGATCGCTTCTTTCCATAACCAGCTCCCCATCGCAACAGAACACAAGTCAATTTAGCAAAAGGTAATCTTGCAAAAGGCAATCTTGCAAAAGGCAATCTTGCAAAAGGCAATCTTGCAAAAGGCAATCTTGCACCAGACCGGTTACTTCATTCTACTTGGGTCGCACGACCAAACAGCGATCGGGCTCTTTGCCCCGGCTAAAGGTCTCCAGCTCGGGGAAATTATCCTTGAAGATGGTATGTACCTGGCGGCGCTCCGCAGAAGAAAGCGCGTGAATTTCGAACTCCTGGCCACTGCCTTGCACCGCTGCAGCTGCCTCATCCACAAGGCTGCGCAATGCTTCGAGGCGGCGATCGCGATAGCCATCCAAGTCCACCACAAAGGGAAGCTGGGCATCGGGCTGCATGTGCAAATTGAGTTCGAGGCTGGCCATGTATTGGATCGCATCGAGGACACAGCCGCGATCGCCCACCAACATCTCCACCTGCGCGTCGCTCAAGTCGTCCGCCTCAATACTCAACCACACCACTTCGTCATGTTTGTCCACCGCCGCAGGGCTATGGGCCAAGGGCGCAGACAAATCTGCCTTCACGCCCGCGGAAAACCCGCCTAGCGCTAGCAACCTGCCCAGCCAGGTGCTACCCCGTTCAATCTGTCGTTCTGTTGCTTCGCTCATGATCTGCCCACTTAAAACAGCAAGGGCTCAGCAGTGCTAAGCCCTTACAAAATACCAAATTGCCCCGGTTTTGTATTGCGCAATCCCAGTGCGATCGCTCTATTTCGGGTCTTTCTTGACCCCCTTCTTCAGGTTTTTGGACACAGTCTTTTTGTTCAGCCCTGTTTTACCGACCTCTTTCTCAGCCAGCTTCTTCGGGTTCTTGGGCTCAAACGCAAGCCGGTTATTGGCTGCTTCTTCCTGCTTCTTCTGGGCATCTAGAATCTGCTGCACATTCTCCGGCAGTGGCTCACGCATCAGTAAAAAGGTCTGCGCGGTCTGGAAAATATTCGCGATCACCATGTACATCAGCACCCCGGCAGGCAACGGGAAAAACAAAAACATCCCGGAAAACAACACCGGCGTAATTTTGTTGATGCTGTCCTGCTGCGGATTGGCCGGTGCGCCGCCGCCCTGGCCCGTCAGCTTTTGGCTGACAAACAGGCTGACGCCAAAGGCCACGACCATGCCGACGATGTCCCAATTGATGCTGCCATCTTCGTTGCGAGCCCCGACCCGGCCCAGGGCTTCAATGAACAAAAAACCCTTATTGGCCGCCAATCCGGGTACCGTGCCCTGGATCGTGGCATCACCGGGGGCGAGGGCCACCAGATTGCCGTTGGCGTCTACCTGCACCTTGTCTTCGCCTTTGGTGATGCTCCACTGGGGCGTTACATCCACATCAGGATGCTGGGCTGAGAGCTCATCAAAGGCCGTGCCATCCAAGCTTTTGAAGGTAATCTGTGCGGTTTCGCCGACGCCTAGCTTGGTGCCTGCAGGCAGCACAGCGGCGATTTTGGCATGGACACCGTCATCAAAATAAATATTCTGGGCATTGGTCACAAAGGCCTTGGGTACGACCTGTTCCATTTGCTCTTGGGGCAACACCTGGACGTTGGCAGTGTAGTTGATGTTCGAGAACGGCGATCCCCGCAAGGTGGCAAAGAGCGCGAACAGAATCGGCATTTGCAGCAAGACCGGCAGACAGCCCGCCAGCGGGTTGCCAGCTCTTGCATGAGTTTGCCGAGCTCTTCTTGTTGCTTGGCGGGATCGTCTTTGTAGCGATCGCGAATTTCCTTCTGGCGCTCTTGCATGATGGGCTGCACCACCTTGGTCTTGCGCATGTTGCGAATCGAGCCCGCACTGAGGGGGAAGACTGCAAACCGCACAACCAGCGTCAGCGCCACAATGGCGAGGCCGTAGCTCGGAACCAGTCCATAGAAAAAATCTAGGATGGGGAGCATGACGTTGTTGGACAGAAAACCGATACCAAAATCCATTCGGGTTAGGGAGGTGATGTGAACGATGGAGCTAAATGACGCTGGCCCCAAATCTGACTACGCTTTAACGGCGGTGTCAGCCGGATCAAGTTTGGCCTGCTGACGAAGATAGGCTTCGACTTCGCGAAACTTGGGCACAGCCCGCATCTCCAGACGAGTCCCGTCCTGGAGGGTGACCACCATGTCGCCCCAGGCACCCAGGCCTCGGGGAACGGCAATAATTTTTTAATCTCTTTGTAGATGACGTCCCAGCGATCGCGCCCCATCCAGCCACCCACAATGGTCAGACGGCGATTGGTAATGCGGTAGCGCAGCCAGAGCGCACGGGCGATCGCCCCCACCGTGAGTGGGATGCCAAGCACCGTAAAGCCAACCAGAATATTGATAATCAAGTCTCCGATATGAGGACCGCCCTCATAGAAAACCTCTTCACGAATGGCCATCGAGCACCTCAGCGTTTGCCAACAACTGCTCTAATTCTTGCAAAAATTGGTGATAATCGCACTCTAATGCAGTGGGTTTTACGGTAATCACTAACAGTAAACCTGCTGGCAAACGCGGCAAAAGCGTCTGAAAACCGGCCTGAATTTGTCGCCTCAAGCGGTTACGCGCCACCGCTCGCTTGCTCACTTTTTGACTGACGACGACGGCAACCCGCAGCGCCTCGGGCGCAGCTTGGGCCTGTGTACTCCAAAAAATTCTCAAGAGCAAGTGAGCGGCATGGTAGCGTCTGCCTCTCTGGTACACCAGGGAAAACTCCTGTCGTCGCCGCAGACGATGCGCTTGCGGAAGGGCCACACGTCGCCTAGACCGCTAACCGGGCCCGACCTTTGCGGCGTCGAGCTCGAATTACGTTGCGGCCTGTGTGGGTGCGCATCCGAGCGCGGAAGCCGGAGGTGCGCTTTTGTTTGCGGTTGGTGCCGCCGAGGGTTCTTTGGGTCATGGTGCTTTACTCGCTAAAACTCACAGTTGACCAGCATACCGTTTTGTTTTGGGTGTGAGCAAGACCTGGGCGATTTTTGTGTCGGGGCCGATCGCAAACACTCAGCGGTCTTTGATGCGCTTTTAATGCCCTGGAGGCTCGGTCGATTATCGTGGGAAGGGTCAGCCAGATCCAATGCAGCCTGTGGAGTCGTTCTGGGGGCTGGTCTTGGGATCCGATAATTTTTTTATGACATCAATACCCTGACTCCGTTCCACCACTCATCTCAATAAAAAAATCTGGGAAATGGCCACTACCGCTTCTAATGGGTCTGCTGCGGCTCGCGCTTCAGTCGCGTCTTTGGGTAATGCTTCGGATAATGCTTCTAATGCTTCAGCCGGTCAAGTTCTGGGGGTTTGCTTGGGCGATCGCTACCGCCAAATCCGCAGCTTCAGCGAAACCCTCTGCCGCCCTCTAGAAATCGAGGATTACGGCATCCAGACCATGGCAGATGTGAGCCCACCCAAGTGGCACCTCGGCCACGTGAGCTGGTTTTTTGAGACGTTTTTACTGGTGCCCCACCTGCCGGGGTACGAGGTCTTTCATCCCCAGTTTGGCTACCTGTTCAACTCCTACTACGAAGCCGTGGGCGAGCGCCATCCGCGCCCCCAGCGGGGGCTGCTGTCCCGACCGACGGTGGCGGAGGTCTATCGCTATCGGACCTATGTGGATAGGGCGATGGAGCGGCTGATGGAGACTCGACTGAAAGAAACTCGGCCTAAAGAAACTCGACTGCAAGAAACTCGGCTGATGACGGCCCAGGGAAAAGAGGGGAAGGACGATGAGGAAGCGATCGCCGGGGAAGCGATCGCCGCTCTCATCGTCCTAGGGCTACACCACGAACAGCAGCACCAGGAATTGCTCTTGACCGATCTCAAACACATCCTCGCGCTCAACCCCCTGCGACCCGCCTACCGGAGAGATTTGGCAACGGTTCAAGCGGTAACGGTTCCAGCCGGAACCGCTCAAGCCGGAACCGCTCAAGCCGGAACCGGTCAGGCAGGCACCGGCCAGGAGAGACTCCCCCAGAACCAAGCAATTTTGCCCCGAGAACTAGAATATGTCGGCTTTGAGGGAGGCGTGGTTGAACTGGGGCGAGACGTTGCGGCCTGGGAGTCGCGCTTTGATGCGTTTGCGTTTGATAACGAAGGCCCTAAGCACCGGGTGTATGTGGGCGCGTTTGCGATCGCCCACCGCCTAATCACCAACGGTGAATACCTCGAATTTATTGCAGCGGGCGGCTACCAACAGCCCCAGCACTGGCTCTCGGAAGGCTGGGGGACAATTCTTAATGCGGGCTGGGAGGCTCCGCTCTATTGGGAAAAAATCGACGGCGCATGGTTCGTCATGACCCTGGCAGGCTTGCAGCCCCTGAATCTGCACGAGCCCGTCTGCCATGTCAGCCTCTACGAAGCGGATGCCTATGCCAGCTGGGCCGGTAAGCGATTGCCCACGGAAGCCGAGTGGGAGCTGGTCGCCCAACAACAGCTGGAGCAATGCTATCGCGCAGGCCAGTTGGCGAGCCCAGAGCAATGGGCCTTGCAAGGCAATTTTGTCGAACGCGACCACCTGCACCCGCAGCCTTGCCCTGCGGAGCAGCCTGAACCCCATGTCCCCATCCAACAACTCTTCGGCGATGTCTGGGAATGGACCCAAAGCGCTTACTTGCCCTATCCCGGCTTCAAGGCGGCAGTAGGGGCGATCGGGGAATACAACGGCAAATTTATGTGTAGTCAACACGTGCTGCGGGGCGGCTCCTGCGCCACCTCCGTCAGCCACATCCGAGCCACCTACCGCAACTTCTTCCCGCCCTCGACACGCTGGCAATTTGCGGGTATCCGCCTAGCCCAATCCGTGTCCAACCCGCGTCCCATTCACCGGCCAGGGTAAGCGATCGCGCGAGCCGTGTGGATTGCCCCTCTTGCGAAGGAGGCAAGGAAATGAAACCGTTTTAAGGGAACATCTCCCGTTCTGTTTCTTTCCGCTTCGTTCTGTTGCCTCTACCTTTTCAATCCTATGACTGCCTTTGCAACGGCTTCTGTGACGGCTCCCCTTCAACTGTTCGATTTCCATCCGGTGCTTGCAGATTTCCGATCCGCAGTCTTGCAGGGCCTGAGCCAAACCCCGAAGCGTATTCCGGCCACTTGGCTCTACGACCAGCGAGGGGCCGAACTCTTCGATCAGATTACGGCGCTGGAGGAATATTACCTGACCCGAACGGAGATGCAGATCTTGCAGGAGCGGGCGGTAGAAATTGGCGATCGCATCACCCAAGGAGCCCTGGTCGAGTTCGGCAGCGGCAGCAGCCAAAAAATTCGCATCCTCTTCGACGCCCTCAGGGCCAAGGGCAAGGCCTTGCCGGTGTACGTCGGCCTCGATATTTCGAAGCAACATCTGCAGCAGTCCTGTGAGGATTTGCAGCGGGACTATCCAGAATTGGCGGCGATCGCCATTTGTGCCGACTACACCCAGCCCCTGCGCTTGCCCGATGTTCCGGTGTTGCAAAATCGCCATAAAACCGCGTTTTTCCCCGGTTCAACCCTCGGCAACTTGGAGCCGGAGGACGCGATCGCCTTCCTCAAAACCGTCGCCCATCTGATTGGCCCCGGCGGCGATTTGCTCATCGGCATCGATCTACAAAAAAGCAAATCTATCCTCGAGCCCGCCTATGACGACGCCCAGGGCATCTCGGCCCAGTTTGCCCTCAATGTCTTGACCCGCATGAACCGGGAGCTCGGGGCCAATTTTGATCTGGCCCAATTCCGCTACGAGGCGGTGTATAACGAAGCCCTGGGGCGGATCGAAATGTACATCGTCAGCCAGATCGCCCAAACAGTAGAAGTAGCGGGGGAGGCGATCGCCTTTGCTGCCGGAGAGCGACTCTACACCGAGCATTCCTACAAATATACCCCGGCCCAGTTCAACCAACTGGCGGCGCAAGCTGGCTTTCGGACGCGATCGGTGTGGACGGATTCCCAGGCGCTCTTTATGGTGGTGGATTTGGCAACCTGCCCCTAGGGAGACTTTTGCAGCGATCTCAAATCTAGCAACGGCGTCGTTCCTTCCCCGGTCATCACCTGGGGAAATTGGCCGTTCCACTTGTCGATCGCCTGTTTTTGCAACAGCTCTGGCGTCAGGCTTTGCTGCAAGAGACGTTGCGCCTCGGCTTGGCCTTTGGCACGGGTAATTTCAGCCTTCGCCTCCTGTTCTGCTTTTTGGGTGAGATATTTCGCTTTTTGGGCCTCTTGCTCGGCAATTTGTTTGGCTTCAATCGATTGGGTAAATTCAGGCGAAAAGCCAACGTTGACCAAGGATGCATCGTCTACGACAAGGTGGTAGGGAGCGAGACGATCGCGAATCGCCTGCTCAATTTCATCCTTGAGCATCGACCGGTCTTTAAGCGTTTCTTCTAAGGTTCGTTTGGGAGTTGAAGCCTTGACAACTTCTTCGATCGCAGGCTTCAAAATGATTTCTACAATTTGTGGGTGGCTGCCGATCTGCTGATAGACCTGATTGGCTTTTTCGGGAACTACGTGCCAATTGAGGCTAAATTGCACTTGCAAAGATTGCAGATCCCGCGTGCCAACACTGATATCAACATCCGTTTTCTGCACGCGAACATTCATGGGGTAGATCCGAGTGATCAAAGGCATTTTCCAATGCAACCCTTCGTCCAAAACCTGAGGTTTGACTTTACCAAACTGCATAACAACACCCCGAGAGCCCGCCTCCACAGTGCTCGTGGAAGCCTGCCAAGCCAGTGTAGTGATTGCAAGACCACTGGCCAGGGCGATCGCAATGCCCCAAGGAAACGCAACAGAGTGACGATGAAAACTAGTCATAGCAAGCTCGAAGGGGTAAGGAACACCCGCTTATCGGGGTGAGCGGTTGCAATTATCGCGCGGAGCCTCCCGTGAACGCCTTGGGTGGAGGGGCCGCGTTTAACGTGGGTTCGTGCATGAAGTTGCGATGAAGTGCGTATATAGACGGAACTTTCCTGGCGGTGCGGAAATCCTAGAGACCTAAATGTATAGATAAATGCCCGCCTTCCGCAGGCAGCTCAGGGGCATCCGGAGATCATCTGGAGTTCGCATCATGAATTTTGTTCACACACTCGCCGATCGCTATCAGCTCAACCACGTCAGCCACCTCGCCATTTCTGCCCAGAGCCACGGGGGCGACACCCTTGTGGTTCACTGCCCGGACGTCGCCGCCGCCAATGCCTTATTTGAGGATGTTTTGTTCGATGGCATTACGGTTCGCATTGATTTACTCGCTCGCGATCTCAACTGCCCCCACATCGAAGTGCGGGTGATGAGCCAAGTTTGGCTCAGCTATGACCTCGAAGATCTCGCAGCAATGCGGCAAAATTTTCTGTAGGCTGGTGACGAACGTCTGTTCGGCGCGTCTTTTCTCCTGGCACCCCCTACACTGGAAAGACATCCCTGCGCCCCCTTGCGCCTCATCCCCCTGCGCCCCAGCCTATGTCTTCCCCCACCATTCAGTGGTATCCCGGCCACATTGCCAAAGCCGAGCGCCTGCTCATGGATCAGCTCAAGCGTGTGGACGTGGTTTTGGAGGTGCGTGACGCCCGTATTCCCTTCTCGACCCATCACCCCCAGGTCGATCAGTGGGTCGCCGACAAGGAGCGCGTACTGGTGCTCAATCGGGTTGACATGATTCCGGTGCAGATTCAAGAGCAGTGGCAAGCTTGGTTTAAGGCTCAAGGCCAGCAAATTTACTTTACTGACGCCCAGCACGGCACAGGTACCAAAGGACTCGCCAAGGCAGCGGCATTGGCCGGGGCGAAGATGAATCAACGACGTGCCAATCGGGGCATGAAACCCCGAGCGGTGCGGGCGGTCATGATCGGCTTTCCCAATGTGGGTAAGTCCGCGCTGATCAACCGGCTGGTACAAAAGCGAGTCGTAGAAAGCGCCCGCAAACCGGGTGTGACCAAGTCGCTGCGTTGGGTTCGCGTCGGCCAAGCCCTAGACCTACTGGATGCACCAGGGGTATTGCCTGCAAAACTCAATGACCAAGCCGCAGCAGTGAAGCTGGCCCTGTGCGATGACATTGGTCAGGCGTCCTACGACAATCAAAGAGTTGCATCAGAGTTGGTGGAACAACTTAAGATCTTGCAGGGCTTGGAACGATCGCCCGTCAATGAGAAAATTCTCTGCGATCGCTACGGCGTCGATGAAGCCGCCTTCACCGGCGAAGAATATGTCCTAGCCGTGGCCGAAGAGCGCTACCAGGGCGATCGCGAACGCACCGCCCGACATATTCTCAATGATTTTCGCAAGGGACTGCTCGGCAAAATCCCCCTGGAGTTGCCACCAAACTAGTCAGGATTCCGGAGTGGACGCAAGATAGGAGTTAGCGTTTTTTGTCAGGTTGGTCTGGATGCCCGAACAGCGGTTTTCGATTTCGGTTTCGACGTTGTTGATCATCGGAGGGCTGGGCTTGGGCACGGTGCTGCTGTGGCAGGTGCACAGCTTACTGCTCATTGTCATGACGTCGGTGATTTTGGCGGCGGCGATCGCCCCCATTGTCGATCAGCTCGAACGCTGGCGGCTGCCTCGCTGGTTGGCGACGATTGTGGCCTACCTGGGGCTGATTTTGGGGCTGGTGGGTGTGGGCCTGCTGATTGGCCGACCGTGATCCAGCAGATCGAAACCTTGATCCGACGGTTGCCGACTTTTGTGGATGTGCTACGGCGTTTGGTGGAAGAAAATGCCGCTCGGCTGGGGGAAGAGCAGGCAGCGTTTATCGCCGAATTTTTAGATTTTCAGGCCCTGGGCCGCTGGGCGATCGGCTCGACCCAAAATCTGGTGCTGCGCTCCTATGGCCTCACCCGGAATATCTTGGGCAGCTTGCTGAGTGTGATTTTGGCGCTGTTGATCTCGGGCTACATGGTCGCCGATAGTCGCACGCTGGTGCGTGGGCTGGTGCAGCTGATCCCACAGCCCTGGGAAGACCGCATTGCAGCGCAGCTGCGGCCCGTAGGCGGACGCATGGGTGGCTATATTCGGGGGCGGTTTTTGGTGTCGGCGGTCTTGGGTGTTGCGACGACCTTGGGACTGAGCTTTTTGGGGTTGCAGGAATATGCCTTGGGTTTGGGGGCGATCGCCGCTGTCACCAATTTAATCCCGTTTCTGGGGCCACTCCTAGGGGCGATTCCGGCGCTGCTGGTCTCCTTTTCCGTTGGCGGCTGGGTGCCGCTGTGGGTGCTGATTTTATTTGTGGTGATTCAAAATGTCGAGACCTATGTACTCGATCCACTGTTGGTAGGCTCATCAGTGGGGGTGCATCCGCTCTATCAACTGTTGGCAGTGTTGGGTGGGGCGCAGCTGCTGGGAATTATTGGCGCGGTGATCGTACCGCCCTGGTTTGCAGGGGCGGCGGTGTTGCTGGAAAATTTGTATCTGCGGCCCAAACTTTTGGCAGAGCGGCGGGAAGTGGTGTTGGCACAACCTACCCAAGGGCCAGCCCCAGAAAGGGAAATCGCAGATTAGCACAGTGGAGAGACTGGGAGCGGTAGTTGCTGGGGAGGGGGTCTTAGCCTGCGCTGGAGCGCCGCCGCGATGATCGCCCCTGGCGGTCGTACCGGTCTTCGCGGCCTTCTATACGGGGTTTTGGACTGTTGTCGAGACCCGCATGGCTGTCGGATTTGCGACCGCCGTTCGGCTTGGGCTTGGGTTTGGCAGCGGCCGAGGCGGGCCGGGGCTTGCTGTCTTCGTGACGGGGTTTGTCGCGATGGCCGGGACGAGGGGTGCTGTCGTGACGGCTGCCGCTACGCGCAGAGCGATCGCCCCCCCGTCCACCGCCACCCGCGCCATTGCGCCCATTCGGAATCGGCTCCGCTGCAATGCTCGGATCCGGCTCAAATTCAGGAATCACCACGCGCTCAATCCGACGCTTAATCAGCCGCTCAATATCCTGCATCAGCTTGTGCTCATCTACACAAACCAGCGATACCGCCTCCCCCTCGTTCCCAGCCCGCCCCGTCCGACCAATCCGATGGATATAGTCCTCCGCAACATTTGGCAACTCAAAATTGACCACATGGGGCAACTGATCAATATCAATGCCCCGAGCCGCAATGTCTGTGGCCACCAAGATTCGCACTGCACCTTCCTTAAAGCCATCCAGGGCACGGGTTCTGGCCCCTTGGCTCTTGTTGCCGTGAATCGCCGCTGCCCGTAGGCCATCTTCTTCCAGTTGTTTGGCCAACCGATTAGCACCATGCTTAGTACGGGTAAAGACCAGCACCTGCTTCCAGTTGCGTGCGCCGATCAGAAACGACAACAGCTCTCGCTTGCGGTGGCGATCGACCGGGTAGATCACCTGGGCAACACTCTCCGCCGCCGTATTTTCGCGGGCAACTTCGATCGTGACCGGAGATTTCAAAAAACCACCGGCTAGGGTTTTAATCGCCTGGGAAAACGTGGCAGAGAACAACAAATTTTGCCGTTCCTTTGGCAGCAGCGCCAACACCTTGCGGATGTCGTGGATAAAGCCCATGTCTAGCATTCGGTCGGCTTCATCCAGCACCAGGATTTCCACCTGGGAGAGATCGACCGTACCCCGTTGGATGTGGTCAATCAATCTGCCGGGGGTGGCCACCAAAATATCGACCCCGCGACGCAGCCGAGAGATTTGCGGGTTGATGTTGACGCCGCCAAACACAACGGTGCACTTGAGAGGCAGAAACTGACTATAGACACTAACGTTTTCGGCCACCTGAGCCGCGAGTTCGCGGGTGGGAGCCAAAATGACGGCCCGAATGGGACGCGGATTGTCAACCTTCAGGGGCCCCATGGCTCCGCTGCCTCGGGTGATGCGACGTTTGAGGCCAGTGCTGCTGGTGACCGGGCGACTGCCACTCTGACTGGCATTCTGACTGGTATTATTCTGACTAGCGGTCACCGTTGCGGGCTCGTGAACTGTCTCAGGAGCACTGAGCGCAGCATCGCGATCGGAGGAAGCGCTGAGACGTTGCAGGAGAGGCAAGGTAAACCCGGCGGTTTTTGCCAGTGCCAGTTTGGGCCCCGGCCAACACGTCGCGTCCTTCCAAAATGATGGGGATCGCTTGCTCTTGGATCGGGGTTGGTCGGTCGTAGCCCTGCTGGGCGATCGCCCGCAGTAACTCTTCACGCAGGCCGAGGTCTTCAAAGTTGAGGGATTTAAACGTCATAGCCTGGGGCAATCTTGAGCACGGTCTTGCTTTCTCAGGTAGCCTTTCGTAAGAAGGAACACACGGTCTGGTGCAGTCTGCCGGTGCATTCCGTCTAGGGCAATTTTGCCTGACAGAAACATCCCAAGGGTTCCATTCTACGCGCTCTAGCCTCGTAAAACGAGAAAAATTTCCAGGATTTGCGAATATCCAAGATTGACGGGCGATCGTAGGACGAGACTATGCCCCAATCGGTTGGGGCGATCAGGGTTTGGGTTGGGCGATTGCAGGGGGCGCGATCGGCTTCTGGGGGAAGGGCCGATTGCGCACGGCTGGCTGGTTTGTGATCGGCTATGGTCGGCGGCTGGTCGATGCGTTTTCCGGCGACAACTAACGATTGGATACTGCAATCCTCGTTGATTGGTGGGATGGCCATCTTGTCCGTTCAAGCCAGAAGCCTACACAACTTCCGGCTCAGCGGTGTTCACCAGAAGATTTTCCTCCCACTTACGAGGTGCTGCAGCGCGGCGAATCATGCGCCAGATTTGCGTGGCGGCCAAGGTGCCATCGGCCACCGCGATCGACACCTGATTCAACCCCAGCTTCAAATCCCCCAGTGCAAAAATGCGCTCATGACTCGTCTGACACATCTCATTCGTCACCAGATTCTGACCGTCATACTCTAGTTCAATGTCCTTCAAATAATCGTTGTGGTAAATGGAACCCATGCCCACCAACCCAGTTGTTGCCTCAACCCTCGTTCCATCTGCTAGCTCCACGCCACTGAGCTGGTGATTTTCGCCATGGAACTTGGCGATCGGTTGCTCATACAGCGGATAACCATGCTCCGCCAACTTCTGCTTCATTTCCCCACTGACTGGGTACAGGCCATGGGTCAAGACCGAAATATAGGGCGTAAACCAATTGAGCACAAACGCTGCATTGATCTGTCCCTCGGAACCGGCAATCAACACGGCCTTTTGATCCCACATATCAAAACCATCGCAAATCATGCAAACATGAAGCGTGTAACCCGCATAGTCAAACACATTTTGCATATTCTCCAGTTGTGGCAACACATCGATAATGCCAGAGGCCGCAACCACATACTTCGTGCGAAAGACCGAGCCTGTTTCATCTTTTTTGCCCACCTTCACCCTCACCGCAAAGGTGCCGCCTTCATCTGTGACCGATTCCACAAAACCCCGTAAATGATCCGCGCCCCAGTCGATCGCCTGCTTGGTGCCATGATCAATGATATTGCGGCCCGGTGTGGTCGGATCAATACCCAAGAAGTTGCGCGTGTCCTGCATCCAGAACGATCGCCCGCGCCCCTTTTCTACGATCAAACAGTTGAGCCCATACCGCGCCAGATAAATCGCCGCCGACAACCCCCCCATGCCACCACCCACCACGATCGCATCGTAGACCGTATCTAAACGGGTCTCAAGATTCTTGCTGGAAAGTTTCATGGCTCACTCACTAAACTCGAAAGGGACTCATAGGGATCTGGCGAGATCTGGGACAGACTTTTGCCGGTTAGGCGGGATGTCGGCAGGCTTGAGACCCAACCCACATCCCCAGGCAGATCCTAAGGAAGAAGGATTAAACAACGCGTCATGTGTAGATTGGGTTTCGCAAGGCTCGACCCAACCTACGCAGGTTATTAAATTCACGATCCTAAGGAATGATCCTAGCCAACGAATTCGAGCACGGGGCCGACACACCGGCCGACTCGGTGCCTTTTAGATAGGCCAGCATGGTATCTGCATCGGAAACCTCGAAGGGATCCGTCGGGCAGTTGTCGGCAAAGTCCGGCTCGGCAAAGACCTTCTCGATCTGACCATCACTCACCAATGCGGAATAGCGCCAGGAGCGTTGCCCAAAGCCAAGGTTATTTTTCTCGACCAACATGCCCATCTTGCGGGTAAATTCGCCGTTGCCATCGGGCAGCAAAAAGACGTTCTTGGCACCCACTTGTTTGCCCCACTGGAACATCACAAAGGCGTCATTCACCGAGATGCAGATGATTTGGTCAACGCCCTGGCCCTTGAATTCTTCGTAGAGTTCTTCGTAGCGAGGCAGGTGGTTGGAAGAGCAGGTGGGGGTAAAGGCACCGGGCAAGGAGAACAAGACGACTTTTTTGCCGCCAAAGATTTCTTGGGTGGTCAAATCTTGCCAGCGGTAGGGGTTAGGCCCTTCCACGGACTCATCGCGGACACGGGTCTTGAAGGTGACGTCAGGGACGCGATCGATAACTGCCATGGTGAATCTCCTTGAGGTTCTAAAAATTTGAAGGCACTCAACTCAGAATAATTCTGATTTAAGAATCTATCAATAAGTATAATCACTGATTCATGATCTTGACTCTGCAAATTTATCCCCGTCCAGAAAGAGGGATGTTATCGTGGGCATAGAATGCAGGGCAGGGTTCTTCCTGCAAGCAAAGGACGTCACACGGAAAGGATAGTCAATTTAGTCTTGGGAACGAGGGGGTATGGAGCAGCAAGCAGACAATGTCGTACGGATTCTCAAGGCCCAAGGCTTGCGGGTGACCCCCCAGCGATTTGCGGTCTACTCAAACCTGCTCGATCGCCAAGACCACCCGACTGCTGAACAAATTCTTAGCGATTTGAATCGGGATGCACCCACTTCTTCCCAAGCAACCGTTTACAGTTCGTTGCAGGCACTGCGGGACGTTGGGCTGGTGCGCGAGGTTTTGCTGGAGGAGGGGGTCTGTCGCTATGATGCCAATGTTTCGCCCCACCACCACTTTCGCTGCCGGTGCTGCGGGGCCATTGAAGACATTGCCTGGGAAAAGTTTCAGTGTATTGACTTGCAGCGCCTCCGTCCTGGCTTGCAGGTGGAAGATTATGAGGTGACGGTGCATGGGGTGTGCGATCGCTGCTAGGCAACCATTAGCTTGCTCAAGGCTTCCTGCTCTAGGCCTCTAGCCGCATTGCCAGGGTTTTGACAAAGGTCTTGATCGCGGGAGACTGATTGAGCCTGTCTAGGAGTAGCGGCTTGGCGATCGCCTTGAGCCATTGATTTGCCCGGACGGAGATGGGCGGTTGACCCAAGGCTGCGATCAAGCGAGTGTGCGTGGCGTAGGGCCATTTGTAAGGTTCATTACCAATCAGAAAATCAAATTCCTGATGTCCGCGCTGAAAGCTGGCCTCCAAGAGGGACAGCAACAGGAGTCTGCCAGGGGCAAAAGGGCGGTAGCGAGTGTCGTAGGCGGGCACCCAGGAGCAGAGGCGATTGTTAGCCAAAACGCCAATGTGAACCGCCAACAGCTGCTTGTCAGCACAAAGACTAGAGATCAACAGCAACTTTTCTTGAGCAAGCGCCCGGAAAAAGGCGACATGCTTGGCGTTAGCAAAGGCATCCGGTTCACCGGATGCCAGATATTGTTCCGATTTCCAAGCCATGGCCTGGGCGAGGGTTGCGGGATTGGAATCGTCAAAGCAAAACGTCAATGCTCCTAGCTCGCTTTCGAGCTTGCGCTGCCGCCGCCGCGAGTCTGAGAAGATCTTCCGACGCTCTGCGACATAGTTCTCCCAAGCAGACACTGTTTCCCAAAGGATGGTGGGCGAGGGTTCATAGTGCTGTTCTAGGGGCTGCGATCGCCATTCCTCTAGGTTGACGAGGCCATGACAAACCTTGGGGAGGTAGTCAATGAATCGAGCTTTCTCTAGGGAGGGGTCATTGTCCAGGGAAGGGTCATTCGTGGCTCGGGAAGTAGACGGTTCAAAAAAGTCGATAAAGCGAGCAGCCATGAAAAAGCGAGTGATGGGGATTCGTCCATCGACTGCTGGTAGTTGCCAGTACTGCCCGCCTAGAGAGAAGCGTTGAAGCTCAACCTTTCGATTGGGGAAGTAGGCAGATTGAAGAGATCGACAGAGGCTTGCATGGGAATAAAAGTTCATAGAAGATAAAATCTATCGCACCGTGTTCTGCAAGCGAATGGTTTGGGTCTTTTTGAGTCTCACGAAAAATGGATCTCATGAAATACTTTCGTGTAAAACGTATCTCGTGAAGTCCAAAGATGCCCATCCTATTCTCTAGATTTATCTGCTAAATCCGGACAGATTGCTAGAGAAAACATAGGCAGTTTGTTTCTACATCTGTACTGGACTCAATAGGAACTTACGATATCTAACTCTAAACGCGAGTTTAAACCGATGGAATCTCTATTAATGTCTGATATTATTAATGTCCAGTTTGATTAATGTCCAGTTTGATTAATGTCCGGCTTTGGATTGACCCAAATGACCATATTTGACGAAACCATAGGCGATGAGCATGGATAAAAGCGCGAAGGCCATGATCAAAGGAGCCACCTGTAAGACCCAAAGAACGGTGAGTCCAAGACCGACAGCATCGGCAATGAGAACCGGCGATCGCCCCCAATCCCCAATTCCACCACCGGCTCAGCCTCACCGGGCCGCAGCTGCACCCCCGCCAACCCATGGAACCCCAGTTGGCTGAGCAAAACGAGAATGCCCCCCAGCCCAGAGCCTGCCCAGCACCCCAAAATCCAGCTATATAAAATCCGATGAGCTCGAGGTGATTGTGCTCCAGGTGACCAGCCGAAAGCGATCGAGACGCAGATCAGGCCCAGAAGATTGGGTGGTGATGGCGGCAATATCTTGGAGGTCGGCGATCGCCATGCGGGCTTGGTCTAGGCACAGCAGCAGCAACGCGAGGGCGAGATAACGGTGATCGGGGGCGATCGAACCCAGCACTCCAGCCCCAAGGCCCAAGGCCGCCGGGACAAACCACAGGGAGACAAGCAAAACAACACGGTTGGGATGCACAGATCGAGAACACCCAGGTTCGGAGAGTTACAGATTGAGCATACACAGGTTAGACCGACACAGACTCGGAGCTATTGTCGGAGATATTGAAAAACTCGGAGATATCAAAGACTCGGCAAGTTGTGAATTCTTTGGGGAGGATCCCGGCCTGCCCAAAAAATTGGGTAAGCTAGGATCTAAAGAGCGAATCGTAAAGCTCTAGGGAGAAATCGCAATGCCCATGCTGTCCGTGGCTCAGGCGCAGCCCAATGAACGCGCCGAATTTATCAAAAAGACCTATATTCACCTAGCCGGTGCCGTTGCAGCGTTTGGCCTGCTGGAATATATTTTCATCCAGACTGGCATTGCCCAGGTGATGGCGGGGTTGGTGTCCTCGAGCCGCTTTGCTTGGCTCGCCATTATTGGTGCCTTTGCCGTGCTGGGCTGGATTTCTCGTGGGCTCGCGGCCAAGGCGGATGACGAGAATCTGCAATACCTGGGCCTGGGTCTCTACGTTGCAGGCTATGCGCTCATTTTTGCGCCGCTGATCTATATTGCTGCCTTCTTTTCTGACCCGAGTGTGCTACCCACTGCCGGGATTTTGACGGCGTTTATGTTTGGGGGACTGACGATGATCGCTTTCACAACGAAGAGGGATTTTTCGTTCTTGGGTGGTTTCCTCCGTATCGGTGGCCTGATTGCCTTGGGTCTGATTATTTGCAGCGCCCTGTTCGGTTTTACGCTGGGTTTATTGTTCTCGGCGGTGATGGTGGGTTTTGCCTCCTGCGCGATTTTGTACGATACCTCGAAGGTGATGCACCACTTCTCGACCCGTCACCACGTGGCGGCGTCTCTGGAGCTGTTTGCCTCAGTGGCGTTGTTGTTCTGGTATGTGTTGCAACTGGTGATGTCACGCCGCTAGAGGTGACGTTTCCGCTGGTCTATGTACCCGACTTAGAGCCCAGGGCGATCGCCCTGGGCTTTTTGGAGTCAGCCGATCCGACATAGTAAAAGCCGGACGAACAGCGGTTCTTCCCTACGACAAAAATCCCTTCACTCAGGTGAGACCTTGACTTCGCGTGCGAAGCGAAACTTGAAGCGATCGCGCCCCCCTCGACGCCACTGCCGGGTCTGGCTGCTGGGTCTGGGGCTGTGTTTTTTTGTCCCGCAACTGCTTCAAATCGTCGGGCTGCAATGGCCGAGGGCAGCTCGAATCCACTCCCGAGTCGAAACGGTTCCGCTGAGCCAGTATGCGATTGTCTTTGGCGCAGCGGTAGTGAATGAAACAACACTTACGGATGTGACCCGCGAGCGGTGGAAGCGGCAACTTTGTTGTATTGGCAAGGTCGGGTGCGTTATCTGTTCATTTCCGGTGACGATCGCCAGAGTTCTCAGGCCCAGGCCATGGCACGGTATGCGATCGCTCGAGGTGTGCCCCAGTCTCAAATTGTCATAGATCCCTTGGGCATTGATACCCACGATACCTGTCGGCACTTTGCGGTTTTGGCGATCGCAACTCTGCTCCAAAGTCAGTGGTGTTGGTGACCCAGGGGTATCATCTGCCGAGGGCGATGCTGATGTGCGATCGCGTGGGGCTTCAAACAAGCGGGCTCGCGGCGAACCGCCTGGGGCTATTGACCTCGCGGGGCAGTTGCCCGCTTGAGATTTTGTGGATTCGCTCGGCTCGGTTTGTGCGGGAGGCTGGGCTGACTTGGCTGTATTGGCTCAGAATTTACGATCGCCTTTCCAACGAAGCGGAACGATTGCAGCCGTCAGGAGGCTCAGGCCAGCCACTTCCCTGAAAGGAGACAGGCAACCTTGCCAGCCCGAATGTTCAATGAATATCGAGGCAATCTCTGAACAAACAAATCTAAAAAGACGCCTGAGCAATAATCAAATCACTAAATGTCAGGCTAGGAGCCCCACTCAAAACTGCGAACAATCCACCCTTATAGTTGATTGATCCACCACCACCACTAAAACCGGCATCAGTACCATTCAAATTCAAGAACAGCTTGCCATTGGATTCGTTGTACACGATCGCCTCGGCACTGCTCTCCGCATCACCATCACGGGTAACGATCCCCAAAGCAGCTAATGCAACATCATCTAGCTGCAGCAGCGGAACGCTAATCTTTAGGCCATCTTCCCCCGGCTTAAAATCCGTCACCCGCGACACGCCATCCAACGATCCACCCGGATCAATAATGTAGTTAACACCTGGAATTCCTGCACCCCGAAACGACAGGACATCGAACGTGTCATCCCCACCGCCGCCCACCAAAACATTGTTGCCAGCACCACCAGACAGAGCATCATTGCCACCGCGACCGCTCAAGACATCATCCCCTTCGCCCCCATCAAGCAGATCGCTGGAACGTCCACCGAGTAGATAGTCGTCCCCTTCACCACCGGAGAATAGACTACGACCCTGGGCGGTGACGATGAAGTCATTGCCACCGACACCGGCATAGTTATTAAAGCTATCGCGACCGACGTAAACGTCACGCCCCTCGGTACCGGCGAGCTGCCTCAGTCCCCTCGGAAACGTTTGATAAAATTCAACGAACTGATCGATCGCCATTACTCAAAAGCTCCCTAGCGGATGCAGTAAATTTTATTAAAGCTGAAAACTCAAAACAATACCTGCCAAAATGGCAAGCCAATAGTATGGGTTGGGCTTCACCAGGTTCACCATTGCAAAGGCAAAGGCAAAGGCAAGGGCAAGGGCAAGGGCAAAGACGAGATCCAAGACGAGATCAAATTGTGAGATTATCGCTTTGGCTTGCGATCGAGTTTGTATTTTTGTTTGATGCGCTTGACTTGATCGAGAAACGGGCCACCTTTTTCGGGATTGACCATATAGACATAGTTGGCAAACCCTTGGACTGCACTGAGTAAATTCGACCCCTGTATATCCGACTCCTGTACATTTGCCTGTACATTTGCCTGTACATTTGTCTGTACATCCGATTGATGTCCCCAGGTTTTTCCCTTAAAACCATCTTTTTCGATGTGGTGCAGGGTGGCGCGGAAGCGCTTGAGGGTTTTGCGATCGACATTCAGTTTCTCATTCACCACCACCCCCGTGACCTCCTGCTGCCGAGACTGACGCAAGACTCGCGTTTTCTTTGGATGAACTTCAAATCCCTCGTGCGTCACAATGTCCTTGACTTGGCGCAAGAGCCGACCCACTTGCCCAGCTGCTGCGCCCGAGGCAGAAAAAGTCAGGTCATCTGCGTAGCGGGTGTAGGTGTAGCCGAGTTCCTGGGCCAGACCCGTCAGACGGCGATCGAGACGACGGCAAAGAATGTTAGTCAAACCGGGGCTAGTGGGTGCGCCTTGAGGGAGACGGCGGGCGGACTGGGCAACGTAGTAGGTGCGGCCATCGAGTTCGACTTCTTCCACATCCGCTTCGGTACAGAGCAGCGCAAAGATCGTGGCAGCAGCTTCAGAGTAACCCAGGGCGCGAAATAAGCCTTTGATTCGGGCGTAGGAAATAGAGGGAAAAAAGTCCTTCAGATCGAGGTTAACCACCACATCTGCGCCGACGTGGGGGGTGGCATTGGTGACAATGGAGCGGTTGCGACAGAAACCATGGGCAGCATCGTGGACTTTGAGCGGCTCTAGGATATTGGCGACAATCCAGTATTGTGCGGCTTTGAGCCGGGGCATCGGCGCAGAGATGAGACGATCGCCCCCTGTCTTTTTGGCGATACGAAACCGAACGTAGTGGGAAATGTGGCTGATGCGGCGCGAAAAGCTCAGAAAACGCAGCTGTCCGAGGGGAAGGCCCATGGCCTGGGCAATGTCTGCGGCGGTGCCGAGTTCGGGCAGGTGGTATTGCTGGAGGCGATCGCGATCGCAGCCGGTCTGGCTCAGTCCAGCTGAGACGCCCTCCCAAGGTAAACGAGTGTCTTGGGCTTGCCGGGATTTCCAAGCGGCGGCGCGTTCTTGGCGTTCGCGATCGCGACGTATCTTGGTTTCCTGTTGCTTTTGCTTAGATGCCTCCATTCGTTGCTTGAGCAACTTTTTCTTGAGTGCTTTTTCATCATTGAGCTTGCGACTCTCAGTCCGCAGGTCGGCTAGCTCCTGCTGAATTTCAGCCTGCCGTCGAATTTCCTCAGCTGGGTCTTCGGGCAAGGTTCCCGCAGTGGGCCAGAATCCGAGCCGAATCATTTCGTTGAGGATGACTTCGTCTTTGGAGCTTTGACGGATGCGATCGTAAAGCGCTTGGCGGGTCTCAGGCTGACTGGTCATGGGGAAATGCGGTGGGGGGGAGGACCAACGTTCGATGATGTGATGCTTGAGCCGAGTTTCTTTTGGGATGTTGAGATGTTGATGTTGAGATGTTGGGTGGGTGAGTTTCCTCGCCCACCCAACAACGAATCTGTTCACCGCTTCGGAAACCTCTCAGGACTGGATTGCTCAACTCGAGCGGGTCCGGGGTACCGTCGCTCATTCGATTCGTGGAATCCACACCGGAATAGCGACGGTACCCCGAAGACCCGCATAGTTAAGAGCAAGCCAGTGATGCGCGGCTAGACTAACTGCATGAATGGCGATCCACCATTCGGGTTGCAAGGGGTTTTTGAACAGATTCAGTACTGGTGTACCTATAGGACTATTATAGCCCTATAGCGTTAGATTGCCCAGTTTTTTTGAGGAAATAACAATCTTTTTTGAGTTTGATGATTGGGTAAAAATCTGATCTCGATATCATCTTGGTTAGGGCCTTTGGGCGGCGAGGCGAAGAGATAAAATATGTTCGCAGGGGCCTTTGAAGAGTTTGTTGTGCTGATGCCAATTGCAGGTACATTCGGCACCAATGATGCGCTCATCGCGATCGATCGTCAGCATCGGTTCATAGCTCTGATCGCCATCTTGAACGGTACCCCGCAGCAAGCGAATTCCGCCGGTATCGATCGAAGAGGTTAGAATTTGGACGGCATTGCTTTCGAGAAAACGAGCTGATTTGTGTTCGCGATCGTTGGCGAAGCGTAACTGCTCCAATGGCAGCGGTTCGCGGGAGAGTTCTCGCAGGCGATAAACCTGTTTGTTCAAATCAAACATGGCGCGACCGGCCTGAGTATAAGCACCCAACGCGCCCAGAATCACCGATCGATCCATCATTAGCCTTGCAGCCAAAGAATCCACTGATTCAAATTGCGAGGATTGCAATGCCAAGAACACTTGCCGCCTCGTCCAATCATCCACGGCGGCGCGGGGGGCGAGGAGATCAAAATTGCCGGCAGAGGCCCAGTCGTTTGCAGTCCAGCCCGAGAGACCTAGGGTAAAGCTCAAGTCGTTGAGATCTGCGACGTAGAAGGAAGGCAGGCCTGTGCCAAGCAGATGTACTGTAAATGTTTTGGCCACGGGGATGAGCCGCTCGAGGATGAGCAAACGGCGGCGACCCCAAACGCGAATGCTTTCGGGTTTGGAGCCAGTATAGATCGAGCGATCGCAAATAATTTCCCGCTCCCAAGGCTCAAACACCAGCCGCACTGGTTCCCCCGGCGTCAGCTCGTAGCGCAAGGCACGTGGCCCATTCTTTTCTTTGTGGCGGCGCAGGATAAAACACATATTGTGGACATCCATCGGATGCAAATCCACACGCACCGTCGGGAGCGACATCGCCGAACTCACCTGTAAAAATCCCCGCACCCAGCTATCGGGAAGGTCAATTTTGACTTCCTTGTGGGCAACACTACCACTGGTTTGGACTTCAAAGCCGGAGGGGTCTACTTCTAGGTGGGTTGGCTTGTAGGTGCGGATTTTTTGAAAGGCGTTGTAAAGTGCGGCTGAATAGTCGATGTTCGTTGTTCCGCAGGCAAACTCATCAACATTTTTGAAGACTTCGTAGCTGGCGCTCAGGCGACCGTAACTGGACTCATCTTGGCTAAAGCATTCAAAAAAGATTTCGTCGGGATGAACTGTGATTACCGGATCGAGTACGAACCAGGCGTCGCGATCTTTTTGGTAGAGATAATTAAAATATTTTTGACGGGCCTGGTAGAAAGCTTGCCAGCGATCGCCCCGTTGCTGATGCAAATCTTGTAGTTCTTGGCGCAGTGTGGTGAGGCGATCGCTCACCACCTGTTTCTGGCTTGCAACCAGCTGCCAGTCAATTTCAAGCTGTTGCATGGCCCAGGCTTTGTACTCACTTTTATCCTTGGGCTGAAAGCGCAGATCGGAAACAACGACGTGATGCAAAGCACTCATGGCCTCTCGAAAGGCCAGATGCTGACGCAATTCACCCCGGAAGAATGTCGGCTGGCGTGTGAGATCGGGCGCGAAGGACATTTGGGTGCGATCGTCCTGGCCGGTAACGGTGCTGCTGGATTTGTAGGCGTAATTAAATTGCATGGTTTTTGTGCCGAGCAGGTTTGATCTGGATGGGTGTGGCGATGTCGGGATACGCTTGACGAATGGTGAGCAAAATTTCGATTGCCTGGGATTTGTCCCGTAGCGCGATCGCCGCTGATTGCCGGGTGAGGATTTCTGCGACAGTTTGAGCTGCGGCTGGCCCTTTGGTTGCTTCGGTGGCGAGGAAGCGAAAAATGCGTTGTTTGGCGACGCGGTTGCGGTTGACTTGGCCTAGGACAGTGGTGAAATAGGGCTGAAGATCTTGGAGGCGATCGGGGCGATCGGCGGCGTAGCGTTCGAGATAATTTGTCGCAAATAGCTGCATATCCTGGGCGGGATGTTCGCTAAATTTGAGCAGATAGTCAGGCCCATCGACACTGTGGAAACAGCGACTGAGCAGATCGCGACCCAGCTGGCGAATCTCGGGTAAGTTGTTGTCGCAAATACTGACGATCAGCGACGGTGTCAAGTCTTCAGGTTGGAGTTGCTCAGTAAAGAGGCCAAAACCGAAGGCGCGCGCCTCTTCCCAGGGGGACTCTAGGGCAATAACCGCGTTGAGTAATTCGTCTGGGTTGCTGCGCAGGCTTGGTAGGTGATGCTGGAGCATCTGGCAGCCTGCGTGGCGGACGGATTGGATTTCGTGGTGGGTGAGTTCACCGATCTCGGTTGTGCTGAGGTGCTCGTGCCAGATAGCAGCGTTCGTTTGTAGGATGAGACCGGCAAGTTCCTGAGCTGCGCTGGTCTCCGAGTCTAAAAGTTGCAAAGCTTGTGCTGGCGTGGCTGCAGCCATCCAGTGGGTCACCTCTTGTCCGAGCAACTGAATCAAGAAATCCTGAACGCCGGTGTCTGAAGTTTGGGACCCGTTTCTCTCTAAAGCCTCTGACGTCTCTGACTCGACATCGCTAGGAGTGGCTGGACGCTGGAGCTCGAGCAGGAGCAGGGGTAAGAGACGATCGCAAAAGTCTCGATGGTTCTCTAAAAGCCTTACGAGGGTTGGACGAATCGCCTCGCGCATGTCCGGCAACGGGTGGGTGGCGAGGACAATCAGCAGCTCGGGCTTTCGTATCAGCGCCGAGTCGGGCAGCTGGCCCAGCAACCGAACTCCGATTACTCGCACCGCATTCGTGGGGGACTCCATCAGGGCATCGAGCAATCCGGTGGGTAAATCAGCGGCAGGCGTGGTGTGGTTCAGCAGTCGCGTTGCCCCAAACACCTGCAACGGCTCCAGAGGATGGCGCAGCAGGTCAAGAATCACGTCCAAGCCCAGAGAAACCAGGGTCTGCACGAAGCACTCCTCTAGGGTTTGAATCGCCTCCTGGAGCCGCTCCCCCGCCTCGAGCACAAGCAAAATGGCGATTGCCTGCCCCACAATCATCCGCAGCGTCTCCTTGGGAAACCGCTCGGGTGACACCACCACCCTCAGCAACTGCCGAGTATAGGCGCGAGTTTCGGCCTCAGGACTGACGATCAATGCAGCGACCAAAGGCGCGTTCGCCAAGACGAGATCGCGCTGGGCTGCAATCCAGCCATGGGCAGCGGCCCTCGCCGGTGCGTAGGCACAGTTGGCGACCGCCAGCAGCAAATCAAAGTTGGGGTTTCCGGCTTGGTAGCGATCGCGCACTTGCTCAAAGGCAAATTCGGCGGTGATCAGATAGGGTTGCCTGAGCAATTGAATGAGCTGTTCGAGGGTGAGGCGATCGCCAAACGTCGGCTGGCTCACTGCGAGGCAATGTCGCAGGGCTCGCACTGCAAACTCATGTACGGGCTGGCAGCGACTTTCGAGCAGCAACCGCAGCAAGGCTTCAGGCTGCCGCTGCCAAAGAGCAGGAAAGGCTTCTTCGCATTCAGCGGGCAGTGGCCCACCGGGCTCGTAGCCCCTTTGACAGCGCCAAGCCTGGGTGCCGTGTCGATAGAGGTAGCGAGGGCTGTGGGTGTAGAGAATGTGATTAAAGGCGAGATAAGGGGCATACTGATCCCAGGCGGCTTGCCCAGAGACGCTGCGTCGCCAGTTCACATCCCAGCGGTAATAGGTGCTAGCACGTGTTGCCTGAGCATCAGCATCACTATATTGCAACAGCACCTCAGTTGCTAAACTAACATAGGTCGTGTCGCCGAGATCACCCAAGTGTTGGAGCGACCGCCACACCCGCCGCCGCAAATAGTCCTTGGTCTTTTTCCCAAAGGCAACCTGGGCATGGAGGCCGGTCAATGCCTGGGAAAACTCAGGGTTTTCGTCATACTCCCAGATCTGGGTTTGTGAGTTAAAACGCTGATTGTGATAGCGGGGGATGTACTTGCCCTCGGCGGTAGAAATCGCCCAGCGATTGCCGCGATAACCGTTTTCTTCCTCTTCAAAGCGATGGGCCAAGAGGCCGAAGACTTCGCCATCTAGGTGATATTCTGCCAGTTTAAAGATGTGGCGCAGGCTTTGGAAATAGGGCGGACGAAAGGGAATGGTTCGCAGCACCGCCATCAATCCGGGGCGGATATGCTCGGTGTTGAGGTGATAGAGCGTATCCAACAGATGCGGTTGCTGAGCCAAGTCGGTTTGCAAGTGCGCCTCTAGGACTGCGCCAAAGGCTGGGGCTGGGCCTTGGATGGCCAGGGTTCTGAGGGGCTCAGGCAGGGCTTGGGTGAGTTGTGATCGCCACTGTTCCGCCTGTTCTGGATCCGCTAGCTTGAGAATCGCCGCCAGCGCCATCCGGCGCACATGTTGAAGGTCACTCCCTTGGCAGCGGTGGTATAAATCTTCGAGGGGGGCGATCGTAGCCCGCTCATCCCCAGCCCGTTCATCCCCGGCACTGCAATTCCCCAGTGCCCAAGCAAGGCAATAGTTGCGCATGGGCTCGGTTGCCAAGGGCGTCTGGTGCAAAAGCTGAATCAGCAACGGAATTGCAGAATGCAGCTTGAGTTCACCCACCCGCCAAATGACGCGGTTGAGTGGCCAAAGCTTGCCGCCTTCCTCCCCGTGTAACCCTCGCTCCAGCCGCGCGAGAACCGCCTGGGCACGAGCGGCTTCAGATGTCGTCCCCCCCCCTGCGATCGCCATGTCGCGATAGCCTTTTTTCCGCTTGGCAGCCACCAGTTTGTCAAAAACCTGGCGCGCGGCCTCCAGGGAAATTGGAACATCAGTTTGTACCCCTTCGTGCAAGGCTTTGCCCCGACGACCATAACGAAAATGGACGACATAGCGATCGACTGGGGCGTGATCGACTGAGGCGCGATCGACTGGGGTCTGTTCCGCAGGATCGTTCGCCACCCTACACAGATCCACCTCGTAAACCTTGTCAGATGTTCCCGACTGATAAAAAAGCGTCGTACGTTGCACGAGCTGCATGGGCAATCTCCTCGAACAGGCAGCGGAATTAAAAGAGAACACAGTGAGGGGCAGGGCGATCGCATCGCGACTCTTCCCTAGAACTCCCAAAAGGAAGTCCCAACTTGCAACCCGCCCAAGCTCAAACCCCTTAGATGCCCGGCAGATGCTCGGTAAATTTCCAGAAGATTCCTAGCACCGCCAACACAAGTCTGTCTGCTCTTTTGGGAGCACAGCTAAGGTTAATCCAGAGCAACCCAGCTAGGCATCACACCTCACCTAGAATACCAGGATAATCATATTATGTAAACTGTAGAGTGCAATTTTGCTATCTTCTGAAATTCCGACCTTTCGCCCAGGCTCGAGCCTGGGCGATGCAAGATGAAATTTTACTCTCGCCAGTGTTTTGTAAAATTTGGAACAAGTTTAGTCAATATTTCGGACAAGGAATATCAAGCTTTGTACCGTTGAAGTGGTAAAGCCTCTGGCTGGCACTTCTGACCAAATGCTTGCGGATGTGGGGCGATCGCCGCTCGCTCAGCCGGAAAATCCTCCGGAAATCCACATAATGTCTAGAAAGTAATTGCTACAAACTATTGCGACAAACTAAAGACGACTATGAAAATTTCTATCCCAAACTTGGTTCTGATGGCCCTCATCGGGCTCACCCTGGAAGGCGCGGCCTTGCCTGCCCAGGCCAATACGCAAAATGCCGGGGCGGTTCAGTCTTCCGCCGCTCCGCCTGAGGCCGCCCGATCCTCTGCCAAAGCTCCTTTGCCGCCTGTCCCAGGTGCAACGAATGCCACCGGGACAGGGATTCAAAAGCCCATAGCCCCCTTGGTCTTTGGTCTTGCTGATGGCACCCCGGTTAAGCTAAAGTTTAAACAGCAACTCTCGTCTAAAACCGCTCGCACCAATGATCCTGTCGAGTTTGCGGTAGCTGAAGATATTTTGATCGATAACCGTGTGGTGATTTCCCAGGGGGCGATCGCCCGAGGCGTTGTACGCGAAGCCCGCAGCGCCGGGATGCTGGGTCGAAAGGGCAAACTCGACATTGCGATTACCGAAGTGACCCTGTCGAGTGGCGAGCGGGTTTCGCTACGAGCGAGTTCTGAGGTGGGCGGTGGCAATTCTGGCGGCGTGATTGCAGCGGCAGCGATTCTCAATCCGTTGTTTTTGCTGATGAGCGGCAAGAATGCAACCTACGAGCCCGGAACTGAGGTTTCAGCCTTTATTGACGGTGACTATGAGCTAGATCCCCGGAAGTTTTCGGCAAGCTTGGCTCCGAGTGTGAAGTACTAGGTGATGACCCGTTGGGGAAAGTGGAAAACAGGAATGCAGCGTATGACGTAAGGTTTGTGTCTTGTGTTCTTGCATCGGGAGCCTGTCACATTCTGAAGAGAAAAATTAGGCTATGTTGAGTTGATTCAGCCGGAGTGTCAGATGACAGAACAAGAGCGCCAAGAACCAGAGGCGCAACGAGATTCTCAATTGGTATCATTTGCGAGAGAATCTGCATCAGATACCCGGCTCGAACAAGTGGCTCCAGCAAGTCGAGGATTTGCTTAGGTGAGGAGAGATAGATGAGGCCAGTCAGCCATTCGAGGATTGCAAGTTGGAGGAGGCGAGAAAATTTCGGGGGTATTTAGAGCCTCATCGGGTGGCGCTTTTAGCTTGTCCTGACACCAAAATTCCTGCCCTGAAGCGATGAAGAGATCGCATTGCTCGAACGCTTACTGCTTGAAGGCTTGCCATTGTCGGCATTGCGCGGGTGATGCAGCGCTCTGAGAGCTGTATTCAGACCTATGCCAACGCCAAAGCCAAAACCACACCTAAAAAAGTGGAGGTGACGAAGAAGGTAAAAAAGCCCTAACGGTTCAGATGGACGAGCTCTGGTCGTTCGTGAACCACAAAGGCAACCAACAATGGGTTTGGCGGGAGTGTTCACAAAATCGGGTATGACCAGGCTCAAACACTTATTTCTTCGTTGATTTTTGGGGATTTACACAAAATTCCGATCACTCCCCGTGCGGCGCGATCGCGGCCTGAATAACTTTCCGTTTCTCGACCGATGAACAGCTAGCGGCACATTCATGCACTCTAGCTGCTCATCCACGAGTATTTGGGAGGCTCTATCATGGCAACTGTAAACGGCGACGCAATTGGCAACATCTTGGTCGGAACCAATCTAGGTGACAATCTCTTTGGCTTCTCGGGCGATGATATTTTAGCTGGCGGACTGGGGGATGATGCCCTAGAAGGCGGCAGCGGTAACGATGTTCTTGGGGGCGGAGATGGGGACGATCGCTTGGATGGTGGCCCTGGGTTTGATGTAATGGTGGGTGGCAATGGTGATGATATCTATATTGTGGACAACGTCGAGGATGTCGTTGTTGAAACGGATTTCAACGGTGGATCCGACACCATTATTTCGAGCGTTGATCACCAGCTCGGAGACCATTTTGAAGGTATTGTCCTTTCTGGCAATGGCAATCTAGATGCCTCGGGAAATAGCTTAGACAATGGTCTTGTGGGCAATTCAGGCCGGAATCAAATGTTTGGGCTTGGGGGAGATGATTCGTTTTTGGCCTCTGCTGGTGATGATCGAATGGATGGTGGCACTGGCATCGATACGGTGGATTACACCATGATGAACACCACCATCACCCTGCGTGCAGCAGGGGAGATTCACAAGGATGGGTTGGGGGTCGATCGCGTCACCGATGTTGAGGTGATTGCGGGTGCAGCTGGGCGCAACAACCAAATTAATGCGAGTACAAGTCTGGGTAGTCCCGTATTTGTTAACGTCAACTTAAGTGAGGAAACGTTACGAGTGAATGGGATTCCTGGCGTTGAGGCTCAGTTACTCACTGTGCGTAATTTTGTTGATGTTGTGGGAACGTCTCAAAATGATTTGATCACAGGCAATGCCTTGGCCAATAACCTGAGCGGTGGTACTGGAAATGATTTCATCGACGGTGCTGGGGGCGATGATATCTTGAATGGTGATGCGGGGGCCGACAGTCTGTTTGGAGGACAGGGGAGCGATATTTTGTTCGGAGGTCTCGGCAGTGATCTGCTTGTTGGGGGCAACGGCGATGATACTTTGCTGGGCTATGGTTTTATACCCGAGGGTGAGATTGACACCCTCGTGGGTGGCAGTGGTAGCGACATCTTTGCCTTGGGAGATGCCACCAATGGTAGATATTATCTTGCCCCTCTGAGGGCTGGCAATCTAGATGATGCCTATGCAATTATTGAAGATTGGGATTTCCAAACTGACTTCATCCGACTGAATGGTTCGTTCGATTATTCAGCTGAGTTTCGCTTCGCGAACGGCATCGGCAGTAGTAATACTTTGGATACTGTGATCTCATCCGGTGGTAATATCTTGGCAATTATCCAAGATTCAACGGCGTTCGACTTTAACCGGGATACGATCTTTGTTTAGCTTCGATCGGTTTGGATTGGATTAACGAGATTGGCATGGGTTGGGCTGGGTTGGCTTAGACTGGGCTTGGACGTTTGGAATCACTTCTGGAATCTTGTCTCAAATGAATCCGCTCCAACCCCCAAGCTTTTCTTGGGGTGATCGCACCTACATCATGGGCGTTCTCAACGTCACACCGGATAGCTTTAGCGATGGTGGACAGTTTGACAGCCTTGAGCGGGCGATCGCCCAAGCCCGTGCTTTGCTCAAAGCTGGGGTCGATATTCTCGACATTGGCGGCCAATCCACCCGGCCAGGGGCGGAAACGGTGAGCTTGCAGGTTGAAATCGATCGCACCTTGCCGGTGATTGAAGCCATTCGAGCCCAGGTGAGCGACCAAGTGGTGATTTCGATCGATACCACGCGGGTGGAGGTGGCGAGGGGGGCGATCGCCGCCGGGGCCAACTGGCTCAACGACATTTCTGCTGGCCGTTTTGAACCGGCCATGCTTGAGCTTCCAGCAGAACTCGGCGTACCGATTGTGCTGATGCACCTGCGCGGCACGCCCCAGACCATGCAGTCTCTGACGCAATATGACGATTTGCTCGGCGAGATCGCGATGGTTTTGCTCCAGCAAGCCCAGCAGGTACTCAAGGCCGGTGCCCAACCCGAGCAGATCATCTTGGATCCCGGTCTCGGCTTTGCCAAAACCTACGAGCAGAACTTGGAAATTTTGCGCGGGCTATCCCAGTTACGTGCCCTTGGCTACCCGCTGTTGGTCGGCCCATCGCGCAAAAGTTTCATCGGCAAAATTCTGGATCAGCCCGACGCCCAAAAGCGGGTCTGGGGGACTGCCGCCGCCTGTTGCGGGGCGATCGCCGCTGGAGCCGACATTCTGCGGGTTCATGACGTCGCCGAGATGCACGACGTCTGCCGAGTCGCAGACGCCATTTGGCGGCAGCACTCGCGTAATTCCCATGGGATAATAAATACCCCAGCCTAGTATCCATACAAATCTCCACCCCCACTTCCTCAACCCCACTCCCCAATCCCCAACCCCATCGACCATGGTCC
>JAAUOP010000237.1 GCA_012034805.1 Synechococcales cyanobacterium CRU_2_2 | reverse complement strand
CTCCAAACGGACCTCCGACACGACCCACCCCCTCAAACGGATCGACACCCGATCCGTTTGAGGCCCACGAAGGTACTCCCCTTAAGGTACTCCCAAGAAGGTACTCCCCTGAAGGTACTCCCCCCCATACCCCCCAGGGGGCGAGTGAGTGCGATCGCCTGCTCGAAGAACAGCCGCTCGAAGAACAGCCGAACCAGAACACCCCAGTGGAGGTATGCAGTCCCCAGGGAAACTTCTCTCTTGGTTCAGAACGGCTCGGAAGAGACGAGTGTTCCGCCGCGACGGGATCCCCTCAAAAAAATTCCTGCGAGAAATTTGAGCTGGCGATGCAAGCCAGACGGCAAAACCAGTGTCGGGAGTATTACGACCGATATGCCCGGTTGGCGATCGTGGCTAGGGCGACCGCTGGGGGCTACCAGAAGGCCGAGGAAGCCTGGTTGGAGCTTTTCCCCTTGGGAATCCCCACATCAGAATTTGCAGAGGGCTTTGAGGCGTTCCTGAGCGATCGCGCCAGTCGAATGCAGAGCAAGGGGGTGCTGTTGCAGATCCCGAGCTTTGCGAGATTTTTGAGAGAGCCGCATTACCGGGAGGAGGCGATCGCGGTGCAGTCGCTCTACGGGGGCGGCGGGGGTGGGCAGCCTCGCCAGACCCCCCAGCAGCTCGCGTGGGAGGCAAAGGCTGAAGAGACCATGCGCTGGGCGCGTGAGATGGATGCCGAGATAGCGCGGCAAGCCGCTCAGGAGGTGGCGGCATGATCACGATTGCCTGCGTAAGCGAGGTGTTCTTGGTGCTGTCCCGGTGGGCAGGTCGTGAGCCACTGCACCCAGATTTCCTGCGTGAAAACTACGATTTTTTGAAGACAAAAGGGCTTACGGATCAGCAGCTCCGCGCTGCCGCTGCCGAGTGGCGTTGCAAGAGCCGATTTTTCCCCTGTGCTCAAGATTTGCTGGATCAGGTTTTTTTGGCCAGCCAAGACCGAGCGTTGATGGAGTGGACGGCGATCGCCCTCGCCCCATCCGGGACTCCCGTGGACGGCTTGACCGACGTTGGCCGCAAGGCATTGGCTGCGATTGGGGGGCGCTGGGCCGTGGATAGCCAGCCCACCGGCATCATGCGCAAGCAATTCCTGGAGGTGTACCTGGCGATCGCCAGCCAAAAGAGCGCCAAGCAGTTGCAGCAGCGCGCCAAGCATTTGCAGGCGCAGGAAGGGGGGATGCTGCCGCCAGGTTCTGTCATCGACATCAGCAGCATTGGAGGTGACCTGTGACCCAAATGCTGCTTTCTCGGGAGAAGGCCGAAGCTCAGCTTCAGCGGCGCAAGGCGATCGCCTCTTCCAATCCCACCCTAGCCACCCTGTCTCAAGAGCTATCCACTGCCGTCATCGCGTACGAGCTGGATTTAGCTGGCCTCAAGCTCCACCCGCACGTTACTCCGCCCCCGCCCAAAATCGACAGCTCGCCACAGCAAGGAGACTGGAGGCCCATCTCCCCCATCTCTCTTGGCAATCTCTCCCCCGTGGCTCCCCCCCCACGGATGGGAGGACGACCTTAGTGACATGCTCAACTGGCTGACCCTAGCAGCCGCTCGACTGGACTGGCTCACCGTCGAAGTGCTCAGCACCAACCCAGGGCGTTGGCGCTACACCATCAACCCTGGCACCGAGCTAGAGACGCGGGCCAAGGGGCGAACTTGGGAGCAGTTGCTTGACACACTCATCCAGCCGCAGCACTTCGCAGCGATCGCTCGGAGTTTTGAGCAGAGCTTATGCCAAGCCGAGGAGGACAGCACATGCAGCTTTTAGTTGATGGGGTTCCGCCAGTCCTACGTATTTCTTAATCAAATTCACAAAATGCAAGCACAACTACTAGACCAATTACCACCACTAATTGAATCCCTAGGCTATCCGGGTAACTTCCGGTACCTCACCGTCTCTCTGGGCTTTTCGGATGCCGAGGCCCAGCAGATACTTCAACTACGGGGGATTTCTCCGAACCTCGCCGATCCAGTGATCCGAAGTGGCTCCAACCCTGACACGGCGGAGAAATATAGCAAAATCGTCGAACACTACTGGGATACCTACACAGAAGGCACGCCTCACTATCTTCATTTTGCCGCAGTAAGCGATCGCCTCCACATCAGCAAAAAAGTCATCAGACAGGCTCTCAAACGCGCAGGCCGTCAGCCTTCGCAGGTTAGACAGCAGCAGCGGGAAGAGTGTCGTCAGTGGGTGATTGAGTTTGCCAGAGATCACAAAAACTGGAGTTATCAGGCGATCGCTCAGAAGCTAGATATCAGCACCAAAACCGTCTCGGAGTGGATCCGGGAATACCGCAAAGCTGCCCAAAAGGAGGTGCGCACATGCGTTTAACGGAGATTGACGACGGCATTATCGAAATTGACAGCGATCGCGCTGCGTCAATCAGATTTACCTCCGACAAGTTTATGCACGGTTCTTATCTCTACAAGGTAGGGAACGAAATCATAGTTTCGTTCATTGCCTCCAAACAAAAAGGCAATTTCTTCGCACTCGTTCAATCCATTTTGTCAGAAGGATTCTCTGTTGTTGTCGCAACCCCTTTGCCCGAGATGAGAAGGATTGCCGTCAAAAACGGCTATCAACGCGAAATGCGCCAACACGAGGGCATGGGGTGCGAAGTCGAAACGTGGGTGTTGCGCCCAAATTAAGAAAACGCTGAGCCCTCGCCCAGCGCCGAAATAAACCACCGAAACCATGACACAAACCACCGTTACCGCCATCCGCGCTGAGCCAGCAAACCTCGTCACAGCCTTTGACCCCGTAGCTGACGCCTGGGCCTACATACAGGAGCGCCTTACCTTCGAGGAGATGGGGCTGCTGGATGCCAGGATTCAATCCCACAGGGGCACAGAAAGAATTGATGGGTTAATTAATGGCCATGCCCCCGCAATTAACCCATCAACTAAGCGGGGGCGACCAAAGCAGCAAATCCAACCTGGACGACGAATAAAGGGGCCTGATGGTAGCTCATTTATTGCCCCCTCTAGACCGTCCGCCGCGCCTTCGGTGGGTGGGTGGTACGAAGCCAATTTTAGAAAGAGCCCCAACGGGAAGCTCTACGGCCCCTACTGGACTTTCCGCTGGGGGAAGGGGGCTGGGAAATCGAAGTATATCGGCAAAGTAAAGCCAGGAAGAACCTAATGCTTAAGCGAATCAAGGAGATCAAGCAGGGTAAATACTGCTTGATCGTCAAGTACGAGTTTGAGACTGTCAATTCAGAAACAGACGAAGCGGTATGGGTGCCCAACCAGCTCCAGGGCGATGTCTGGATATCCTTGGAGTTGATGGACGAACTGATCCAGTTGTTTGTAAACCGGATCGGGCTTGAAATTGACGCGCAGATCTGCACCTGGCGATCGCTCACTTGGAGCTACAACAAATTCGGCGCAGAGGTATCTCTCAAGCTGGAAGTGGATGGCGATCGCACTCCTAAGCCTGTGCCGATAACAATTGGAGGTATTGCAATCGGCGGGTCTGACGGCGAATGCCATTTCACGACTCAAAGAGAGTCGGAGCTGCTTCAGAAAATTGCAGATGAGGCGCTGACCGCCACTCGCGAAATATTCGCCCAACACAATCGACAGCTTGAGCTTCTCAATCAGCCGGAGGCCGCCTAATGTCCCGTGTCACCCAGTCAGAAAGAATTGATGGGTTAATTAATGGCCATACCCCCGCAATTAACCCATCAACTAATTTTGTCTTTGTCAGGGACTGGAAACAATCGGAGGCGATCGCATCATGAACAACGAAATAACTCAACTCTCGCAAGAAATCCACCAGCTAGCCCAGGAAAAAGGCTGGTGGGATGAACCGCGTAAAGGCGGCGGAGACATTGCCGCCATGCACGGCTACCTAAGCCACATTTTGGAGATGCGCCGCGCGGGTGTTTTGGTCAAAGTGTCGCAGGAAGACATGCGGAACTTGCTGTCGATCGCCACATCCTGGTCGTCGGTCGATGGCGACAAGGCCCACATCGCTACACTGCTGGCACTGATCCATTCGGAAGTTTCAGAGGCGTTTCAGGAGGCAAAAGACGGCATTGATGCGCCTTCTGAAAAAATTCCTGAGTTTTCGAGATTTGAGTTGGAACTCGCGGATATTGTCATCCGCGCTTTCGACCTGGCAGCGGCGATGGAGATTGACATCGGCTTGGCGATCGCGGCCAAGCATGAGTTTAATAAAACGCGATCGCATAAGCATGGAGGTAAAAAGTTTTGAAGCGGCGAAAGAAGTCAGCTCCTAAGCCAGTTCCTGTCCAATTTGAATTAAGGGTCTTTTCAAGCGATTGCTTTCGCGAAGACTCCATGCTGTTTGCTGTCCCCTATCAAATTTTGGGTCTCAAGGCTGGATATGGCGAAAATGCTGTATCAACTGCGGATGCAAAGGGTCGGGCGATCGGGTTCAAGATCTGGGCTTACCTACACGCGCCAAATGAAAAAAATGAGGCGATCGCTGCTCATTTTTTAGTGACATGAGCGCGATCGCCGTGCTCGTGCCTGAGATCGAAGCCCAGGAAGTCACCTACGCCCAGGTGGTAAGGAAAGCCTGCCCCAATCTTGGCTTGCCGTTCGTGCGAATGACCGAGCACGTCAGCAAAGCACCGGACGACGGCTCAAGCTGGTCGCTGCTGGAGGCTAAGGATATTTTGATTGCGGTAGGGCCGATTTTGTAATTTTCAGTACGTGACATCCTCCCGACGCTCATCCGAAGCGGATAGAGCGCGGGCTTCCCAAGATCGCTCTTGAGGTTTCCTGCTTCATCGGGGTTCCCAGGCAACCTTCCTCCACAGGCAGTATCACCGTCTGTC
>JAAUOP010000236.1 GCA_012034805.1 Synechococcales cyanobacterium CRU_2_2 | reverse complement strand
TTTGGCACCGCCTGTTACCCCAGACCGGAGCCTTGGCGCTACATCTAGTGACCATCCACGGCAGTTCTAGGAGAGCCAAAAATCTCACAGATACGATCGTAATCCCCCCATCGAGACCACCACATCCGCCGCCACAAAATAACGTATCAAGTCGTCAGTCTCGGCGATGATTACCACCGATCGAGCAAACTGGCGGCTTCGAATAAAGTATTGCGTTTGGCTTCTGGCATGTCAGCACCTAACACAATCAGCGTTTGGAGCATTTCGCCATCGGGCACCATTGCCAATCCTTGTAAATAGGTCGCAATCACACCATAGCCATCCGTACCACTATCCGGTGCCACGACGACTAAGCGCTGATGGGGCGGCATTGCCAATTCCTCGCGGACGGATTGGATTTGCTGGTATTCCGCCGGATAGCGCACATAGCCACAGAAATGCACTTTATCTTTAATTGCTGCCGAAAAATGATACTGATAGGAGACATTGAAGACTTCTTGCATTCCCATGACCAAAACCTGATCATATTCATTGCCGATCGCCCCATAATAGCCCTGCGCTTCCCATGCTGGAATGATGGTACTGGGATGATCGATGATATCTTGCAATAGCAGCACGAACTTTGTTTGGACCGAATTGCAGCGCAAATAGGCGATCGTTTGTTTGAGTTCGTCACCGAGACCATAGGGCTTTTCGTCAACCAATAGGATATCGGGCTTGAAGTTGTGAGCGACGGCCAAAATAATATCCGATCGAAACTTCACCATGGTATCCGGCTCCGAACCAGAACGAAGTCGCTCCAATCGATTGGGCTGAAGTGGGTTCAGGCTTGGTAGCTTAATATAATCAAGGGCTGGCGAAATATGAAAACTCGGCAATAGCGGCGATCCAGAAATTACCAAAACCGAGGAATCGGTAATGCTCTTCAACAAATACTCACAGACGGACAGCAGACGATGAATCTGTCCAACATCACCACTCGCATCATTGAAATAAAACATTACTTTCATCGTAGATAAAACCTCAATTAAGAAAGAAGAGAGTAATGACGATCGATGGTCAGATCAGGGCTGAGAGTCAACTACATCAGGAAAAGTAGAAATCAGAACCATTCAAAAACCGAGAACTGTCGTTGACCCAAAATTAACAAAAGCCAAAAGAAGGGCTAGCATGCCCCTACTAGCCCCGTTTGAATCATTTCGTCGGCATTGGGCTGTATACCGACGAAATTGATTTATTTCCTTAAACTAAAACTATTCGATGAGAACTTAATGAAAAATCGATAATAAATTTCTTATAACTAGTGATCAGTTTGCCGCCTGCGCAAATGCACATTGCTGATACAACTTACGGGATCGATAAAAATCGTATGAAAACACTTCAGCTCATTTTTCTGCTAAATACAAATTGACCTTTGCGAGTAGATCACTAAATCGAAAAGGCTTAGACAAATAATCATTTGCCCCAGCCTGCAAAACCCGCTGCCGATCACGATCGTCGGTTAGCGCGGTCACCACAATAATCGGCAAATCAGGATTGAGCGATCGCGCCTCCTGTAGGACTTCCCAGCCATTCTTAATCGGTAGGCCCAAATCCAACAGCAACAAATCGATCGGCTCTCGCTGAATGACATTTAGCGCCTGCAAGCCATCAGCAGCAACAATACTGTCAAATCCACTCTTCTTCAATCCCTTCTCAACGAAAGCCGCTAGTCGATTCTCGTCTTCCGCGATCAAAATTAATACTTGGCGCATAGGGCCTCGAAATAAAACAAAACAAGGAGCGAAACATGAAGCGCAGTAAAGAACACAGTAATGCCCGATCGACTCATTATAGAATTGATCTCAAAGTGGATGGGGGCCTAATCTAGCTGAGATCCGGCTCTAAGCCTCTACCATTCGTGCAGGAATTAATCATAGTAATTCTATGACTACCAATAGTGTAGACCTGATAAGTCGCAATGCGCAGTGAGAGTTTTCTTATCTGAACATGAGAAAATTCTCATAATGCTTCAGCGTCAAGCATGGCGGGTCAGATCGCACGAATCACTAGCTCCGCAACCGATACCCCACACCGCGCACTGTTTCAAACAGATCACTGCCTAGCTTTTGCGCAGATACCCCACATAGACATCAACCACGTTGGAACCTGGATCGTAGTCATAGCCCCACACCCGATCGAGTAACTGCTGACGGGTCAACACCTGTCCCGGATGCTGAAAGAAAGTTTCGGCCAGAATAAATTCGCGGCTCGGCAATTCGATCTCTTGATTTTCGACGATCGCGCGGCGGGTACGCAGATTCAGTACGATATTGCCCACCGACAACATCACTTCATCCCCCGTATTGGTCGTTGACTTTGATTTCATCCGCAAGCGAATGCGGGCGAGTAACTCCTCAAATCGGAAGGGCTTGGTCATGTAGTCATCGGCTCCGCCCCCTAACCCCGCCAATTTGTCGTTGATATCATCCCTGGCGGTCAGAATAATCACAGGCGTTTGGATTCCCTGGCCGCGCAGTGACTCCAAAACCTCCAGGCCATCGCCGCCCGGTAAGCCCAAATCCAAAATCATGAGGTCAAATTCGTTCGCCTGCGCCAGATTCAAGGCTGTATTGGCATCGGCGGCGATCGTGATCGTGAAGCCCTGCGCCCGTAAGCCTTTATCAATAAAAGCGGCAATGCGAGGTTCGTCTTCAGCGATCAGAATTTGTGTCATGGTTAATCACAGTTGGCGCAGGATGCAAAGGCAAAATCAACGTGAAGGTTGAACCAAATCGCAGTTGGCTATTCAACACAATCCGGCCACCATGGGATTCGACGATCGCTTTCACAATTGAAAGCCCCAACCCAGAACCCTCAGATCGACGGCGACTTTTCGCCACACGGGCAAACCGCTCAAAAATCTGCACTTGATCAGTTAGAGGGATCCCCTCCCCTGTATCTTGAACCCATAAATGCAACTTATCATGCTGCATTGCTGAGCCAATAGAGATTCTATCCCCAATCTGTGTATGCTGTACGGCGTTATGTGCCAGATTGACAACTGTCTGAGTAATTCGATAACGATCGATTTCGGCCTTTCCCTGGGCGACCTCGGCCAAATCCCAGTTGCGATCGGCGAGTCCCCGCACCTTAGCAAACAGCTCTTCGGTAAAATTTCGCACATCGACCAGTTCATATTGCAGAAAATCGGGTCGATCGGACTTTGCCAATAGCACCAAATCATCGACCATCCGCGCCATTCGATCGAGTTCATCTAGCACCAATGCCACGGTCTCCTCGCGCTCCTGCGGGTCGTCATCCATCAATTCCAAATGACCGCGAATGATCGTCACCGGAGTCCGCAATTCATGTCCCGCATCATTAATAAAGTTGCGCTGACTCTCAAATGCGGCTTGCAGGCGATCCATCATGTCATTAAATGTCGTCGCCAATTCCGCCATTTCTCCCCCACCCTGCAAGGGTAAGCGCTGACCCAAATCCGATTCGCTCACCAATTTGGCCGTGGTAATCAACGATCGTAGCGGGGCCAACACCTGCCCGGATGCAAACCAAGCCAAAATCAGCGATACCAACAGCACGCCCCCCAACACTTGAATCACGACCATAAGTGCTTCAACTACCTCGGCCCGCTCCCCTGCCGTGGTGTGCGCGACAACAAATGTACCGAGTACTTGATCGTTCAGCTTGACGGGTTCAACAAAATAGAGCAGATCGCCGATTTCCGGATCGTTTCCCCCGACAACGCCTTTCCCTGCCTCGGTCGCTTTTGCCCATTGCTGCATCAAGGGCGAATCCTTTTTCAAGATGATCGGCCGACCACGCGGACTCGATTTATAAAACTCGCCATTCACAAAGGCAATCAGGTACACCTCATCTTCTGGCACCTGCCGTGACAAAAATGCATCAAAAAACTCTTCTAATTCCTTGGCAATATAAGGCGTTTTCAAGCGGGCATCTTTATTTTCGAGCCAAGCCTCATCCACCGACGGATTATCAATATCTTCATCGATTAACTCCCCGGCCAACAAGCTCTGAAATACTTCCAGCTTCTCCACCATGTCGTCTTTGACGCGCTGATCAACCCGAGCAAACAAAAGTTGTCGAAAGACCGGAATGCCCACCAAGAAGATGAACAGCAGGATCGCCACGTACCAGAGCAAGATCCGGGTGCGGGCGGCACCCAAACGCGCGCAGTTTCAAACAATTTGGCACTAACGATCGGGGCATCAGCTAAATTTCTGGGAGAATCGCCATGACTTCTTCATTCTAATCGATCTCAGCAATCGATCTCACTCACCGTCGTTCCACAGCTCAAATCTGCGGCTTCATTTCTGAAGTATCAGTATTCTCAGGCACAACCGCGATCGTGACGACTACTGGTAGATTGATTGTTAGGAATAGCCTTAGCCAAAACCGCATCAAGCCGTGATTCAATAAAGCATTGCCGTTTGCCGCCCTCCCTTAAAGATAGTCCCATGATCAAAACTCGAATCGCCGTTGCCGCCAGAAAAGGAGGTGTTGGCAAAACATCGATCGCCAGCGGAATCGCTTCAATTCTCATCACCCAGAATAAAAAAGTTCTGGTCATCGACCTTGATCCCCAGTCCAATGCAGCCTATGCACTCGGCGTCGATCCGACAGCCCCTGGCACCGCCGAACTCTTACTCGGTCAAAACCCCATACCACTCACCGCGATCCCAGGACTCGACGTTCTACCTGGTGGCCCGAACCTGACCAGCCAGCAAATTCAATCCCTTCACCCCGAAGACCTGGCCGATGCAATCGCCACACTCAACTATGATGCAGTCATCCTTGACTGCCCCCCAGGCAACGAAAGCCTTGAAAGACTTGGAGTCGTCGCGGCCAACGTCGCACTCGTAATCACTAA
>JAAUOP010000095.1 GCA_012034805.1 Synechococcales cyanobacterium CRU_2_2 | reverse complement strand
TTCCCATCGGCGTGCCGGGGGAGCTGTATCTATCCGGTGCAGGTCTGGCACGGGGCTATTGGAACCGACCCGAGCTGACGGCAGAGACGTTTATTCCCAATCCGTTTGGGCCTGGGAGGCTCTATAAAACGGGCGATCGTGTTCGCTACCGAGCCAGCCGTGAGCTGGACTATCTGGGCCGATCCGACGGTCAGATCAAGCTTCGGGGCTTTCGGATTGAGCTGGGAGAAATTGAAACGGTTCTTCTGCGGCACCCCGAGGTTCGGCAGGCGCTGATCGTGGCCCGAAGCGATGACCACCAGAACCCAGAACATCAGCAGCTCGTTGCCTATGTCGTGCCACAGCCCCATGCTCTCCCCGAGCCCGCAGCGCTGAAGTCATTTCTCAAGCAGCATCTGCCCGATTACATGGTGCCTGCCTGGGTGGTTCTCCTGGAGGAGATGCCGCTGTTACCCAATGGCAAACGCGATCGCAAGGCTCTACCGGCTCCAACTCCCGTCATTATGTCAGGACAAAGACTTCCTCAAACCGAGATAGAGCGACAGTTTCAGCAGATTTGGCAGCCGCTGCTGCGGGTTGAATCTGTCGGTTTGCAAGACAACTTTTTTGAGCTAGGCGGTGATTCAATTCTAGCGATCCAGTTCATTGCCAAAGCGCGGCAGTTGGGCTATCAGCTCACGCCCCGCCAGCTTTTCAAAATCAGACTTTGGCCGAGCTGAGCGCGATCGCCCAGACTTCAGCCAAAGTTCGGGGGGCCGCTCAAACCCCAGTCGAAGGCAATGTGCCGCTGATGCCAATTCAGCGCTGGTTCTTTGAGCAACAGTTCGCGGTGCCGCAGCATTGGAACCAGGCGATCGTGCTGGAGGTCAGCCAGCCGCTGCAGCCGGATTGGCTCAAGCAGGCACTCGGTGGCGTTATCCGCCATCACGATGCGCTCAACCTGCGGTTTATGACTGACGCTGCTGCTGTTCAGCAGGTTCATGGCTCCCCTGAGGTTTCCCTGAGGGTGATCGAGCGCTCGGTTTTAGATCAAGCAGAAAGGGAAGCCACGATTACGGCGGAAGCCGAACGGCTTCAGCGGAGTTTTGACTTAGCCACGGGGCCGCTGTTCAAGGCGACCTATTTTCAGTTTCAAAATTCTCAACAGTTGCTGTTGGTTTGCCATCATCTGATTATTGACGGCTTGTCCTGGCGAATTTTGCTCGAAGATTTGCAAGTTTCCTATGGGAAGATCTGCGATCGCCAAGCGATTCAGCTCCCGGCAAAAACCACCTCGCTCCAGTACTGGTCGAAACAGCTTCAGCAATACGCTCAATCTCCAGCCCTGGATGCAGAACGGGACTATTGGCAAGCAGTTGTTGATTCAACCTTTGTGCCGCTACCGCGTGATTTTCCCCAAGGTAAGAATCTGCTTTCGACCCTGGACACGGTATCGGTATCGCTGACGGCAGAAACCACACAGCAGCTTCTGACCCAAGTTTCTGCGGCCTATCGAACGCAGATCAATGATGTGTTGCTGACGGCATTGGCGATCGCATTTCGCACCTGGACCAGACAGCCCAAGCTGCGTCTTGAGCTAGAGGGACATGGGCGCGAAGACATCATTGACGGGGTTGATCTCTCTCGGACGGTGGGCTGGTTGACGAGTCTTTTTCCCATCGTTTTGGATTTGGAGGTCTGCGAGCCGGAGTCTCGGATCGAACCCTCTGATTTGAATGCTGATTTGAATGCTGATTTGAGTGCTTTGCTGAAGCAAACAAAGGAGATGCTGCGGGCGGTTCCTCGGCGGGGAATCGGATATGGAATCCTGCGCTATGTGAGGGGGGGGGTAGCTTTTCGGCCCCTGTGGACGTGCGGTTTAACTATCTGGGTCAGATGGATCAAAGTCTGGTTTCGATGGACAGCCCACAGCCCATCGATGCTCCTCAATCGTTGCAGAATGATACCGTTGGGTTCAGCCTCGCCAAAGTTTCCACCGGCAGAGCCAGAAGTTCCCGGAACCATCGCTCCGTGCTGCTAGAAATTAACGCCTGGATCAGCGGTGATCAGCTTCAGGTTCACTGGCTTTATAGTCGGTCGATTCATCGCCGCGATCGCATCGAAACCTTAGCCCAGGACTTCCTGCTGGCGCTTCAGCAGCTCATCGCTCACTGCATCTCACCGCAGGCCGGAGGATTTACGCCCTCGGACTTTCCCCTGATGTCCTTTGCCCCCGGCGAGCTAGACGCTTTTTTGAGCGCGGAGCAGGCGCGCACGCACAGCGAACAGAACATCGCAGATCTCTATCCTCTCTCTCCCATGCAGCAGGGCCTATTGTTTCACACGCTGCTGGCTCCTGGGGCAGGGGTCTACGTTCCTCAAGTTACCTTTGAGATGGAGGGATTGTTGCGGATGGATGCCCTGCGACAGTCTTGGGAAGAGGCGATCGCTGCCCATTCGATTCTCCGCACCTCGTTTCACTGGGAAAAGCGAGATCAGCCCTTTCAACGGGTTCAGAAAACGGTTCCGCTGCGTTGGGTTGAGCAGGACTGGTCGGCCCTAGCCGCGCCGCAACAGCAGGAAAAGCTGTCGATGTTTCTCGCGTTTGACCGCAACCAAGCGTTTGACCTCAAGTCTCCGCCGCTGCTGCGCCTAGCGCTGCTCAAGCTGTCTCCCCAGCGTCATCGGCTCGTCCTGACCTATCACCATCTGATTCTAGACGGCTGGTCTGTGAGCAATTTGTTGCGCGATGTCTTTCAGCAGTATTTTGAGACGGCAAGTCGTCCGCAGACCGCGTCGCCTCCGTTATCTCCATTGCCTTCATTGCCTTCGTTGTCTCTGCTGTCTCCATCACCGCCATCACCATTGAAATCGAGTTCTGAGCAGCGGCATGGGCACCACAAGGGGCAACGACCCTACAGCGACTATCGCGACTATATTGTTTGGCTCAACCAGCAGGATCAAAACGCAGCCCAATCTTTCTGGCAGGACTATCTCGCTGGAGTTGATCAGCCAACGCCGCTGCCGCTCGACCGGGGCGATCGCTCCCTTTTGGCTCAGAACAAGGGCTCAGGCATTCTGAAAACACCAGAAGCAGAAGCGTTTGCAGAGGTCTCCATTCAGCTCAACGAGGAAACTACGACGGCCCTACGAACCGCTGCCCAGCAGGCGAAGATTACCCTGAATACGCTGCTACAGGGTGCTTTCGCCGTGCTCCTATCGCAGTATGGCAACCGTTCAGAGGTGGTCTTTGGCAATACTGTGGGCGGACGACCCGCAGCATTGCCCCATGGGGAAGAGCGGGTCGGTCTATTTATCAATACCCTGCCGGTCCGTGCTCGCATCAGTCCTGCTGCGTCCCTGGGTCTCTGGCTACAACAACTGCAAGAACAGCAGGCTGCGGCCAGTGTTTACGAACACAGTTCGCTCTCACAGATCCAAGAATGGAGCGATTTTCCAGCGGGAGCAGCGCTGTTTAGTAGCCTGCTGGTTTTTGAGAACTACCCCGTCGATACCCGCCTATTAGAAGCTCAAGCAGAGGCTCAAGCTTCCGGAAATGAGCCTCTGCATGCGATCAAGGCCCTTCGGTTTTCTGATCTGGCCTTTCACGAATGGACAAGCTTTCCGCTCACTCTGCTCGTGTCTAGCGGAGTCGGGTCTTCGCTGACGTTGAAATACAGTTGCACAAGGCTGATAAACCAGTCTGCTCAGCAACTGCTAGAGCATCTTCAGGTCATCCTGCAAAAAATGGCCGCTACTCCCAAGGCTCCCCTCCAGGATTTTTTCGTTCCCTCGCCGTCCCATCTCTCCCCTCACCAGCAGCCCTCTCTCAAGTCCTTTACACAGCCGGGACTCCTAGGTGAAAAACGCAACTATCGCTGGGAGAACTGTCTACCCGATCGATTTGAAACCCAGGTCGCGAAAACCCCCGAGGCGATCGCCCTCCGCTTTGAAACAGATACGCTCACCTACCAGGCTCTCAACCAGCGGGCCAATCGACTGGCCCACTATTTACAGCGCCACGGCACGGGGCCAGAGGTTCGAGTCGCGGTGTATCTGAAGCGTTCGCTGGAACGGGTGGTTGCTCTGCTTGCCATTTTGAAAGCGGGTGGAACCTATGTTCCTTTGGACCCGGACTACCCGAGCGATCGCCTCAACTGGATGCTCGACGATGTAGAAGCAGCACTCCTGCTCACAGATAGTCGCCAAACTCTTGTGCCTTTGGCGGTGCCTGAAAGCTGTAAAACCGTTGATCTAGAAGCGGTTCAGGAAGCGATCGATCCATTGCCCACCACCAATCTTCAGACCCTGATTCAGCCGGAAAACAGCATTTATATCATCTACACCTCAGGTTCGACGGGACGACCCAAGGGCGTGGTCAACCATCATCAGGGCATTACGAATCGTCTGGCTTGGATGCAGGAACGCTATCGGCTGAATTCGAGTGATCGCCTGCTGCAAAAGACCTCTTTTAGCTTTGATGTTTCGGTGTGGGAGCTGTTTTGGCCTTTGCTAACTGGTGCTGAACTGGTTCTTGCCAAGCCTGGAGGGCATCGAGACAATGTCTACTTGTCCAATCTAATTGAAGCTTGCCAAATCACAACGGTTCATTTTGTTCCTGCCATGCTCAGTGCCTTTTTAGAAGGGCCTCAACTCAGGCAAAAATGCCGCTCTTTGAGACGGGTGATTTGCAGCGGTGAAGCCTTATCTAAAACACTGCAAAACCAGTTTTTTGAGCAGCTAGATGCAGAGCTGCATAATCTCTATGGCCCGACGGAAGCTGCGATTGATGTCACGGCCTATCAATGCCAAAGGGCAGCGACAGAACAGCCGTCAGCGGTGGTCTCCGACGCTTCAACCGTTTCGATCGGAAAACCCATTGCCAATACCCAAATCTACTTGCTCAATCACCAAAATCAGCCTGTGCCTCTCGGCTGTGTCGGAGAGCTTTGCATTGCCGGAGTCGGTGTGGCCCGAGGCTACTGGAAGCGGCCAGCACTGACGGCTGAACGGTTTATTCCCAACCCCTTTGCTGCCCCTCTGGCTGACTCCTTTGCAGGATCAGAAAACGGCTCAGTGCCTGCTCGAAAAAATGCTGATTACCTCTACAAAACTGGAGATATGGCTCGCTTTACGGCTGACGGTTCCATCGAATATCTGGGCCGTTTGGATCAGCAGATCAAGTTGCGTGGGGTGCGGATCGAAACGGGTGAAATCGAAGCCCAGCTTGAGCAGCACCCCCAGGTTCAGCAGGCTGTGGTGCAGCTACAGCCTGTATCAGCCGGGAGCACTCAGTCTGGGCAGACCCCATCCGGTGGCGATCGCCTCATTGCCTACTGGGTGCCTGTGCATCCGCCAGCCGAAGTGGATGAGAAGCCCTCTGCCCCAGCAACAACGACTTCGGCGGATGAACTGCTCCGCTGGCTCGGCCAACGCTTACCCGCCGTGATGGTTCCCCAGAACTTTGTCGAGCTTTCTGCCCTGCCGCTGACTGCGAACGGCAAGCTCGACCGCAAGGCGCTGCCGTTGCCCGAGCATCTGCAAGCCGCTGCGCCTGTAATGCCCAGAAATTCGACAGAGAGAGCGATCGCCCAAATCTGGCAAACCGTGCTTCAACTTGAAACGGTGGGAATTCACGACAACTTCTTTGAGCTAGGCGGCAATTCCCTCAGTGCCACTCGGGTTCATATGCGACTGCAAACACGGCTCACCGTCGATTTACCCCTACGCGCTCAGTTCGAGCAGCCCACCATTGCCGCACTAGCCGCCCAAATCGATGCGTTGAAGCTGGCTCAGCGCGCTCGAGGCACGCCAGAGCGCTCTCCGTCTGACGCTTCGTCCGGCGCTTCAGATTTTTCGGCCCAGTCCTCAGAAACCCGGCCCTCGGCGAACCCGCTATCAGCATCCCCCTCTCGGCGCAAGGAGATCGAACTATGACTTCATCTGGCCCAGCTCGTTTCAAACCCTCCGAACTATCCGCTCTCGATGAGCGGTCTGGGGCCGATCAGCAGACCCAGGAACAGACCCAGGAACAAACTCAGGAACAGACTCAGGAACAGGCCAGCGGGCAGAAACCGCAAAGCATTGAGCAGTTTCTCTCGGATCTCTATCGACGGGATGTTCAGCTTTGGCTGGAGGGCGATCGCTCCGCTGCAATGCGCCGGAGGAGGTTCTGACCGAAGCGTTGGGTCAGCAACTCAAGGCCCGCAAAGCGGAGATCGTTGAGTTTTTGAGCCGTACCCCTGGATTCCAGTCTGGGATTCAAGCTGGCTTCCAGGCTGGATTTAACCCAGGGGCGATCGCAGCCGCAGCCCGTCCTGAGCGTTTGCCGCTGTCGTTTGCCCAGCAGAGGCTCTGGTTTCTAGAGCAGATGCAGCAAGAAGGCGCAATTTATAATATTCCCCTCGCAATTCGCGTCACGGGGGCACTGGATATTGAGCTGTTTCGGCGCTGTCTCAATACCATTGTTCAGCGACATGAGGCGCTGCGCACCAATTTTGTAATGGCGGAAGGCCAGCCCTATCAGGTGATCTCAGCCCAGCGGGACGTGACAATTGAGCAGACGGATTTGCGCGCTCTCTCGGACACCGCCCAGACTGAAGCGGTCAGAGAACGTTCCATCGCTGCTGCCCAGACCCAGTTTGATCTCGGTCGCGATTTACTGTTCCAGGTCGTCATCCTCCGACTCGGGGCTCAAGCGCGAGTCGTGCTGTTTACGATGCACCACATCATCTCAGATGGTTGGTCTATGGAGCAGTTGCTCAAAGAACTGCTTCAGCTCTACCGGGCTTTTTGGCTGGGACTCGACTCGCCGTTGCCGGAGCTGCCCATTCAATACGCAGACTTTGCACTCTGGCAGCGGCAGTGGCTTCAGGGTGAAGTGCTAAAGCAACAGCTCAACTACTGGCAACGGCAGCTTGCGGGAGATTTGCCCATCCTGCAACTGCCGACGGACTTCCCCCGAGCGAAGGTGCAGCGCTTCCAGGGGGCGATCGCCCCTTCCGCCTTTCCGAAACCGCTACTCGACAGCTCAAAGCGCTGGCTCAAAGCACCTCATCCACGCTATTTGTCACGCTTCTGGCGGCGTTCAAGCTGCTGCTTTACCGCTACACAGGGCAACGAGACTTGCTGGTGGGAATCCCCACGGCTAACCGAAATCGAGCAGAAGTCGAACCTTTGATCGGCTTTTTTGTCAATACGCTGGTGTTGCGATCGCACATCAACCCCCAAGCCCGTTTCACCGACCTCCTGGAGCATCTCAAAACCACCACCTGGTCGGCTTACGAACATCAAGATCTGCCCTTTGAACGCTTAGTTGAAGCGCTTCAGCCCGTACGAGACCTCAGCTACAATCCCCTGTTTCAGGTCAAGTTTCGCCTAGAGAACAGGCCTCAGCAGCAGCTTGAGCTGCCGGGACTGAGCTTCAGCCCCATTCCCCAAAGCGTTTTCACGGCCAAGCTTGATCTCAGTGTCGATCTCTACGAAACTGCAGCGGGTTTAGTGGGCGGTTTTGAATACAACCGGAAGCTATTTGAGCCCGAAACCATGGAACGGATGGCTCAGCATTTCCAGGTTTTGCTGGAAGGCATTGCCGCAGATCCACAGCAGCGTCTCTGCGAGCTGCCGCTGCTCAGCGAGGCAGAACGACAGCAGATTCTGGTGGACTGGAATGCGACTGACAGGCCCTACAATCAGAACCAGTGTTTTCATCAGCTCTTTGAAGCTCAGGTGGAAAAAACGCCGGATGCGATCGCCCTACTGTTTGACAACGGCGACTCGGATGATCCAGACGCGGCTGAACGCTTGACCTATGCCGAACTCAATCGCCGCAGCAACCGGCTTGCGCACCGCCTGCGCGCCCTGGGCGTGGGGCCTGAGGTTTTGGTTGGCATCTGCATACCGCGCTCCCTCTCCATGGTGATCGCGCTGCTGGCTATTCTCAAAGCGGGTGGGGCCTATCTGCCGCTCGATGCCGAATATCCTCCCGAGCGACTCCGCTACATGCTCAGCGATGCCCAAGTCGGCATTCTGCTCAGCGAAACCACCGTTGAACTCAGCGGTTTACCTGACCCCATCCAACGAATCAATCTCGATCGCCTGGCCCTTTCAGACTCCTCGCTAAACCTCGCGCCCAAACCCCCGCGCCCAACCCCGCGCCCAACCCCGCACCCGACCCCGCGCTCGACCAAAACCCGGTGAGCGGTGTCTTGCCTGAGCACCTGGCCTATCTCATTTACACCTCCGGCTCCACCGGAAAACCCAAGGGCGTGCTGATTGCCCACGGGGGGCTGATGAACCTGACTGAGGACAAGATTCGGGTCTGCGATGTCCGCCCCGACGATTGCGTTCTACAGTTTTTCTCGTTTAGTTTTGATGCTTCCATTCCTGAGATTGTCATGTCGCTGGCGGCGGGGGCAACGCTGCTGCTGGCTCCGCCGGAGGTGCTGCTGCCGGGGCCGGGGCTAGCACGGTTGCTCCAGCGACAGGCCGTGACCCACATCACCATCACACCTTCGGCGCTGCTGAGCCTTCCCCCCGGTGATTTTCCGGCGTTGCGCCTGGTGCTCGTGGGCGGGGAAGCGCCGACCCCCGAACTCATTGCCACCTGGGGGGAGGGCCGACGCTTTATCAACGCCTATGGCCCGACTGAAACCACGGTAAATGCCAGTATGGTGGCCTGCGATCGCGAGACCCCTCCCCGACTGCGCCCCAGCACCAACAAACAGCTCTATATTCTGGATGAAGCTCAGCAGCCCGTTCCCATCGGCGTTCCTGGAGAACTGCATATTTCGGGTGTGGGTCTGGCACGGGGATATCTCAATCGCCCCGCTCTCACAGCCGAAAAATTCATCCCCAATCCCTTTTTCTCTCCCTCGACTGAAGTGGGTTTTGCCAATTCTGCACAACAGAGAAAACAGAATGAAGTGCAGCAGGATGATGATCCAGCCGAGTGCAAAACTTCTCCCCTGCTTTACAAAACTGGAGACCTTGCCTGTTACCAAGCCAGCGGCGATATCCGCATTCTGGGCCGAATCGATCAGCAAACCAAAATTCGGGGGTTTCGGATTGAGCCGGGAGAAGTAGAAGCCGTTATCAATCGACATCCGGCAATCCAAACCAGTGTCGTCATCGTGCGAGAAGATAACCCTGGAAATCAGCGACTGGTTGCCTACTGGGTGGCAGCAGATGCCGAAACGGATCACGACCCCGCTTCGCTCAGCCCCGCCGAGCTGCGGCAGTTTGTCGGCGAAACCCTGCCCCAATACATGATGCCCAGTGCCTTTGTGAGGCTGAGGTCTTTGCCGCTGACCGCAAACGGAAAAATTGATCTAAAAGCGCTTCCGGCCCCCGCGCAGATTTCTCGCGATCGGGTGGTACCCCGAACCAAAACCGAGATTGTCCTAGCGACTATCTTCCAGAAAATTCTGAATCTGGAGGCCGTTGGCATTGAGGATGATTTCTTCGAGCTGGGCGGTCACTCGCTCCTGGCGACTCAGCTAGTTGCCCAATGTTTAAACCAGTTTGATACCGAAATCACCGTGATTGATCTCTTTGAGGCACCCAGCATTTTGGCTTTGTCCCACCGCATCGAGAAGAAACAGCTTCTCCAGTCGCTACAGGCCAGCCGATCTGATGATAGTGCTGGGGAAGAGTGGGAGGAAATCGCCCTATGATGATGCCCTCTTCAGAGACCGTAATCCCAACCCCATCCGACCGGAAAATCTCTCTAAAACCCCATTCCTCCCAGCTCAGCATTCTCAAGCCCAATGTGATTGCAGAGCCGCTGATCAACCAGTGGTATGCCTGGAGTTTTCTGCTCTCGCCCGCAACCGCAGCCCGCTACCTGACCGAGTCTCACCTCAAGGTGATGGAGTCGTTTATTGCAGCCCCGCAGGTTCATGCGTCTGCCATTAAAGACCCCAAAATGCTGGGTGGGCCGTTCATCCACTATGGGCCAGAGCGCCTCGCCGAGATTCGAGCCCTGCTTGAGAAGACGCGGACGGAGCAGCAGCCTCTGATTGAGCTGAGTGGGGCGATCGCCCAGCTCGAACACCGCCTCACCCGTCACCCGGCAGGAGCTTCCCTCGAACCGCTCTATGCCGAAGTTCCTGAGCTGCTCAAGGGCTATGTAGAACTGGTTTACGATAGCCATAACCACCCCTCGCTGCGGCTGATCGAAGGGCTACTCTACCGCAGTGAATACTACCGTTCGGCTTCCCAAAGCATCATGCTACGGTTGGGTGACAGCGACAGCCGTGCCTTTGTGCTGAGCACGCCTCGCCTAGAGGAAGACGGCGCACTACAGCTACACATTCCCTTCTGCGATCCGCGTCTCGACGCGCTTTTTTCCATGCGGCACAAGCCGGGGTCGGTGGCGGAGATGGCTGCGGCGTTGGAACTCAAAGGCGTGCAGCTAGAGCAGTTTGAAGCGTTCTTTGAGCCCAGCGAGATCCCCAGCGAGACCCCCAGCGATACCCCCAGCGATACCCGCTACAGAGAAACAGCAGGTGTGCGTATCCGCTACTTTGGCCATGCCTGCGTTCTGCTCGAAAGCAATGGGGTCAGCATCCTCTGCGATCCGCTGGTCAGCTATGCGCCGTTGCCCGAGCAGCAAGATTGCATGATCCGCTACAGCTATGCTGATTTGCCTGAGACGATTGACTACGCGCTGATCACTCACAATCATCAAGACCACGTCATGCTGGAAACGCTGCTGCAACTGCGGCACAAAATCAGACATGTTGTTGTTCCCAGCAGCAACAAGGGTTCCCTCATCGATCCCTCGCTCAAGCTCGTTCTCCAGCAGATTGGCTTCCCGTCCGTGCAGGCGCTTGATGAACTCGAAGCCATTCCGCTTCCCCAGGGTCGCATTGTCAGTTTGCCGGTTCTCGGGGAGCATGGCGATCTCAACATCGGTGCCAAGAACGCCTATCTGATTCAGCTCCAGGGCCGCTCCATTCTTTGCGCTGCTGATTCTAATAATTTGGAGCCCCGGCTGTATGAGCATCTCTCACATCTGTTTGGCCCCTTGGATCTGCTCTTCATCGGCATGGAATGTGACGGCGCTCCCTTTACCTGGGCCTACGGGCCGCTGCTGACTCAGCCCACGGCCCATAAGATGGCTCAAACGCGTCGCTTGGATGGCTCCAACGCAGAGCGGCGATCGCCCTGGTCAATCAGTTCAACCCACAACAGGTTTATGTCTATGCCATGGGCCAAGAGCCCTGGCTCACCTACATCACCTCCATCCAATACAGGCCCGATTCGGTACCCATCCAGGAATCCAATCGGCTTGTCGCCGCCTGTCGGCAGTGGGGGATTGTGAGCGATCGCCTGCTGGGTCGAAAAGAAATCTATCTTTCTCCCAGCGATGAACCCGCACCCCCTTCACCCGTTCCCATTCCTGCAAAGCTCGTTGCAGCGACCGACTCTCAGCCCGTACCACCCGCTCCACAGCGCCGACCTCCCGAGCCTCGCACAACAGCCTCAGACACCCACCCTGATCCTGCAACCGCCACCATGCCCTCACCCTCCGATCCCACCGCCCTGCTAACGTACCTACGAGATCTCAATGTTCGTCTCTGGCTCGATGGGGAAACGCTGCGCTGTCAGGCCCCTAAAGGAGTCATGACGACAGAGCTCACCGCTAAACTCAAAGCCCACAAGCCCACTGTGATTGCACTGTTTCAGGGGCAACTTCAGGAGCAGGCGTCAGAACAGAATACCCAGGCGCAGATCCAGGAGTCTCGCAATCAGCACTCGGAACGACTTCAGGCACCCCCTGAGGAACGATTGCTGTTAAAGCAAGAGCAGTACAGAGCCGATCTCAAACTCGCTGAGAGCATCCGCCCCGTATGCGCCTGGGCCTACATCGACACGATTCAGCCCCCGCAGCACATTCTGCTCACCGGAGCCACTGGCTTTTTGGGGGTGTTTTTGCTCCGAGAGCTTCTACAGCAAACCCGCGCTAAAATTCACTGTCTTGTCCGGGCCGATTCTGTGGCTAAGGGCCATCACAAGATTCTGGACAGCCTGCATCGCTATCAGTTGTGCGATCGCGCTCTCTCTTCCGAGGCCCAAACCCGCATCGTTCCGGTGGTCGGCGACCTTGCCCGGCCCAACCTGGGCCTCCCTCCGGAAGCCTTTGCGGCGCTGAGTCAAACCATTGACGTCATCTACCATAACGCGGCCTGGGTTCACCATGCCTCTCCCTACTCGCGACTGCGGGATACCAACGTTTGCGGAACCCAAACCCTGCTTCAGCTAGCCTGTCAAGCACACCCCAAACCGTTCCACTACAGCTCTACGCTCAGCGTGCTGCCTGCACAGTTGCCTGAGGGGAAAACTAGGATGTATGAGCAAGATCCGCTCAGTCAATACCCTGTTCCTAAGGGCGGCTACACTCAGAGCAAATGGGTGGCGGAGCAACTGGTTACCCAGGCGGGCGATCGCGGCCTCCCCATCACCCTCTATCGCCCCGGCCCTATTTCTGGTCATAGCCAAACGGGAGTCTTTAACCGCGATGACTTTCTCTATCGGCTCATGCAGGGGTATATCCAGCTCGGCAGTGCCCCTGTCGGGGAAATGCCCCTAGACCTTCTGCCCGTGGACTACGTGAGCTGGGCGATGGTCTATCTGTCGCGGCAGCCCCGCAGCTTGGGCAAAACCTTCCATCTAATCCATCCGCATCCTGTCTCTTCTGAGCTGCTGTTTGCGCCGTTGGCAGAGGCGGGGTATTCGATTCAGCGGGTGAGCTACCAGGCCTGGTACCGGCAGCTCATGGCGATCGCCCACCAAGATCCTAGCCATGCCCTCTATCCGCTGGTCTCTCTCTTTTCATCACGCCGTCAGACAGCGGCTCAACCCGAGTCTACAGCCCAAGCAGCACCCAGTGAAGTCCCCTTTGACTGCAAAAATACCCGCACTGCTCTAGATGCAGCTCCTAAGCCCTGTCCGGCCCTCAGCCCTGGTCTGTTCAAAACCTATATTTCAGCGATGCAACAGGCCGACGCCCTTCCCCCAGCCCGCGCCTTCAGCTCAGCTTAGATGATTCCAGATCTTGATTCAAAATTTTGATTTCAGACTGACTTCACACCGTCAACTGTCACATTGCCCTTCGGGATGAAACCATGCTGTCGAAAGAACGCTACAACGCTTATGACACTTGGGCATGGCTCTACAACCAGACCATGGGGCCAGCCTATGGCCAGGAGCAGCTTCGCTGGCTCGAGCGATCGCTTCTCCCTCAGCTTCCAAGTGCGGCTCAACTGCTAGACCTATGCTGTGGCACAGGTCAGCTCATTCAGCCCCTGCTTGAGCGAGGCTATCAGGTGACAGGCTTAGATGGCTCAGAAGCGATGTTAAACTATGCGAGAGAAAACGCTCCCAGGGCTAATTTTTGGCTCGACGATGCCCGCACTTTCTCTAGTCCAATTCAGTTTGATGCTGTTTTCTCAACCAGTGCCTCGCTCAATCATATAATGAGCCTCGAAGCACTGACGGAGGTGTTTCAGAATGTCTATCGATCGCTTCAGCCTAGCGGCTTTTTTCTATTTGATCTCAACCACCCCGGACAGATGCAAAAGTGGTGGCGAGGTCAAATTGTAGAGGGTGAAATTGACTCCAGATATGCCTGGATACTGCGACCTAGCTATGAGCCAACCCATCATCAAGGTGCATTTGAAGTGAGCCTGTTCGAAGCGCCCCGCTGGCCATCTCAGTCCTGGGGAAAGCGGCTGATGTACTTGCTTCGTGCCCCGCTCTATCGGCTTTTGAGCCTGCGCCGACTGACTCGCTTTCGGCTCAAGCTGCTGTGTTATTTCTCTCGCCTAGAGCCAGACTGGCAGCGTTCTGATTTGAACTATCCTGTAAAGGGACATGCGATCGCCGATGTCCGCCTGGCGCTGCAGCAGACGGGGTTTGAGCAGATTTGTATTGAAACGATTGAGGGAGCAGACAAGATTGACGATAACTACTCCGCTCACTTTATCTGTCGTAAGGGGGCTCAACCATGACCGTTGCACAAGATAGTAAGACAAGCCAGCAACAGCAACAGCACCTGCAATCGATGATCCAAACCTTCAACCAGCGCACGGCTAAATCGAAGCAGTTTGCCCAATCCAATCGCGCGATCTTGGCTGATAAAAGCTCGATTGGGTTTAACTTCACGCCGACCACTAAGGAGATTTGTTATCCCATCGTGGTCGCCCGCTCGGAGGGGTCAAAACTTTGGGATATTGATGGTCGTGAATACATCGATATTTTGATGGGCTTGGGGGCTCACCTGTGCGGCCACAATCCCCCTTTTATTCGAGCGGCGATCGCCCAGCAGCTCGAATCCGGCATCGCCATCGGTCCCCAGTCACCGCTGGTTGGGGAAGTGGCTCGGTTGCTCTGTGACCTCACCGGCATGGAACGGGTGACACTGAGCAACACGGGAACCGAGGCTGTGATGACAGCCATTCGCATTGCGCGGGCCGCAACGGGTCGCCGCAAATTGCAATTTTTACAAATTCCTACCACGGTCACCTGGATGCAACGCTGGTGCGCGCGCCCCTCAGCGAGTACGCCAAGAAAGCCGCTAACCGGGTGCTGACTCGGCAGGCTGAGGCTCGTCCCTGGCTGACACCGCTCAGCCGAGCGGTTCAGGCCATTCTCAGCTCGCGCCACTCCCCCCGCGCCGTTGCTGCCGCCCTCGGCGTTTCAAAAGCCACGGCCCAAGAAACCCTCGTGCTCGACTACGGTAACCCCCAATCGCTCAAAATTATTGAAGCGCAGCGCAAGCAGCTTGCGGCAGTTTTGGTCGAGCCTGTACAGAGTCGTTGTCCAGAAAACCAACCTGAAGCTTTTTTGCAGCAGCTTCGAGACATCACTCGCTCTGCAGGGACGGCCCTCATTTTCGACGAAATGGTGACGGGGTTCCGAATTCATCCGGGTGGGGCTCAGGCCCACTTTGGCATTCAGGCTGACCTCGCGACCTACAGCAAAATTGCCGGAGGAGGGCTGCCGCTGTCTGTAATTGCGGGGCGATCGCGCTGGATGGATCGCATCGATGGAGGCATCTGGCAGTTTGGCGATGACTCCGCGCCTCAGGTTCAAACCACGTTTTTTGCTGGGACTTTTTGCAAACATCCCCTCTCCCTTGCCACGGCGAAGGCGATGCTCCAACACCTGAAGAATCAAGGGCCAGCCCTACAAATGGAATTGAATCAGAAAACAGTTGCTCTCGTCCAACGCCTGAATGACTGGATGAGTTCCCATCAAATTCCGATTCAGTTCACGCAGTTTGGCTCGTTTTTTGCGATCGCCCTGTCCAAAAGTCGAGCGTCCCCTGAAGCTCTCAATCTGCTTTCCTATCACCTGCTCAACCGAGGCATTCATCTGCGCGGCGGTGATAAAGGCGGCTTCTTATCGACAGCCCACAGCGATGCAGATATCGAAGCTATTTTTGTTGCCTTTACCCAAGGAGCTAAGGCACTTCACCAGGCCAACTATTTCTGAAATCTTTCAGTCGTCGTCTGTAGCAGCTTGTCATCACACCGTTACCCTCTGGTCTGCTATTGTCTGTTTTCAAACTCCAATCTGTTTTCAAGCAACGAACTATTTTTTATCCTGCCCTATCCCATGACTCAATTAACCCCAGTTGAACCCATTTATCATGTTGTGATTGACCAGGAAGAACGCTATTCTATCTGGCCTGACTACAAAGAAATCCCCTGGGGCTGGCGGGCCACCGGGAAAACTGGCCCTAAGCAAGACTGTTTGGATCACATCAAAGAAGTCTGGACGGATATGCGACCGCTGAGCCTGCGTCAGCAGATGAAACAGAACATGCAGACAACATCTCAGACAACATCTCAGACAACATCTCAGACAACCGCGCCGACAACATCCCAGGCAACAGACGCAGCCCGCAGCGAAGCAGTCAATCAGCCGGATGGCGCTATGCGCGACACAGGGGGGCATCCGTGACAGCCCATGTTAACTCTCAATACTGCGCCGAGTCGGGAACTGTCCATGTCAAAGCTCCCGCCCACCCTCAATCTCCTCGTTCCCTGGGATTTACCGACGTCGCTGTCCCTAACGCCAGAAGAACAGCGGCTGGTTCAGGATCGGCTCAACGTTGTGCTGAGAGCATTGAGGACTCCTTCCGTAAGGGAAGGCGTGAATATCCTTAAACTGGCACAGCAGCAGCTTGAAACCGCTGACGTCGAAAAAGCAAATCTCTCTACAACCAAAACGTCTCTTAGGCTCTGGGAAGTTGAGGATTTTGATGATTACTTCCATGTCCGTCATGTTGAAACTGAATCCCCTGCACTTTGCCTAGCAGAAGGCTTACTGCTTGCCGTTCAGGCATTCCTTGAGCTTTGTCAAAAAACGCCTAGCCTGCCTTTCGATGATATCGAACTTCAAATCCAGGGATTTTTGAGCTATATCCAACTCTTGAAAAGAGTGTGTCAGCTAGATTAAAAATAAAGTTTGGACAACTTCTATTCTGCGCTTATCTATGATGCTTACCCATGCCCAAGCCATTTGGAAAGGCTTTCACTGGTCTTTCTTTTTGAATGTTCAAGGTTTGATTATCTGTCTAAATCGTTTTGAAGAGCGGCTCAACCAAGGACAGCTTGATGAGGCTAATACTGAACTTCAGACTGCAACGGTGTTGATGCGGGCTTCGGGGGCTTCGATGGAGCTGGCTGGAAGTTTTGAGCGCGATCGCTACGAGACTGAGGTTCGCACCAGCATGAAGCCTCCTCAAGTCCAGTCTGATAACTTTAGCGGCCTAATGTCTTGGGAACATGCTGCGCTGATGAAAATTTGGAAGCGACTTCAGCCTCTGTTTGCGAACCTGCCGGAGGCGCTGACCGAGCAGCATCAGGCGTTTGTGCAGGCTTATATGACATTAGCGCGATCGCACCGGGCGGTCTGCGACAAGTTTGGCGGTAGCGATGGGGGCAGTCTGCGGTTTGAGCGGAGCGGGGCGGTGGAGACGTTAGACAAATTTGGGCAGAGCCGTCTAGGACTGATTGATCCTTGTAAGACAGTTTCTGAAGATACCCGGCTTACAGATCAAAGTGGTCCCGCTCACGCTGAGCATTCTGTTTTAGAGTCATAAATCTATGAGCCAAGAAACGACGCTTCTGATCGCTATCTTGACCATTTTGGCTTTGCTGCTTGGAGGGGATACTCTCTGGAATGTCTTGGCTTCGGCACAAGTACAGAGACCCGGTCTCTCCTTAAACGTAAACAAGCTTTTAAGTTTAAATGATCTGATTTCCATGTCTTTTGCAGCGCTCGCATTAATTAGCGCTATCTTGGCCTTGTTGCTTCGACTGAACAGACCTGGAAGAACGGAACCCTATCTGCTCACGATTGGACTGCTAAGCCTGCTTTTCTATGGGCCTGGAATCACTCTGGATTTTCTACCTCGCCTGGCTTGGACAGGTCTTCTATCCAGATTACGCCTGCTGCCACTGCTTGTCTCCTATTGGTCGTTCCTGCATTATGCCCTCAATCCAAAACTCTAGGCACTATGGATCTTGCTGAAAGCCTAACCATGGCAGTTAAAACCCTAACGGCCAATAAGCTGCGCAGCACCCTCACCATGCTCGGCATCATTATTGGCAATTCCTCCGTGATTGCGATGATTGGCTTGGGTCAGGGAGCACAGCGGCTGACGGCGGAGCAGTTTGAATCTCTGGGAGCAGATGTTCTGTTTGTCATGCCTGGAAATGATGAAGCGCGGGAAATAACGTTTGACATTCCCAATACTCTGGTAGTCGAAGACGCTGAGGCGATCGCTCAACAGGTTCCGGCGGTTAAAGGGGTTGCACCGCAGCTCAGTGGCCAATACATCGTCAGCTATCGCGGCAACAACAGCTCCAGCAATGTAATGGGAACGACGGCTGAGTTTCTGAAGGTGCGGAAGTTTGAGATCGATCGGGGAAGGTTTCTCACAGAACTAGATGATGAACGCAATACCACGGTCACCGTTCTTGGGCCAGAACTGGCTGAACAACTCTTTGGCAATCAAAGTCCGATCGGAGAGTTCATTCGTATTCGCAACACGAGTTTCGAGGTGGTTGGCGTCCTAAAAGCCAAGGGAGCCTTTCTCGGTCAAAGCCAGGATCAAGTTGCCTACATTCCGATTAGAACGATGTCCAATCGCTTAATCGGCCGGACTTCTCCCTATGGTATGCAGGTAACCTTTATCTCGGTTATGGCTAGGGATGAAGAAAGTATCAGCGCCGCAAAATTTCAGATCACCAATCTGCTGCGACAGCGTCACCAAATTACGAGCCAAGACGATTTTGATGTCGAGAGTCAGCAAGAACTCTTGAAGATTTTTGGAACCGTGACTCAGGCTCTAACGCTCATGCTGGCGGCGATCGCCGCAATTTCCCTCGTAGTGGGCGGCATTGGCATCATGAACATTATGCTGGTCTCGGTCTCGGAACGAACCCAAGAAATTGGCCTACGCAAGGCGATCGGCGCAACCCAGAAGGATATTTTGACCCAGTTCGTGATTGAGGCTGTGATTCTATCGACCACTGGCGGCGTGATTGGAACCGGGCTGGGAATTACGGCGGTGGTTGTAGCCGGTTCACTCACGCCACTGATTACAACGGTGTCGCCTCTGGCCATTGCCCTTGCCGTCAGCATCTCTGGAGGAATTGGCCTCTTGTTTGGCGTGTTGCCAGCTCAGCAAGCCGCTCGACTAGATCCGATTGTTGCTCTGCGAACCTGAGTCCTGAGTCCTGAGTCCTGAGTCCTGAGTCCCTCGAGTTTATAGATGGTAAGCGGCAATCGAGACAAGCTGAGGTAAACTCAGGGCATGTCTGAGCAGCAGACCTCTTGCTGCTTAGCCTTCACCGTTTCAAACTGAATGACTCCATGCGCGATCTTGACACTCAAGCAGCGACCAACCTGCTCAACCAAATCATGGAATTTGAACTAGCGGGCGTTGTTCGCTATACTCACTACTCCTTGATGGTAACTGGGCCAAATCGCATTCCCATTGTAAACTTTTTCAAGGCCCAAGCAGCAGAATCCCTCCTACACGCCCAGGAATCTGGCGAAATCATTACCGGGCTGGAAGGGCACCCCAGTCAGAAGATTGCTCCCATTGAAGAGACAAACCGTCACGCAGTCCAAGATCTGCTTCAGGAGAGTCTCAACCATGAGCAAAAAGCGTTGGATATGTATAAGCAGTTACTAGGCGTAGTGGAAGACGCCAGCATCTATCTGGAAGAGTTTGCCCGTACAAAAATCGGCCAGGAAGAACTGCATAATCTAGAGATCAAGAAAATGCTGCGCGACTTCAGTTAGGCAAACGGCGTTGCTGAATTCTGGGATGAGTATTTCTGGGAAAGGCGTTGCTGAATTCCGAGATGAATCTAGGTGGTAGGGGCAACTCCCGGAACCGGAGATAATGACCCAACAAACGTATCGAATATTGCAGCATCTTCAGGGACTTGGAATAACACAACGTCTTGCGATGCAGCCGAGCCAGATAGTGCCTCAATCGAGTGTTTTCTCCTTCCACTCGGGTCATATAGGTCTTACTAACAATCTGATCTCCA
>JAAUOP010000235.1 GCA_012034805.1 Synechococcales cyanobacterium CRU_2_2 | reverse complement strand
CGTGGACGTTAAACAAACAGCCTGTGGAGGCGTTCTGATCGGGGAGTAAGTCACGAGGCTGCTCTAGACGTGAGCCAAAGAAACAGGAATCTCCAAACATACCGAAGGTTGGTTGGATGAGCGTCAAAAATTCAGCAAGTGGCGGTTAGCGATGGATGATTTGGACAAAAATTTGCAGAGCCTGATAGATGCTTGCAAAGAGGAAAACATGACGGCTAGGAAATGCGGCATTTTGCCCAGCGCCATTATAGCGACGGGTCAGCAAAATCCTGAAAGTGGCCTGCTGTCTAAGCCGATGAACGAGTTGCTGGATAGGGCGGAAGAGTTGTTTGACTGACACCGTCCTCCGCTTCAACTTTAAAACCACGGGTTCTGACACGCCCGTGCAAGCCCTCGCGGACATCGCAAAACAAGCCAAAGCCGCGCGCAGCTCCCTTGAGCAATTTCGAACCACGGGTAACCTAACCGAGGCCGCGACCAATGGTGCTATAGCACTCGCTCGCGCCTTCAACCTCTCGTTCAATGAAGCCCGTGAACTCGCCAAGGGACTGAATTTAACGGAGGACGCCGCTGCCCGCGCAGTGAGCGCTATAGCACAACTAAGAGCCGTCAATGCCACCACCGCAGAGCGCTTTGGGGTTCTCAGAAGAGAGGTGGGCCTCACCGCAAAACAATTTTATGAACTGGATCAAAGAGTCGGACAATCGGGCCAAACGATCAGCGACTTTCAGCGGATTGCAGGCACGATCGCCAGCCTCGGATTGGCTCAGCAATTACAATCGATTGCCGGGAACGTCCTGCAAACCGGGCTACAGTTTGAGCGACTGCGAACCGTTCTCAAAACCCTGCTCGGTGAAGGCGGTGCAGGGCGGGCTTTTGAGGAAATCCAGACCTTTGCTGCGAATACGCCGTTCCAGGTCGAGGAGGTGCTGAGTTCTTTTATTAGCCTCAAGCAGCGGGGACTGGAGCCTACCACCCAAACCCTGACGAGGCTGGGGGATATTGCCAGCTCTCAGGGCAAATCCCTACAGCAGTTTACCGAGGCGATTTTGGATGCCACTCAAGGCGAGAATGAACGGCTGAAGGAATTTGGGATTGGCGCTCAGGTGGCCGGGGATAAAGTCACGTTCTCGTTCCGAGGCATCAATAAAACCGTAGAAAAAACCCCGCAGGCGATTCAAAATGCCATCCTCAGTTTTGGTGAATTGGAGGGGGTTGCGGGGGGAATGGCGGCGCTTTCTAACACTCTCGGCGGCCAATTTTCTAATCTCCAGGATAATACGGCGAGATTGAGTGATGAGTTTTTCGGATGGCCCAAGGTCCGGCCATCCTGGTGGTTAAAGCGGCGAATGATTTTTTAAATACATTTAATAGTGCGCCTCCCATTCTTAAGAAAGTAGTCCTAGGAACCGCAGGACTAGGCGCAGCGTTTGTGGCGGCTACCACTGCTGTGGCCGCATTCAATTTGGCGGGGGGTGTTGCGACGGTAATTCAAATCAAAGAAAGCGTCGCCATTGCGGCCAATACCGTCGTCAAAGGGGCGAACGCGATCGCCACTTTTTGCTGGCATTGGTGACGGGCAAACTAACGGCAGCTCAGGTGGCAGCTACAGTTGCTATAGCAGCAAACACCGCCGCTTTTGCAGGAGCTGCTGCGAGCATCGCCCTGGTCGTCGATACCTACAATTCCGTCACCGGTGCCGCCGCCCAAACCCGTGAAGGGACAAAAGCCCTAGAAGGCAAATTGCAAGATCTTGCTGAAATTAATGCCAAGGTAGCCAACCAGAACAAAGAAACGGCCTCTACGCTCAACGTCGAGCAACAGGCCATGAAAAATATCTCGGACAATCTCAGTCCCTTTCAAAAGGCGCTGGACGTAGTCAGAGAAAGCATCAATGGCGTCTCGCTGGGGCTGCTGGATTTGTCCACTGCGCCCGAAGCCGCGTTCCGCGAACAGCAAATCGCCTTTGCCGAACTGAACGACTCGCTGACGACGGTTTCCAACCAGGGATTTGCCGCCCTCGCTAATGCTAACAATCTGAGCACCGAGCAACTCAAGGGCAATGTCGCGGCCATCGATGCCGCCATCACAGCCCAGGAAAACGCCGCAGTGGCCACCGAGTCTGATGCAAAGGCCAAAGAAATTAACCTGCGGGTACTCAAAAAGCTCAGAGAGGAGTTGGACAAGTTTGTGCCGACAACCGAGAAAGTGAATACGGCCATTCGGCAATCCCAGCAAGAGTTTGACAAGCTCCAGAGTGCGGCCAACGCCGAGAAACTCAGAGGGCAATTGCGGATCTTAGAGGAGATTGAGGCAGGGCACCTAGACGCTGGGGCGGCGGCCAAAGAGCAAGCCGCCCTAGAGCAGCAGGCCAATCAGGACATCGTGGATAATCTGCAAAACAACGAGCAACGGTGGCCGCCCAACTCAATCAGCCCAGGCTAGAGGAAGAGCAAAAAAAGGTCATCAACACCGAGTTGCTCAAACTGGATGAGAAGCTAGCCACTGCTCAAATCTCTGTAGTCAAAGGCCGCATTGATACCCAAAAAGGACTCGAACAGGAGCGGGTTGCGGATTTAGAAAAAGCCAATAGTACGGCGCTTGCCAAAATCCAACTGGCAGAGCAATTAAGATTGAATGCGATCGCATCCTCTTTGACTGACGAACAAGACATCAACCGAGCCAGACTGGAATCCACCCGGCAAACGATTGCCGCGCAACTGGCCGAAGCCCAAAAGCTACAAAAGGGGTTGGCTGGGGAAAAGGGGCCGGAAGGGGAAGCCAAACGGCTGGCCGGAACCCAGCGGATTGCTGAACTCACCGGGGCCTTGATTGAGAATGAGCGGTCTTTGCAAAAACAGGCATTAGAGGAGAAGTTGGCGGGCTTAGAGGATGAGGCAGCAGCTCGTAAGCAGATTACTTCGGATCAACTGAGTGCGATCGCAACCCAAACCCAGGCCGAATCCCTCCAATCCAAAGCCAAGCTGGCTGCCCTGGCCACCGAAAAACAAGCCACGGACCTGATTACCCAATCCCTCGACCAACAACAGGGATTGCTAGAGGCTCAGAATAAACTGCAAGAGGCCCAGCGCAACCTGCAATCGACGCGGGCAAACATTGAGGTAGAAAACCTCAACAAAGCCCTGGAGATTCGCAAACGCCTCACCTCCGAGCAACTCTCTCCCCAGATTAAGGCCGCCCTACAAGAGCAACTGAAATTACTTGCGGGCAACCGACAGAGTGAAGCAGAAATCCTAGAGCGCAAACTTCAACGCGAGGCCGAGCTAGCGGCCATCAAAAAAGCACAGCTTGCAGCAGAGTTATTGGCCGAACGTCAGCGGGCTGATTTAGCGGCCAAGCGGCTGGAGATAGAGGCTCAGATTGCCCAGATTGCGGTACGCCAATCGCAGTTGCAAGCTCAGATTGCTACCACCGAGGCTATCTCTAAGCAAAAAGAACTCGAAGCCCAACTCGCAGGACTGCAAGGGGATATTCAAGGGGCTCAAGCCACCGTCGAAGCCCTCAAAACCTCCGGGGGCTCAAAGCGGGACATCGCCCAAGCCGAAGGAAGAGTCCGCCAATTGCAGGGGCAAGAAACCGGACTAGCAGGGCAATTGAGCGCTCAGGCTCAGCAGATTTCCCTTGCAAAACAGAACGAGGAGCTGACGGCTCAGCAAAATGCGGCGGTTTTGGCGCAACTAGAGAATCGACGGGCTATAGCACAGATTGATCAAGCCACTCTCACGGCCCAGCAACAAGCCAAAGTTCTCCAGTTTGAACAAGAGGACTCGGCTCGCAAGATGGCCAATCATCTGACTGTGGCTGAGGCGGCTAGCCGGGGGGTCAAGGTGGGTTTGCCTACTGCGGCGGCGACACCCTCAGCAGGCAGAGCTACTGCGGCGGTGGATCTCGGTTCCAAAAAAGTAGAAAGTCAATTGCAAAAACTGATTGACGTTAATCAGGGTCTGAGCGCACAAATCCTGCGGCTGGGATCGAGGACGCCGTTGCAACAGCAGAACAATTACTATGGGAGCGGTAATAATGGTGGGGTGGATTTGCGATCGCAAAATCTGTAGCGCTATCGATCTGCTTCGGTGGCCAACGCCCGCGCTATAGCCTCACTTACTCTCCTTGATGTCCCTTCTCCCGAAATCACTTTGCTGATGAGGCTGCGATCGCAACCCAAGTCCCGCGCCAAATCAGCCAGCGTAATTCCCCGCCGCCGCAGTTCGTACTTCGTCAGCTCCTTGTCCATCAGCGTGCTACCTGGACTAGAGCCAAAAGACTGGTGATTTGGTCTTGAAAGACGATCAAAGCCGATAGGATGATAAAGCCGACCGTAAACTTGGTGTCTAGGTTGGCAACCTTGTGATAGAGCTGCTTGATGTCGTTCTTGGCTTCCTTGACGTCTCCTTTGAGTTCTTTAACGTCAGTCTCCAACTGGTCAACTTTGGTGTCAAGGCTGGCAACCGCTTGATTGAGTTGCTTTATGTCTCCTTTGATTTCTTTGGCGTCCGATCTGAGCAAATCGATGCTTTTTTCGTTGTGCCGAACATTCTCGGTAATGGCGGCCACCTGGGTCTCTGTGGATTGTGTCATCGCAATTCAACTTGTTGAACTATTCCATCCTAGCGTCTTGGCCATCGCTAGCGCCAGCCCGACAGGAATTGGAACGGACAATCGATTGCTTTGAGCTTCCAACTCCAACCCAATTGCCAGACCACCCACGCCACGGTGATGTTATCCGAGCTGTCGGTATCGGCACGGAACTTGGGTCGCGGTGAGACGATAATGATTTGACGCTCATCCAACCAACCTTCGGTATGTTTGGAGATTCCTGTTTCTTTGGCTCACGTCTAGAGCAGCCTCGTGACTTACTCCCCGATCAGAACGCCTCCACAGGCTGTTTTGTTTAACGTCCACGATGCGCCCCACCGCAGACTGAAGCGAGAATTAAATTCTCTGTTTGTA
>JAAUOP010000234.1 GCA_012034805.1 Synechococcales cyanobacterium CRU_2_2 | reverse complement strand
GACCGGCATTGGGCTGCATAGTGGAGCCGAGATGACCGTACGGGTAAAACCAGCCCCCCCTCGGTCACGGGCGCTGGTTCCAGCGGATGGATCTGCCCGGACAGCCCCTGATTCCGGCAACGCTGGCGGCGGTGCAGCCGACACAACTTTCGACGGAACTGGTCTGGGGTAGCGCCAGGGTGCGAACGGTCGAGCATCTGCTGGCGGCGCTGGCGGGCTTGGGGGTGGGTGATGCTGTGATTGAGATCGATGGCCCAGAGGTGCCGCTACTAGATGGCTCTGCGAAAGAATGGGTGGAGGTCATTGCCCTGGCGATCGCCCCTTCCTCGCCCTCCCTCGCCCCCATGCCCCAGCTCCCCCACGCCCTCACCCTCCAAGACGGCGACGCCATCGTCTGTGCCTTCCCTGCCAGCAGCATCCGCTTCACCTACGGCATCGATTTCCCCCACCCAGCCATTGGCAATCAGTGGCACAGCTTCGATTGGACTTTTGAGGGCTTTGCCCAGGAGGTGGCATCAGCTAGAACCTTTGGCTTTGCGGCCCAGGTAGAGCAGCTGCGGGCAATGGGGTTAATTCAGGGCGGTAGCTTAGACAATGCCCTGGTGTGTGGCCCCGAGGGCTGGATCAATCCCCCCTTAAGATTTGCAAATGAGCCTGCCCGTCATAAACTTTTAGATCTAGTCGGGGATTTGAGTTTACTGGGGCACTTTCCCCAGGCCCATTTTTTCGCCTACAAAGCAAGTCACACGTTGCATACGCGATTTGCCCAACAGCTTCAGCAACTGCTGGAGTCCTAGGTTTAAGCTTAGGTTGAAATGAAGGGGTCGCGATCGCAACTGAGTCTTGTCCTTCTAGATGTTCTATGCATTCCCCACCGGCATGATCTTTACCCGCGAAACCATCACGAGCGCAACGGACTCGAGCACACCTGTCGAGACCTTCAATGCCTCCCTTGATGCAGCCTCCGTCTCCTCGGAAATTTTGACCATTGAGACGATTCAAGAACTGCTCCCTCACCGCTACCCCTTTGCACTCGTTGATCGCATCATTGAGCAGGTGCCAGGCAAAAGTGCCGTTGGGATCAAAAATGTGACCATTAACGAGCCTCACTTTCAGGGACATTTTCCCGGACGTCCGATTATGCCAGGGGTGTTGATTATCGAAGCCATGGCTCAGGTGGGCGGGCTCATCGTCAAACAAATTCCAGATTTGCCCGAGGGGCTATTTGTGTTTGCCGGGATTGACAAAGCGAGGTTTCGCCGCCCGGTAGTGCCAGGAGATCAGCTCGTCCTCAAGGCTGAATTGCTGAGCATCAAGCGTAAACGGTTTGGTAAGGTCAATGGTGAAGCCTATGTGGACGGCAAGTTAGTGGCCAGCGGTGAGCTGATGTTCTCACTCATGGATCAATAGCCTGGAGCCCTAGCAAATTGCGAACAAGTGCGTTACGAAGCGATATGCCCACCATTCACCCAACGGCGGTTGTTCATCCCGGTGCTGAAATTCATCCGACAGCGCAAATTGGGCCCTATGCCGTGATTGGAGAGCGGGTTCGGATTGGGGCAGGCACTCAAGTTGATGCCCACGTGGTGGTTGATGGCTGGGTGGAAATTGGCGATCGCAATCACATTTTTCCCGGTGCCGCCATTGGTCTAGACCCGCAGGATCTGAAATACGACGGTGACCCAACACTGGTCAAGATTGGCCACGACAACCGCATCCGTGAGTTTGTCACGATCAATCGTGCCACCAAAGCCGGAGAGATGACGCAAATTGGCGATAGTAATTTGCTGATGGCCTATGTACATGTGGCCCACAATTGCCTGTTAAAAAACGGTATTGTGATCGCCAATGCAGTCTCCTTGGCCGGCCATGTCGAAATTGAATCGCGGGCGGTGATTGGCGGTATGGCAGGGTTTCATCAGTTTGTGCGCGTGGGCGAGTTGGCCATGGTCGGCGCCATGAGCCGCATCGATCGCGATGTGCCACCCTACATGCTGGTGGAGGGGAGTCCGCCTCGGGTGCGATCGCTCAACCTCGTTGGTATTCGTCGCTCGGGTGTGACCGAGTTAGAAGATGGCGCGGTTTACACAGCCCTTAAGCAAGCCCATCGCATTCTGTTTCGCTCGGGAGGCGGGGTCAAAGCGGAGAACTTGCGAGAGCTAGAGCCACTCCTGCACCACAAGATGGTGCGCCATCTCTATCACTTTGTTAAAGATGCAACCCAGGACACCAAGCGGCGGGGTCTCATTCCAGGCAAGTCCTCAGGTTCTACATAATTTGGCATCGGTACCCTATCGGCATCTCCACCATGCGTTTATTTATCAGTACCGGCGAAGTCTCAGGGGATTTGCAGGGCAGTCTGTTAATCGCGGCGCTGCTGCGGCTGGCGACGGCGCGCGGCTTGGATCTGGAAATTTTGGCCCTCGGGGGCGATCGCATGGCCGCCGCAGGCGCAAAGCTGTTGGGCCACACCAGTGCCATTGGCTCGATTGGCGTGCTCGAATCGATTGGTTTTGCTCTGCCGACCCTGAAGATGCAGCGTCAAACCCAACAGCTTTTGCGCGAATATCCGCCCGATGCCGCGATTCTGATTGACTACATGGGGCCGAATATCACCTTTGGTAATTACCTGCGTAACACCTACCCCGATCTGCCGATTTTCTATTACATTGCCCCCCAGGAATGGGTCTGGTCTGGCAACAGCAAAATACACGCAAAATCATTGGTTTTGCTGACGAGATCTTGGCCATTTTTCCGGGAGAGGCAAAATACTATCACGATCGGGGCGCACCGGTGACCTGGGTTGGGCATCCGCTGCTGGATCGCTTGGCTGAGGTTCCGAGTCGAGAGGTTGCACGCGCAACCTTAGGGATCGAGGAACAGCAGATTGCGATCGCCCTCCTGCCCGCCTCCCGCACTCAGGAGTTGAAATATATCTTGCCCGCCATGTTTGCCGCTGCGCAAGAGATGCAACAGCAAAATGCCGCTATTCACTACTGGATTCCGTTGGCCTTGGAGCAGTATCGATCCGTCTTAGAACAAGCGGTGGCAGACTATGGCCTACGGGCGACGGTGTTGGAAGGGCAGACTCAGATGGCGATCGCAGCAGCCGATCTGGCCATCACCAAGTCCGGGACAGCCAATCTCGAAATTGCCCTCCAAAATGTTCCCCAGGTGGTTTGCTATCGCTTGAGTGCGCTGACCGCCTGGATTGCGCGTAAGGTGTTGAGGCTGTCGATTCCGTTTGCGTCGCCGCCTAATTTGGTCAATATGGAGGCCATTGTGCCGGAGTTGTTGCAAGAGGAGATGACGGCGGAACGAATTGTGCAAGAAGCGACAGCGCTGTTGCAACCGGAACCCCGGCGAAAAATGCTGGAGGCCTATGCGGGGATGCGATCGAGCTTGGGTGAAGTGGGGGTTTGCGATCGCACAGCTGCGCTGATCCTCGATCGCCTAGCGGCTGATGACCTCGGCTAACGAGTGACTCTGGGTTGCAGACCTGGCCGATCCGTCTGCAAGTTGATCTTGAGCGCGGGTTGCTCCAGCTGTAGACAGATATATGAAAGTAGGGCGTAGATAAAAATTGGGTAGTGCATTTACATAAAGGATAGAGGAAAACAAGAGGTATTTGTTGTAGCAGAGAAGAAAGGATGGCCTCAGAACTCACTTGCCCGACCTGTGGCTCCCAGGACATATCAAAGAACGGAACAACGCGCCGAGGCAAACAAAACTACAAATGCTGAGACTGCAACCGACAGTTTGTCGAAGACCCGCAGTGGAAGCCAAAAGACAAAGACACTCAGAGTTTGGTAGACCTGTTGTTGCTGGAGAAAATCTCACTGGCGGGGATGGCCAGAGCGACGGGCGTTTCAAGCAGTTGGCTGCAAGATTACGTGAATGCTTGCTATGAAGCGGTGCCCCAAGCGTAAAGGTGATGCCGAAAGGCAAAGGGAAGCTGAAGGCGCAGATGGATGAGCTATGGTCGTTTGTGGGTGATAAAGGCAATACGCAATGGGTGTGGGTAGCGCTGGGTGCTGACACCCGAGAGGTGATTGGGTGCCAGATTGGCGACCGTTCCCGAGAATCAGCGAGAGCGTTATGGCAATCGTTGCCGTCGGCGTATCGTCAATGTTCCACGGTCTACACCGATTTTTGGGAAGCCTATGAGAGCGTGATTTCAGGGAATCGTCATCGTGCTGTGGGCAAAGACAGCAGTTTTACAAACTACATCGAAAGGTTTAATAACACTCTGAGGCAAAGGGTTTCACGATTAGTGAGGAAAACATTGTCCTTCTCGAAGAAGCTCGAAAACCATGTCGGTGCAATCTGGAGTTTCATTCATGAGTACAACCGCTTAATCAGAGAAAAGAAAGTGGACTAACCGGGTGTTATCTGAGGTGTCGGTGCAGTCGGTGCCGGGGAATGAGGGGATGCTGTTGCGATCGCTCCACTGTTGGGGCTTGGAGCAGATCGAGGACAGTCACAGCCAGTTGATGGGCTGAGGACGCGGGGTAAGACTTCTCGATAGATGGGGTTGGCGATGATGAGGCCACCCTGGGGGCTCATGTGACAGAGGTCCAGGTCGAACAGAAATTGCGGGTCGTCGGGGGGAATTTTGTCGAGGAAGCGTCCGGCGAGCATGGGCTCGATGATGGGGCTCGTACTCGGGGCTCTAGCAGGATGCTGGCGAGGCTGTGGAGGTGGGTGAGCTGGGGCAGTCGGGCGAGGGGCGGGAGGGTGTAGTGGATGTCGGTTTGGCAGGGGCTGGCGATGTTGAACCATTTGCGTATGGGAGCGGCGGGCTAGAATGGAGGGGATTGCAATCCGCCAGGTGGATGCCGTGGTGCTCCAATTATCGTCAGAAGAAATGGCTCGATATCGCGCCACTGTTCGGGGGCGCGAGGAGGCGCGGCGGAGTCGGGCGCAAGCGAGGCAGGCGCTGGGGCAGCAGGTGGCGGTAACGGCGGCGGCGT
>JAAUOP010000233.1 GCA_012034805.1 Synechococcales cyanobacterium CRU_2_2 | reverse complement strand
ATTCAGAATGAAACACCCCGCTTTACCCTGGGCTGGACCGTGATGCGATCCGATTACTCCAGCCAGTCCTCTCTACGGAGAAACGATCGCCTCCTTGGAGCAACGCCAAGCGACGATTTTGGTCTCCCTCAGCGGCCTCGATGAAACGATTATGCAGCCGCTCCATGCCCGCCAGGTTTACGCGGCCCAAGACCTTCGCTGGAACCATCGCTTCGTGGACATGATTTACAATACGGCTGGGGGCGATCGCTACCTAGACTATCGGTATTTCAACGCAGTTGAACCCGTACCACACAGCGGTCGAACCGAGTCCCTCTAATCCCGGCGACCCAGCCCCTGGTCAAGACCGTTCTTCGATGGCGTGTTTACGGATGTTGCAATCGTCGTTATTTCAGTTGTCGTTATTTCAGTTGTCGTTATTTCAGTTGTCGTTATTTCAGTTGTCGTTATTTCAGTTGTCGTTATTTCAGTTGTCGTTATTTCAGTCGATTCTTTTCCAGCTCTATGGGGGGGGATGGGCGATCGCCTTTGGTGTCTACTTGACCTTTTGGATGCGCGATCGCACCACCCCCATGACCGATCCGGGTTCTTGGCTCGTTCTACTGCTAGCCAGTTGTTTTTGGCCGATCGTGCTGCCGATTTCGGTGATCACCGAGCTGCTGCCCCGGTGGCGAGCGGGGCGATCGCGCTAGCCCGAGCCCATGGCCCGATACAGCCCATGGCCCGATACAATTGCCTGAGGAAGAAAGACTGATTTCCACTCCTGAAGTCCCCGATTGAGAGCTCGAGCCCTATGTCTGTGCTAGCATCTGCGCCCTTTTCTGCTGAAGAAATTGCCTCCGAAGGCCTCAAACCGGCAGAATACGAGGCAATTTTTGAGCGATTGGGCCGCCACCCCAATAAAGCAGAACTTGGCATGTTCGGCGTCATGTGGTCAGAGCACTGTTGCTACAAAAACTCTCGCCCCTTGCTCAGTCAGTTTCCGACCATGGGGGAGCGCGTCCTCGTCGGCCCCGGTGAAAATGCGGGCGTGGTGGACTTTGGCAATGGCCTCCGACTGGTGTTCAAAATCGAGTCCCACAATCATCCCTCTGCTGTGGAACCCTTCCAGGGGGCCGCAACCGGTGTGGGCGGGATCCTGCGCGATATTTTTACCATGGGAGCCAGGCCCCTAGCGGTGCTCAATTCGTTACGGTTTGGCACCCTCGACCATCCTCGGACGCGGCGGTTGTTTGAGGGCGTCGTGGCCGGAATCAGCCACTACGGCAACTGCGTGGGCGTGCCGACGGTGGCGGGCGAAGTGTATTTTGACTCAGCCTACAGTGGCAACCCCCTGGTCAATGCCATGGCGATCGGCCTGATGGAAACCGACGAGATTGTCAAAGCCGGTGCCTCGGGGATTGGCAACCCAGTGCTGTATGTGGGCTCTACCACCGGGCGAGACGGCATGGGCGGGGCCAGCTTTGCCAGTGCAGAACTCAGCGATGCCTCTTTGGACGATCGCCCAGCGGTTCAGGTTGGCGATCCATTTCTCGAAAAATCTTTGATTGAAGCTTGCCTCGAGGCCTTCAAAACCGGCGCAGTCGTTGCAGCACAGGACATGGGAGCCGCTGGACTGACCTGTTCAACCGCAGAGATGGCCGCATCGGGCGGCGTCGGCGTCGATTTGGATTTGGATTTGATTCCCGTTCGCGAAACCGGTATGGTTCCCTACGAATATTTGCTCTCGGAGTCCCAGGAGCGCATGTTGTTTGTAGCCCAAAAGGGCCGCGAGCAAGAACTCATCGATATTTTTCACAAGTGGGAATTGCAAGCCGTTGTGGCAGGCGAAATTATTGCTGAGCCGATCGTGCGGATTCGGTTCCAGGGCAAAATTGCGGCGGAAATTCCGGCGACGGCCCTAGCGGACAACACGCCGATTTACCACCACGAGCTTCCTTCTGAGCCCCCCGCCTATGCCCAAGCTGCTTGGCTGTGGAACGAAGGATTGTTGCCGGACTGCACGACTGAGGGAATACCGGTTGAGGGAATACCGGTTGAGGGAATATCTGCCGATGGGATGGCCAGCGATGGACATGATGTCGATCAAACCCCTCGGGTTCAGTCTTGGACCGACGTGCTACTGGCCCTGTTGGACAGTCCGATTATTGCTTCAAAGCGCTGGGTTTATCGGCAATATGACCACCAAGTCCAAAACAACACCGTGATTTTGCCCGGCGGCGCGGATGCGGCGGTGCTGCGATTGCGATCGGTGCTCAGTGGCGAACCCGCTACCCATAACAAAGGCTGTGCGGCCACCGTCGATTGCAATGCTCGCTATGTTTATTTGCATCCCTACGAAGGCGCGAAAGCCGCCGTGGCAGAGGCCGCACGCAACCTCAGCTGCGTCGGTGCAGAACCGATTGCGGTTACGGACAACCTCAACTTTGGCAGCCCCGAAAACCCAGTCGGTTACTGGCAACTGGCCGAAGCCTGTCGGGGCTTGGCCGAAGCTTGCACCGAGTTTGCCACACCTGTGACCGGCGGTAATGTTTCGCTCTATAACGAAACCCTCGATAGCGAGGGCAAACCCCAGCCGATTTACCCCACTCCGGTGGTCGGGATGGTGGGCCTAGTCGAAGACTTGAATCACATTTGTGGCCAAGGCTGGCAGAATGCAGGTGACTTGATTTATCTTCTGGGTAAAGCTCCCAACGATACCGGCGACAGTATTTCCCTCGGCGGCTCCGAATATTTGTCCGTAATTCACAAAACTGTCGCGGGAATTCCGCCCTTGGTGAATTTTGCCCTGGAGCGTCAAGCTCAAGCCGCCTGCCGCTACGGTATTCGCCAGGGCTGGATCCGCTCTGCCCATGATGCGGCTGAGGGAGGGCTGGCAGTGGCGCTGGCAGAAAGCTGCATCAGTGGTCGCCAAGGGGCAACGGTGACGGTAATGAGCGAGGGAGTGCGGGGCGATCGCCTCCTCTTTGGTGAAGGCGGGGCCCGAATCATCGTCTCCGTGGATCCCAGCCAGCGATCGCGCTGGGAAACCTATCTGCGCGACCAAGTGGACGGCTATTGGAAGTATCTGGGCCGAGTCGGCGGCGACGAGCTGACAATCCAAACTGATCCAGGTGAGGTTTTGGTCGCGGCTGGCGTGGCTGAAATGGCCCAGACCTGGGGCAGCGCGATCGAAAATCGCCTGTCGGACTCCTCTAAAATCTGATCTAAGAAATGCTTAAATAAACTTTAAGTATTCCTTAACCTCTACTCCCACAGTGGGGCGTTTTAGGGTTAGGTTTAGGGAGAGCGTACGTCCTGAGTATCTCTTTGCCGAGCTGATTCTGACGTTCCATCGCCGACCCCTTGGCGCGACTTCAAACCCGTCCAAATCAGGAGCCCATCTCCCAGCATGATGCCTCACCCTTCTATTTCTGGCGAGTCTTGTCGCATCAAACCTGCTCAGGGTTTGTATTTGAGTCCGATTGTTGATGAATGTCCTGACAAACCCGAGGAAGCTTGTGGTGTTTTTGGGATTTATGCCCCCAACCAAGATGTGGCAAAGCTGACCTATTTTGGCCTTTATGCCCTCCAACACCGAGGCCAAGAATCTGCAGGGATTTCGGTGTTCGACCTCGAACACAAGACGCTGAAAAGCCACAAGCACATGGGACTGGTCTCCCAGGTCTTTAGCGAAGAAATCTTGAGTAGCTTAACCGGCCACCTTGCGGTTGGTCACACCCGCTATTCCACCACCGGGTCGAGCCATATCGGCAATGCCCAGCCAGCAGAGGTGGAGACCCGCCAGGGGAAGCTAGCACTGGCGCATAATGGCAATTTGGTCAACACAGCAGAGTTGAGAGCGGGATTCGAAGACCGCGATCGCCTCGTGGAAACCACTACAGATTCGGAAATGATTGCCTTGGCGATCGCCGAAGCCGTAGACCACGGCCAAGATTGGTTAGATGCTGGCATCACCGCCTTTCGCCGTTGCCAAGGAGCTTTTAGCCTCGTAGTGGGAACCTCCCAGGGCATGATGGGCGTGCGCGACCCCCAGGGCATTCGTCCGCTGGTGATTGGCACCCTCGAAAATCCGGATGGTGAATCTCATAAGCCGTTCTATGTACTGGCCTCGGAAACCTGCGCCCTGGATATTATTGGCGCGGATTATTTGCGCGATGTGGAACCGGGCGAGGTGGTTTGGGTTAGTGAAGCGGGATTGGCATCATTTCACTGGGTGAATCAGCCGGTGCCCAAGCTGTGCATTTTCGAGATGATTTACTTCGCGCGTCCAGACAGCCTGTTCTACGGCGAAACCCTTTACAGCTACCGCCAGCGCATTGGTCGCCAGTTGGCAGCAGAATCTGGAGTAGAGGCAGATCTGGTGATCGGCGTTCCGGATTCGGGGATTCCGGCGGCGATCGGGTTTTCGGAGGCCTCCGGCATTCCCTACGCTGAGGGTTTAATCAAAAATCGTTACGTAGGACGCACATTCATTCAGCCGACCCAGGCCATGCGCGAGGTGGGAATTCGGATGAAGCTCAACCCTCTCAAGGATGTGCTGATGGGTAAACGCATTATTGTCGTAGACGATTCCATTGTGCGGGGCACCACTAGCCGCAAATTGGTGAAGGCGCTGCGCGATGCCGGGGCCGCCGAGGTTCATATGCGAATTTCATCGCCCCCGGTGACCCATCCTTGTTTCTATGGCATCGATACGGATAGCCAAGATCAGCTGATTGGGGCGACCAAAACTGTGGAACAGATTGGCGAACAAATTGGCGTGGATACGTTGGCTTATCTCAGCTTAGATGGCATGTTAAAAGCGACCCATGAAAATGTGGATAACTTTTGTTCAGCCTGTTTCACAGGGGATTATCCCGTCGCGATTCCGGATCAAATGAGGCGATCGAAGCTGATGTTTGAATCAAAGGCAGCGCGATCGCCTAATGGATCTCTTGCATGAAGAGAAACAGAGACCTCCTCACCCCTTTGCTCC
>JAAUOP010000094.1 GCA_012034805.1 Synechococcales cyanobacterium CRU_2_2 | reverse complement strand
TGACCACTGCCATCCAATGGGCCAGCAACATGACTTGGCGCGGTATCGCACCGATAGTGCATCTCTCAGACATGCACTATGAAAAGCACATCACAGTCTCAAAGCCAGATTTAGAACCCTACCTCCCCTTTTGGCATCGTTCCGAAACCTTACCAAAGTGGGATGTGACTGTGGTTCCGATCTGACTGGTATCTTATTTTCTTGCTAATCCCTAATTTCTTCGCTCTTAGACTGGCCTCGAATATATACTTCGTTCAAGATATAATGCTCGGAGTAATAATCTGCCAAGTGGAAACACTTTAACTGAGTGCGAATAAACGCAAAAAGTGCCCGTCCTGAAGGGGTTTCCGAATCAGTAACCCGAAGGAATTCCTTGCAAAATTCATTCACAGGACGGACATCAGTTTTTTTTTGTCCTGTATCTTTATCGGTATGTTGTGTCATGGCAAGCATATCGGATTGGGTGTACACCTTAAGGGTGACACTCGAAGCACTGCTGTGACCGCGATTTCGCATTCTTAAGAATCGGGAATCAGATGGCAATAATCGGAGTAACATCGACCATGCAACGACCTCGGCAATTGTAAAGTAATAGTTAAGCATAGTTAGGTTTTATGACATTCGACAGTCACAAACGTAGAAAGCCATCACTAGAGAATGTGACCGGAAAATTTGTCACATTGCAGCAAGAACGATCACCTTAGTTGGCGGCTCAAGAAATGCTCTAGCCAAAGGAAAAAATATGCGATACCAATCATTCCCCAGCTTCATGCACGTTTTACTAGTCCTCGTGCAAAAGCCTCGATCGAAAGAATTCATGCGAGAGCGAAAGGAAACATCCTTGAGCAGGCACCGCAGTAGTTGGCTAACGGAAATCCAAAAGGCATACAACGGATCTACAATCTATTGCGTGCTTTGGCATCTTATTCGCGATCCAATGGCAGATAGTTTTCCTTAAGACCGATAAAGAGTTATCCAGCTCAACCTATTCTCAATTGAATAGATTGGCTGACTACTTATTCAGATAACTCAGGAAACTATGCGGTGTTAGCCTATCCACTCCAAGGCAATTTTAAGAACCGCAACAGTCCTATTCGAGTCTGAGGTGCCATTTTGGTATGAATTGTAGGAGTGGATGGATATTGTCTATCCATAAGGCTTTCTCGATGTGAAGCTACAACTCAAAACCAATGGTACGAGGAGTTTGCTTGTAATCTATGGGAACGCTAAGAGGAACATATGAACTGTCAAAATTCCGTTGGGTATGTAGGACACCTACTATCAAGGTTATCGTCCATTGAAGAAACCGAGATTCCCCCAGACAAAGATATTACTAGCCAATCTTCACAAGAGATTATGAAGATTGTTCATGAGTACGCTCGAATTACTTATCGTTGCAATCACCCCCGATCAGAAGAGGAAGAGGAGTTAATTGACGATATTCTCAAGATGGCCGAAACCAATGGAGTACTTGAGTTTTGGCTTTCCGAAATAGATCATATCTTAGGCCACTTGCAAGGCAACCTAGACGAAGATGCACGTGAATCCTACAAGGATCAATATGCCGTTCTGCGTGAATATCTAGGCGAAGAGCATTTCGATTTTGCCAAACCACCAAAGAAACTTCCACTCACGAAAAACAGGAGATCCCGTGCACAGGATCTCCTGTTCCAACTAACAGTACTGTGTCTAAGCAGTCGCTACAGAATCAACAGCATCGAGAGAACAACCATCGAGAAGGAAAGAAACATACAATAGATAACGGTTAAAGCAACCGATTCACTCTGTTGTTCTTTCGGACTACCCAAGCGATCGAGAAGTTTAACGAAAAGCAGGAACATCAGACACCTCGTTGCTTCGATATCCATTAGTCCAAGGAGAAAGAACCATTTCCTCCCGGAATAATGTGCTGGACAATACTGAGTGTCAAATTGCTTGGTTTAGTGACTAAAATTTCTAAAACCTGTCAGTTTCTTCGGCTGGCAGGTTTTCTCTGACTTTAAATACTTCAGTACCGCTGCCGATTCGGCATAATGACAGCAGTATCCCAACTGCACCGCCATCGTGACTGATTCCCTCCTGCCACCCAACTACGATCGTTTCATCAAAGACCTCAAGCAACGCATCCGCACCGCCCAGGTCAAAGCCACTTTCCCATCCAAGCATTAATACTCATGTTTTGCAGGTCGATCGGGCAGACTCCCGCCAGCAAAACGCCACTGCCCCAAACCAGGCAATTATGCAACGCAGCGTTGCAACATTAGAAAAGCCCCAGCCGAAGCCAGGGCATTTTAGTTAATTAGATGATTGCTCATCGATCGTCAGTCTACCAGCGGACTTTCACAAGCTACTGCCCTGGCCCGGAAATATTGCAGCGCAGCGCTGCCGAATTGCCCAGGTGACAAACCCTGACACCATGATTTCCACTTTTCAGTGTTTCTGTAAATCTTTATTTCTGTGCAGCTAGCTTGTACTTCAGAATCTCATTCTCCTCGCGCAACTGCCCCGGACTCATCACCGGATTGCAGTCATCAAACGTCACCCCATCCAGATCCAAGAACTGCGACAACGCCAGCTCCATCACAAAATCGATCGAATAATTCCGCTCCGCCGCGTAGGCTTCCAGTGCCGATCGGACTTTTTCCGGCACCTCGAACTGCAAAGCTGATGTAGCGCTTGATGTCTGCATAGTTAAACCTCGCGCGTGGGATACAAAACATTATAGGGAGGCCGCACCAGTAGAAGCAAACGGCCCTCGATTCTTTCCAACTCCCTGGCCAACTCGATCGGGATGACCGATGCCGCTGCAATCCGCAAATCCCGCGCCAGCCGCTGATCGATCAACGAGTCGCTCAGGCACTTATGGCCCGCCTGGAATCGGGTGCGGATGTTTGATGTCTTGCCGATGTACAAGATCTCATCCCGATCGCGCAAAGCATAAATTCCCGCATCCATCGGCAGATTGCTAAACCGCTTGACCAAAGGATAGCAATCCTCAAAGTCAGCCTGCAAAATCGGCAGAATTCGATCCACCTCAGCCTGAATGATTTCGTTGCTGAGTCTTGCCATTTCATTCGATCGCCATCAAAGGAACACACCACAACCTGATTTCAGTAAACCATTATTTCCGTGGCAATCGGCTTCCGCCCTTCACCCATATTGTAACTCGTTTATTTCAGGCAATTTCTTCATGACCTACAGTGATTATTTGAACTAAATATGATATTTTAGTGATGTCATAAAAATGTTTTTAAGAAATTGATGAAACATCATTATTAAATCTTAAAGGCATTTAATTGAAGTTTTAAGTGGTATCCCAATGATTCTGGTCTGTGGCGGCATTAAGGGCGGTGTGGGTAAGACCACATTGGCAACAAGCATGACAGTACTCCGCGCCGCGATCGGGCGTGACGTGTTACTTGTCGATGCGGATGATCAGGCAACGGCCACAGATTTTACCGCCGTTCGTAATGAGACGTTGGCAGCAAGTGGCGGCGCTGGCTATACCTCGATCAAATTGCATGGGGCAGCCGTGCGAAACGAAGTGCTGAAACTCGCCCCTAAATATGATGACGTGGTGATCGATGTCGGTGGCCGGGATACAGCGGGCCAACGTGCCGCCTTACTGGTTGCCGATGTCTATGTGGTGCCATTTCTCCCAGGCAGTTTTGATGTGTGGACTTTGGATAGTGTTGGGGAACTGGTGCAAGAGGCCAAGGGATTTAATGACAAGCTCAAAGCCATCTGCATGATTAACCGCGCCGATGCGAAAGGAGCCGACAACCAGGAAGCCGCCGACATTGCCCGTGAGATTCCCGGTTTGGATTACATCGATGCGCCGTTGGGCAATCGCAAAGCTTTCCGATCGGCAGCGTCCCAAGGATTGACCGTGACCGAAAGCAAGCCCCCTGACCCCAAAGCCATCAAGGAAATAAAAGCTCTTTATAAACTTCTTTTCGATATTTAAGTGATGTCATAATAATCTAATTTTGATATAAAATAAAGTTTATCTTAATCTAAAATTGAGGTCAAAATGGCAGTTACCCGAAAGCCCAAGCAGCAAACCCCCGATGAGTTCATTAGCCAAGGCGGCTCGGCCACAATGGTCGTCGATCGTGAAGTCGTCGCCGAACCCACCAAGGAACTAGGCAAGCGGGGTCGGCCTGCCAAGGAGAAGGAAGAAGAATCCGGCGTCAAGCTGCGATTGTCGTTGAGCCTATTGGAACGGATTGATGGGGCAGTGGATCAGCGCAAACCGTCACCCAGTCGGCACCAATGGATCTTAGAAGCCATCTACGAAAAGCTCGACCGAGCTGAAGGCTAATCATGGAAACCGATTCCCTGTTCTATCGCCTGTTCAAAGAAAAGCCAAAGCTCCTCTTTGAACTCCTCGGCGAGAAAGTCCCCCGCACCGCCTACACCTTCGGCAGCTACGAGGTGAAGCAAACCAGCCTCCGCAGTGACGGCATCCTCGAACCCATCCGATCGACCAAAAGCCCCATCTTCTTCTTGGAAAATCAGGGCTACCTCGATCGCAAAAACGAGTTCTACGCCAGCTTCTTCACCAAAATCTTTCTCTACCTGCGCGACTCCAAACCCCCAAATGACTGGCGGGCCGTGATCATGTTCACCCAGCGGAAGTACGATCCGGGCGTGCCCATCCACTACCGCGATTTCGTTGTAACCCAACGGCTGCAACGGATCTACCTGGATGAGCTGCCCCCAGAGATGGGCGACCTGTCGCTGGAAATGGGCTTGCTCCAGTTGATTGGCCTCAAAGATGCTGAAGCCCCCGACCGGGCCAAAGTCATTTTGAACCAAACCTACGAGCAAACCTCGGATGTCGCGGAACGGCGACGGGTTCTAGAATGGATATTGACGGTGTTTGTCCACAAATTTTCACAACTCAGCCGCGAGGAGATAGCCGCCATGTTGGGAGTCACCAAAGAACTACGGGAAAGCCGTTTCTACAAGGACATCAAGGACGAAGGTAAGGATGAGCTGCTGGCCGAAGCGGTACCAATGCTGCTTCAGAGTGGATTTTCGATCGAGGAGATCGCCGTCCGGCTAAAGGTGACGATCGCGCAAGTGCAGCAAGTCGCCCAGGCCCACAACTAACGCCGTTGCCCACCCGCTACAGGCCGCAGCCGCCTTTCATAGCGGGGCTGTGGCTCAACGTACTGCGGTGCATAAGCCGCCTCTTCCAACAGCATTTCTTCCACGATCGCCATGCGTTCTTCCATCGCGGCAAATCGATCGTCCATCGCCGTCGGCGCAGACTGTACCCCAACGGGTACCAACTTCCCATCCAGAACCTCAAGGTATCGGCCCAACGCCTCAATCAAGAGGTCAGACTTCGACTGACCCACCTCGATCATGCGGGTTTCGAGCCGTTCGCGCAAATCGGCTGGGATGCGGGCACCAAAAATCGGATTGCTAGACATAGGAGTTGCGTATCGGGGTGAGGTTAACCCATTGTGCCCATCGTTAACGGTTAACGCTCCGATCGAGGAAAAATTGCCTGTGTTAACACTGATTCTCAATAAGACCGAACCTTTTTGCGGGTTTCACGGATCGAATGGGTTTGATGGGGATAAACTGTATATGAAATACCTATTTTCTATACAGTTATGGTCTTGGCACCCGATTCGGCTCAAAAGTATCAGCCTCCCGGTCGTCTCAAGAATTCGGATTATCGTAGCCGTGAACATCTGACGATCGAGGAGATTGAGTTGTTGCTGGAGGCCGCCGATCACTATGGTCGCCATCGGGTGAGGAATCGGCTGATGGTGCTGTTAGGGTTTCGGCATGGGCTGCGACGGGAGGAGATTTCGTTGTTGCGCTGGGATGCGATCGATTGGCTAAATGGGCAGATTTCGATTCAGCGGGTGAAAGGTTCGGAGTCAGGGATTCATCCGTTGCAGGGGGATGAGGTGGAGTGGTTGCGGCGGTTGCAGGGGATGGACTGCTATGGGGCGGGAGGATTTCTGTTTGTGGGGGAGCGGGGGGATAGGTTGGGGGCGATCGGGGTGAGTCAGACGCTGAAGCGGATTGCGGATGCCTGTGATCCGAAGTTGCCGTTACCGTTTCATGCCCATATGTTGCGGCACTCATGCGGGTACTGGTTGGCGAATCAGGGGTGTGATACGCGGTTGATTCAGGATTGGTTGGGGCACCGGAATATTGAACATACGGTGCGGTATACCAGGCTGAATCCCGAGAGATTCAATGTGATTCGATGGGAGTAATTGGTACTTCGCCAAAATGAAGGGCTGAGGGCATCGAGGAAATGTTATTGGAGGAGTCTGTTCTTGAGCCACAACCCCGATATATCAGACAACTGCGACCTGTCGATTTGAGAACAGCATTGCCACGACAGCGGTCAACTAAGCCTATTACCCTTAAAACACTAATCCCCACTGGTTTCTCACGCCAACGGGGACAAGCTGAATGAATAATCTTCTTTCTGACTCTGCATTTTTGCACACCTTACTTGTATTTTATACAAAATTCACTCATCAGTTTTTCCTATCAATTATCTTTATCTAAAATGATTTTCTTCAGTAAACACGGGGTATGTGCGCAACAGGACAACAACGGTTCAGTTTACAGACGTACGATTAATGATACAAAGGTGGGAATTTGTGAAACAAAATAAGAATTTCCAATATATACAGAAATCATAAGTACTTTTGTTCTAGATGCGTTATGGATTAAAGCGTGTATAGTTTCTTCTGTAGTAGGCACCGTGGTTTCGGTTTACCTACACTTTGTCTGAGCAATGAGATCTCAACTCGTTGTAATAGGATGAGCTGAATGGATAATCTTCTTTCCCTATTCAGTTCAGTTCATTCCGTCAGGCAGTTCATGAACAACTGAGTAGGAAATTGATATGAACTTCAAATTGAATATGACAGAAGCGGCGTTTCTTGCGCTGCTCAGTTCTGCTGGCCTTTTTGTTGCTGGCTACGGTTACGGCAATCATCGTGCGGTCACGGTCAACCCTCAAAGTCAACGAGATCAGGTTGTCTGTTTAATGCCGCAGGATGTGGCTAAAGTGATCAAGAAGCGTCCAGTTTCTTAATCACAAACGATGTCGCACTGAGCAATGCTTGTTTAGTGCGACATTCTCCGATAGTCCCAAGGCTTCTGATACTCGCCAGTCCAAACGCCCAGCCGCTTAGACTGGGCCTCATCTTCCGCCTGCACGATCGCGCCCTTCACCGAACAATTCCCAGAATACTTCGCATAGTGGTAGGCCATCCCCGCCCTGACCATCTCAACATTCACCGATCGACCATCGGGCAAAAACAACTCACCCACCGTCCGATCGTACTTATCCTTCTCCACTGTCACCACCCGCACCGCGCCATCCCCCAGCAACCGCCGCAGATAATCCCGGCTCTCCACCCCCAACGGCTGGGCCAGCTCCGGCGCATCGATGCCACAAAACCGCAGCTTCGTCACCTTTTCGCCTTGGCGAATTCGCAGGGTGTCGCCATCATGGATTGAACCAGGAACAATGGTCGCCGATTCCCCGATCGCGCTTTGACCAACGCCCGACGGCTGGGCCTGGGGTTTGGGCATCCGAAAGTGTAGTCCCACCAATCCCACAATGACGATCGCCGGAATCCATTTGATGATCAGTTTCATCCCCGATCGTCCCTACGCACAAGCCACCGTCTGCACCTGAATCTCCACTCCCAACTCCTGCCGCAACACCCCAAAAATCAACGTCAGATTATCCATCGTCGGATTCCCCTTCGCCGACAGCATCCGATGCAAACTCTTACTCGGCCTCCCCGTTGCCGCCGCCAATCCCTCAAACCCGATCGTGGCATTGACCAAATCCCGCAGCACCAATCGCGCCACATCCGGCTCCCCATTCAGAAACACCGCGATCGCTTCATCCAGCAAAGCCGTGGCAAACTCCGGCTCCCGCTGAATCCGATCGGCCAATACTTCTGAAAATCCTTAGTCAAAGCCATGTCTACTTCCCCTTTTTGCGTTTCTTGCGGTTCGATCGTGGCGCTTCCGGCGCTTTGGTTGCGGTCTCTTGTTGAGCCTGCTGCTTCCGGTGCTGGTACTCCTGATACAGTGCCAGCGCCTCAGCAATGTCGGATTGCTGGGTCTTCTTCGTGCCACCCGCAAACAAGATAATCAGATCCTTGCCGTCCTGGGCTAAGTAAATTCGATACCCAGGCCCCCAGTTAATCTTGAACTCCCCAATGCCGTCAAACCATTTAACATTCGAGGTATTGCCCAATCCCAGACGCGCTTGAGCGGTAGAAACCCGCAGCAACGCCGCCGGATCTAAACCTCTCACCCAGTCCTGAAAGGGGCTTGAGCCATCTTCTCTGACATAAACTTGAATTTGCATTCTCTAACAAATGGTAACGTACAAGTTACCTTTCAGCTAATGGTACATCATAATTCGTCATTGTCGCCAGCTTCTGAATGGCCTGCGATCGATCGTTCTCCACTTCCCCAATCCTTCCCTTTTCAGCTTCAACCGCTTGCCACAACGCCATCATCTCCACCGTCGAACCCTGCCCAAACTTATAGCCCACCTCAATCACCGCCAACCGTTGCGCGTTCGCCGCCTGGGCTGACTGCATCGCCACGATCGACCGTTCCAGCCGCTCAATCTCCAGCACCAATCCCAACACCTGCTCACGGGTTTGGGTTTCCACTGCGGCCCGTCGCCGATGCAGCTCCCCCCGGTTCAGTTCCAAATCCCCGATCGCTTGCTCCACCCGCTGCGCGTCACCGCCGCCGAGGATATTCGCCACGATACCGATCGGGTTGGGTTGCACCCAGGTTTTCCATTTGCCCCGGCGTTGCTGGGTAATGCGGGTTTGGGTGGCGGCAATGCGATCGTCAATCGTCTTCATCTCCAGATTGCGGCCGATCGCGGCTTGGTTCAGTTGGTTGAGGCATTGGGGCTGGCTGTTCTGGCAGGGTAGCGGCGCGGCCAGGACGATCGGGGATGAAAGTAAGTTGAGCATTGAGGCGACCGTCAGCAGCTTGACCCAGCCATTTGATGCGGCGGATTTTGCCCGGTTGGGGGGCGCGGACGGCGGCGAGGGTGGCAAGTTGGTTGTCGATTTCATTGAGCTTGAGTTGGATTTGGGAGATTTGGAAGTCACGATCGCGGTGTTGTTCGGCGAAGTCGGCGATTTGGCGTTGGTATTCGAGGCCGTCGCGGTTGCGGGCTTCGGTGCGTTCGGCTTGGTTCAGACTGTGTTGGTATTCCTGGTGGGCGCGGTTTTCTTGGGCGGTGCTGAGTTTGCCCATGGCGAGCTGGTAGTCGCGGACGGTGGCGGTGTGTTGTTGCTCTAGCTCGGCGAGTTTGGCGCGTTCGTGGTCGAGGACGATGGTCTCCGACCGACCGGAGGTCATCGGGTTGAGGTTGGGCAGCGTCCCCAGGTAGTCAATTTCGGCTTTCTTGTTGCTGATGGTGGCGGAAGTGCTGTCTACGTCGGCCTTGGACTTTTCCACCTGGGCTTGGGCTTCGAGGAATGACGGGTTGGGGAGGGCGGCGATCGTGGGTGTGTCGGCGGGTGGTGCGGGTGCGGGGAGGGTGGCCGACTGGAGACGGGCGAGGCTGAGAGTAAGTTGGACTTTTTGGGTTTCGAGCCGTTGGCGTTCGGGGGTACGATCGGCGATCGTGTCCCCGGTTTGCAGGGTTTGGCCTTCGCTGACTTTGAGATCGCTCATGGCACTGACGGATACGGCGATCGTCAGGCGGCGGCTTTTGGCGGCGGGTTCGGTGGTGGGAGATGGTTTAGGCGCGGGGCTTTGGGAGATTGAGGGTTTGGTGCTGAAGGCGGTTGCACCGATCAGGACTCCGACAATCCCGGTGATGATGAGCTTTTGCATGGCGAAAGGGGGCGATTCTAACTTGGTTTAGAATTCCCGGCTTAGGCTAATCGCAGACAATCTTTTTGATACAGAGGGCAATTTTGGGCCTTCATTCAAACGGGGCTAGCGAAAACAGTTCAAGCGATCTAGATTAGTTGAGAGCACAAAACAAGTACAAGAAAACTATGAAGAGTGATCGATCCTCCACAAGAAATCAACGCCAATCCACTGGTGTAAAGGTTATATTTTCAGAGAGAGCCTTCCTAGCGGTAATTTCCGCTACTGTAATTGTACTTGGCTATCTCTATCCCCAAGCCCGAAGTGCGCCCCAACAAACCATAGAGCATGGTCGCTCCTTGCAAAATAAGTAATCTAGGAAGTCACATCATGCCGAGTGGTGGTTCACGCAAATCAGCAGGTCGAAAACCCAAGTGGGATGGAGAAACCTCTATTCGCGTTCGTGTTGCTCAATCCATTGCCAATGGCCCACTTCATGAAATGGAGAACCTTTGGGAAGAGGGGTATCGGGATAAAGCACTAACAGCAGCTTTGCAATCGGTCAAATTCCGTACAGTCAAGAAGTTTGATAATGCCGTTTCCGCTGGAGCACACAGCACATCAAGCGTTGGCGGGGATTCGATGAATGACGATTACGAGGAAATTGACCTCGCAGAGGTGCTAATTGGCAACTCAAATGAGACATTCATCATCCCGGTCACAGGGGATTCGATGACTGGAATTGGCATCTATCCAGGAGACTGGTTGATCGTTGATTCCCAGAATAAAGATCCCCAGGAAGGCGACATCGTTATTGTTGCAGTCGATGACGAAATCATGGTAAAGCGCTTCCATCAGGAAGATGACCAGATAATCTTGCTTTCAGAAAACGTGAATCACCCGCCCATCAGACGTAGCGAAGGTTCAATTTTCATTAATGGCATCGTCAAAAGTTCCATTCGACGCAACCTTTCAAAAACACATTAAAAAGTAATTTAGTAAACGATAATAAAATTACTATATTACTTTTAACAGATAGGGTAGACGATTCAAATGATCGTCACTGCAAAGCTATGCTATTTCCACTTGGAACATTGGTCACTAATTTGTGAATCGCACAGTCAAATTCCCCGTCACATACTGCTCCCGCAAATCCGCTACCAGAAGCCCGATCGACCGATACTTAACCTTCACCATCCCGCCGACAAGCCCGATCGACTACCCATCTCCTTCAGCTCCGACAACCGAAACAGACTGAGCATCTCATCGAAAGAAGTCCAGCCCCGATCGGTCAGGACGCACAAGATTCCGCCAGCCATCCCCGTCACATCGGCCTGAATCGAACTCGCCTTCGCCAGCCCGATCGCCTTCGCCAACCGAAACCACTCATCAAACTCCGGTGGCATGGCATTTGTGCCACTTTCCCCGCGTTGGGGTTGCCACTTCTCCCGGATTGCTGAGACGAGCAGCGCCTCTGGCTGGCGGCGGAGCGGTTGGTTTTTCTGTTGGAGCTTGGTGAGGTACTGTTGGGCCGCTGCGATCGCCTGTAGGACGATTTGGGCTTGGGTGGAGCGGACGATCGCGCTTAAGGTGCTGTTGAGTTGGAAACCTGCGGTTTGGAGCTGTTCGAGGATCTGGGGTTCGATCTCCGGTTCTGGTGGCGTGGGGATTTTTGGTAAATCGGTCGCGCTTTCCCGTTCATCCGGGTTTACAGGGTGGTGGGTGGGCTTGTCTGTTGTTTCTCTACTTTCTCTATAAGAGGGATAGATGGGATAAGGGTTTGAGGGCTGTTTTTGGGAAGTTTCGTGACCAGATCTGGAAGTTTCCGGGCTAATTGGAGAAGTTTTTTGCCGATCGGGATGATGGGCAATCAGCTTATATCCCTGGCCGGAGAAAGTTCGGAGGACTTCGACCAGCTCCAGGTCACATAATTCTCTGAGCGCCGCTTTAGCCCACTTCAGACTGTAGTCGGCCCAGGCACAAAATTCCTTGAGTTCAAATTCTTGGGGCTTACCCGCTGGTGCGGCCCGCAGCAGAATGCGGTATAGGAAACCCGCACAGGGCGTCAGCTTCAGCGCGAGGAAGTCATGATGCTCGGTCACGCGAGCAAAGGGATCACAGGTTTTCAACATTTTTTCTCCAAAATGTTTGCAGCAAAGCGAGACCTCTGCTAACCTGTAAGCACACGACTGCCTACAACTATAAGGTTCGCAGAAATCTTTTGAGACCCGCTCCTTTTTGCCGAAGGCGCGGGTTTCGCTTTTAAATTGTTGTTGGCATTCTAGGGCAAAGTCTCCGAAAGATCTAGATCAGAGCGACTCGGAGACAGCGATCACCATAACCAAGCAGGACAGCACGATCAACGATCGACAAACCAATGGGTATGAGGCATGTACGATCGCATCAGCCTGATCAAACAACCCAAAACCAGTAAACAAAAACACCATCAGCGCTACACCGATCAAACATCGGAAGAATGTTTTGACTAGGAAAGCACACCATCGAAACAAGCGCGGATAGCGCATCTTGGCCAGGGAACATCTTTTCTTGGGAGACATATTGATTTCTCAGTTGAACCTAAGTGAACTTCATCCTTGCGATTGAAGCACTGAGATTAATCTGGACGTTGCTTCGAGACAGGTTTTACGATCGGCGGGTAGCTCCTTCCAGGAAACAGGTTCCACACACCCCACCAAGTGCCACCAATCAATATCGGCACCAATATCGGCACAGCATAACGCAGCAACATCTGCGCCGAGACCTTAAGCCGCACCATCAACTCAAGCGAACTTGAATTATCATCAGACGACTCACCAGAGGGCTTGTTGTCAAAATCAGACATGGCATCCTCCATAAGGAAACTGGGACTGATTTCATACTATTCGTTTTAACCTAGATTTACAAGTTTTTGTAACACTGCCAACCCCACCCACCTTTTAACGACAAGGCGAGCCGCCCTCACAGGGAAGCTCGCCTTACGCTCGTAGCAAAGATCCATTGCATTTTTGTAACACACCAGCCCTACGACACCACCGAAGAAATCAGCAACATCGGCATAATTGAATGACAGAAGAACATTTCATTCATGCAGAAGAAGCAGCCCAACAATGCAATTCGATTCTTCAGACATTGACATGTCGCTTTGGTCCAGCAGCTACAACAGATTCTGACACCCTCGCAAAAAGCCTGAAATCCGATACATACAGATCACACTGCTTCCGTTTTAACTCACGCAGCCAAAGCGTTTTAAGTTCAGCTTTAGCGTCTTCTGGCAAAGGCAAGTATTCAAACAGTGGTTGCGATTCCCGCAGATCAAACTGATGCAGTAACAATACAACATGTATTCCCGTCCGTGTTGTCCCTTTTTCATCAAATTTATAGCTCTCAACGACACCGAAACCATTTATGAGGTATCGAGCGAAATAAGCTAAATTTCGAGAAACTGGACAAGAACGACGATTCGGGGCTTTCGAGGTATTCATGGGTAAGCGTTATGTAGCTGGAGCTGGGTTACGTAACAAGTCACGATATGCCTCCACAGCGCCTAAAGCACTATTGCCCTTGGCTGTGATTTTGTAATACTTACGTCTTGCACCTCCTGAACGATCATCATCATCACCCCATCGCCATGTCAGCAACTCTCGATCAACTAATCGATCTAAGGCTGGGTATAGGCTACTAAAACGTAATTCATGTGGACGCGCATCCACATTCAGGGAATCCAGAATTTCTAAACCATAAAGCTCATGACCACGACGCAAAACCGTCAAAACGTCTTGGTCAATAGCAGAAAGACGTGGTAGCTCTTTCTTAGAGCTGTTTTTTTTGTTTGAAGTTGGCATGACTTGATGTTTTTGTGGTATTCCATAATAACAGATTACTACAAAAATTAGAGTAGTCTTGTTGTATAGACTACTGTACAAAAATTAAAACTCCTCAAAACTAGAATACTACGAAAAGTTACATTTTCCAAATCGCCACTCATAGGATCTATAAGGGCATTGAAGCGTAACCATAGATAAACTCAAGGCATCACTTGCAGGCTCAAACTCCCTGTCACATACTGCTCTCGCAAATCCGCCACCAGAAGTCCGATCGCCCGATACTTCAGCTTCACCGTCCCACCCACAAGCTCGATCGTCGCCAACTGATCAACCCCCACCGCCGCCAACCTCAACTCCTCCGGCGCATCCACCACCAATTCCCCACTCACTAACGCCCCCGGAAACTCCCGCGCCAACGCCTCCAACCGTTCCACCCCCTCATCATTCAGGCTGATCGTCTGAGTCCGCACCGTCGCCGCCTCACCCACATCCACCGCCACCTTCGTGGTTACAATCTGCGTCCCCGTCTTCGCCAACCCCTTCGGAGTCCTCACCACAAACTCAGACCCTTCCGCCACCACGATCGCATACCTGCCACTTGCCGAAGTCCGATCGCTGACCCAAACCCCCTCCACGATCGCATAAAGCTGATGCGTCGCCGCCTTCTCGTTATACGTCCGCACCGCGCCTTCTTTGAGGCCCAAGGTCTGCGAAGCCTGCATCAGCAAACCCCCATTACTCGTCAGCCACAGATTCACACAGAGCAGCGCCACCGCACCCGACAGCACCCAATACTCCCCCGGCCCACCCGTCCGCATCCGCCGATTCGGATTCGCCCCACAAACACACCACACAGGTACGGGATAGAACAATTGGACACCCTGTTTGGTGAATGTGTCGCTAAAAACCGACAGCAGGTGCCCACCCCAGACCGCAAACCACCATCGCCACTCACCCAAAAGTAGTAGCGGCAGCACCAAAAACCCGATCGCCCCCGTCGCCAAAAAGGAATGCGTCAGCGTCCGATGCGGAAACCGCGCCTCCAAAAACGTGCTAAGGGATAGCAAATCTGACCCACCCAAGATTGGGTCGAATCCAAATCCGGCAACTGCGACCCGATCGCCGCCAACCCCAACACCATCGGATTCGCCGAACCCATCGCAAACCCCACCCCCGCCATCGCGATCGCCATATGCGTCAGCGCCATCATTGCCCGTACCTCCGCTTCGCCCCTTGAATCTTGCCCAGATACTTCAGACTCAACCCAATCATCATCGCCACGCCACCCACGATGTACAGCGACTTATTCCCCGTCCCCATGCCAATAAACCGCAACAGCCCCAACGTACAAGTCGCCGCCAGAATCAACGGTGAAATATCAAGGTACTGAGAATGCTCAGGCTTCTGCTGCCTCAGCCCCAACGCCTCATTCCTGACGACTTTACGCGCGATCGACGGATTCCGACCCGCCAACGGCTGCAACTTCGCCAACTGCGCATCATTCAGGCTGACCCCGCGCCGTCTCGCCTCATCCTGCATCGCCGATCGAATCACCTGATCATCCGGCAACGCCATCTCGACTTCCACCATCTCCAGATAAATATCCCGCCCCGGATTCACCACCGCCGTCGCCAGCACCCGCACCCCATCCCCCATCAAATCCTCAATCCAATAGCGCACCGAAGCCGGAAGCCGCTTCGACTCCGGCAACACAATCAGCGTCTCATCCCCCACATTCTCCGCAATCTCATCCTTGAGTTGATCAACCGTTAACGGCCTGCTTCGGCCCTTCTCATCCGGCTCCGTTTCCAGCGGACAGCCAAGCTGCTTCGCCAACCCCACAAAGAACTGCTTCCCGCTGCCCTTATAAACCCCGATCGCCACATCCAGCCCACCGGAAAACCGATCGGCCACAACCTGCGCGATTTGGTTTGTCCCCTGCCCAGCCTCACCCAACAGCAGCACCGAACAACCCGCAGCGATCGCACTCGCCACCTGCTCCAACGCCACCGCATCCACCAATGGGCCTACGCCGCTGGCGTCGGCTCGCTCGCTTGGCTCCGCTGCTCGCGCCACTGGCTCAACAGGTCGTCCGCGATCGGCTGGGCCTGAAACTTTGGGGGATTCGCCACCTGACGCCGCACTGTATCGACTTCCTGGCGCAAGTTATCCGGCAAATCCTCATAGGTCATCTGATCCGCGATCGCGTGGACAACGTGCAACGGAGCCGTAATCCGTCGCGCCGCCAGCCGCCCCGCTTGCTGCATCAATTCATCAAGGGGCTGGTCGATCGGGATCTCCCCAAACTCCACCGCAGAACCCACCAAACTCCCGTCCTGATTCACTGTCAGCGCCGAATTGCTATCAGGAAAACCTTCCATCTTTCCGGTGGTCTTGATATGTTCGCCCAGGGCTTCGAGTTGATCAAACTGCGCTTGGGACAGGTATGTTTTGCCGTCATCGTCCTTATCAAGTTTGATGCCGAGGTGCTTCAGTCGGGCGTAGAACCCGTCCTTTTTAACGCCTAGCAAGTCCATCGCCTCGTCGGGACGAATCGGGCGAATCACTTCAATTTGGGGGTCAGCCATGAGCGGAAGAATATTTTGTTAACGGACATATTATGTATGCCCATATTCCGCGCGGTTTTCACGGTTTCGGGCGAAACGGGTGGGACGGGCCGAAGCTGCCGAACCCCAAATCCAATTTTCTATCCCCTAGCACACTTTTCGATCGGGTCAGGAATTGGTTAATTTTCGCCAGACTAAACACTTAGTTGGTCATGGGATTTACTAACAGTTTGAGGCAGTCGGAGAGTTACGGTAATCCGTATGTATTAGGATCGGTGTTTCTTGCCTGCCACAAAGGCTACACAGCTATAATGCTGGCGATCAAACTTGTAGAGATTCAGTAAATGGCAACTTCCACTCCCAACGTAAACAAAGATCTGATCATCAGTTATACCGTATCTCCTGCTGGCGGACTCTCAGAGGAATATACTCGGCTAACCGAAGCTCTTGAGAATAGCTACAAAGTCGTTGATATTTTCAGCACCGCACAGACCACAGGTGGTGGTGGCGGAGCCGGTGGAGGAAGCGGCGTCACTGGAGGCGTCTGCGTCACTGTTTTTCTATCCCATTACTCTGAGGATACTGGAGTTTTCCATCAATACGTTGGAGGCAAGCGATAAACTCATCTGTCACATACTTGCATAGCGTCCAGGATCTCGGCCACGATCGCGCCCTCATCCAACATTCTCTGCACTTCAGCGGCCTGGACCTTGTTGAGGTAGCGGCAGTGCTTTCCGGTGGCGTCTTGCCACTGGTACCAAGCCTGCTGGTAGGTTTTTACCTTGCCGGATTTGCGGGTGCGGGTGACGGTTTTGTAGGCGATCGAGCCGTGGGCCTGTCCTTTGCGGCCACGTCCTAACGCATCACAATTCAATTGGGGTAGGGTTTGCGGGCTATCCCCTAGCACACTTTTGGGGTGTGGCAGGTTGTCGGGCAAGGGTAGATCCCCTTGCTGCCAGTCATTGGGGGGCATGGGTTCATGCCTCTTGAATCCCGATCGGTGTGATGACAAAGCCCAGCTTCTCGGCCTCGGCGATCGCGGACGATCGGGCGTTGGCGTCCATGCCCCACTTCACCTGGAGACGGGCGAGGCTGTTGGCGCGTTGTTCTTCCTCCGAAAACTGTGCTAGGGGATAGAGCGCATAATCATCCAACGTTCGCGGTGCGTCGATCGGCGCGGGCGGAAAATTGATCCTCTCGGTCAGCGCTTTGCGGTACTTGAGAAACTCCTTCTTAATCTCTGGGTTTTTCATCTGAGCTTTGGCCCATTGACTGATGAATACTGGCGGCTTGGGAAGCTTCTTGGCTTTGTTGATCAGCCATTCTCTGAATTCCTCATCTAATTTATTTGAAGAAGAAATATCAGATTCTCTCTCTGGGTGGTGGGTGGGTTCAGAGAGAGAGATGTTAGAGATCTGATTAAGATCTGGAGAATCCTTGAAAGTACTGTTCTGCAATGGTTTTGCAGGGGTCTCACTGACAGCAGTGTCGGTCTCACTGACAGCAGTGTCGGAGTTACCGACAGCAGCGTCGGAGTCACCGACAGCAGTGTCATCGTACAAATGCTCTCTTTTTTTGCTAATCATCCAAATGACCAAGTTGCCTTGAATGTCTTCTTCGAGAGAACCTTGTTCAACGAGTTTTGCTTTGGCGCGATAAAATCGTCGCTCACCGATTTCCCATTTCTGGCAAAATTGAGCGACGTTGCCAATGTAGATCGGCAGCCCTTCGGCTTTCATTGATCTGAACAAGAGGGATAGGTATCCTGGGCCGCTGAAATACCCATCAAGCCAACCTTGTTTCACATCGGCTACGGTTAAACGGGCATGTGGCTCTGTTTTTTGGCGATTCGATGCGTTTCTGGATGGTAATTGTTGGCTATTGGCCGCAAAATCTTTGGATGTATCATTTTTTACGGCAGTAACCGACTGGGCAAATTGACCGTTTGTAGGGCATGATGTAGGCGTAGCCAAATTTGGCCGAGCATTTTGCCCAGCCGATACAAGAGTTTGGTTCATGAGATTTCTCAAATAATTTAACAGTTGCCCTACCTCTCCAAAGGTGGGGTTTTTTATTGGATGCGGGGCACCCAACAATCGCTATTTTCCCGCAAATGGGCACTAGCGATCGGGTCAGTCCAGAAGGTTGATCGCGATACCTCCACATTCTTCTTCTAAATCCCCTCGCTCAACGAGTTTTGCTTTCGCTCGATAAAATTGCCGCTCGCTGATCTCCCAGGTCTGGCAGAACTCCTTGACGTTAGGAATCGCGATCGGCTCACCGATCGCGGCCATGGTCGAGAAGATTTCGACGAGATAGCCGACGGGAGTATAGTCGCCGAAGCGCCATCGCTGTTTGAGTTCTTCCATCTTGTTTGACCTGATGATAGGGATATTTGCTATCAAATCAAGTCTACGCGATAAGTATTTCCTCCCGAATGCACTTCAGTTGGATGCGGCACCCAACGCAATGGGCGAGGGCGATGAGATTTTCCAGGTTGCAGGTTTCTTCGACCAGGGCGCGTTCGACCGATCGACGGCGGTTGACCACCGTGGCTTCGGTATCGCCATTGGCATGAAGGACTTTGATATATTCCTTCGTCAGGTTTACAACCCACTTTTCCTCTCCCCACCGCTGCTTTGCTTCAGCGAGGACAGCTTGGATGAACTGGCTCTTGACTGCACTAGGATTCATAGGCTCACCTAAAAACATAGGGCCATCATGCCATGTTTTTATGGCGATTTACCTTAGTCTGACGATAAAATGCTCCTGCCCCTGCGCGACGCCCGTAGCCTCCTTCACGAACTGGCCGAAATGGGTATGCCCTGCGCCACTGAGCTTTTGGATCCAATCATTCCCCAGTACATCACCGACCTGATCTCCTGGACCGAGATCGGGGCGCGCACCACCGAAAGCCAAACCCACCGCGAAATGGCCTCCGGTCTCTCGATGCCCGTGAGTGTCGAAAGTCACCTGGTGGTCGCCCCGCAATTATGCTAGCTCTCCGGGATCTCCCGTGGTCAAAGCCTATGTCTAGTGCTGATTTCGCTAGAATCTCACTGCCAGCGATTTGTATGCCGACAACCATCTCTAGATATAGACTTTTCACCTCAGATATAGAATTTTTAGCTCCTTAGGGGGAAGTAATCCTTCGGAAGGGATGCTAAATTGTCATCTATCAAAGGGATCTACTTTGCTAGTTATAACTATATGCAAAGATAGATTTAACTATCTGTCTTTGGATGGGTGTTTTCGTGGGATTCAATAATGAAAGCTGTTTCGGATTCTCATTCTTTGTCTGATTATTTTACCGTTGAACAATAGGAATCAAAAAATCATGGAAAAAAAAGAGGAGCTTCGACTAGAGGTTTCGGT
>JAAUOP010000013.1 GCA_012034805.1 Synechococcales cyanobacterium CRU_2_2 | reverse complement strand
AGACCGTGCCGCTGACTGTCCTTGCGTTGGATTTCGGTGGGGGTATCGGCGGGTTCGTCTTCGCTGGTGACGGTGACATCGACAAAACCTTGGCTGCGAATGCGATCGCCAATTTTGCCCCCGTCTGCCGCAGCAGCGCCAAATCTTCACCCTGCAACGCCACCTGTAGGGGCTTTTCGCCACCGGTATCGACAAACTGAATGTCTTCGACGCTGGCAGTAAGGCCGTCTAGGTTGGGCAGAGCTTGGCGGACTTGGTCTTGGACGATGGCGGTGTGAACCTGGCGATCGTCCTTGAGCTGAACAAACAGCCGCCCTTGATTGATTGCGCCGCGATCGCCCAGCACCGCAAATACCGATTCCACATTCGGATTTTGGCGCACGGACGCCTCAAGCTGTTCCGCCAACGCTTTGGACTCTTGCAGCGAGAATTGGGTGATTTCGCCGGGGCTGGGTTTGGGCTCAAGGCCCGATTGAGCGGCTTCCAGGGCAGCCGCCGTCGGAATTTTTAGGCTTTGGCCCGGTTGCAATTCGCTGTTGGGATCGAGCTGATTGGTTTGGGCGAGCTGGGATGCAGCGTAGGGGGAGCCCAGCTGGGTGGTGGCGATCGCCTCCCAGGTATCCCCCGACTGGACGGTGTAGCGCTGAAAGAATTGCTGGCTGAACCGATCTTCGATGCCGGTCGCGAGGCGATCGCTCGAAACTACATAGGTGAGGTTAAACGTGCCGCGATCGAGCTTGGGAATAAATCCTTTGGGAATCAGCGGCATCAGCGCCAGCCCTGCCACAAAGCTGGCTGCAGCCAGGGCCACCACCCACCAACGGTTGCGCAAGGCCCACACGAGTAGCGCTCGGTAGAGATCCAAGGCCCCGCTCCAGACGCTGGGGGAGGGGGTGACCGTCTCCTCAGCAGGCTTTTCTTTCGGTCGCTTGAGCCACAGGGCCGACAGCACGGGCGACAGCGTCCGCGACACCAGCAGGGAAATCAGCACCGCCGCCGACACCGTCAGACCAAAAGGCTTAAAAAACTGGCCGACGGTGCCCCCCATCAAGCCAATCGGCAAAAACACAGCAACAATCGTCAAGGTCGCCGCTGCAACGGTGAGGCCAATTTCGGCGGTCGCTTTGTGGGCAGCTTGCTTGGGCGATTCGCCCGCTTCGATGTGACGGGTAATGTTCTCAACATCAACAATGGCGTCGTCGATGATGATGCCAATCACGAGGGCCAAGGCCAGGAGGGTGATGGTTTCGAGGTTGAACCCGGCGATCGCCATCACAATAAACGTCCCCAACAGCGAAATCGGAATCGCCAACGCTGCAATCAAGGTGGCGCGAACGCTCCAGAGGAACGGAAAAATAATCACCACGGCGAGGGCGATCGCCATGAACAAATCTTCTAAGGTCGCCCGCGTCGCTTCTTTAATAAACTTGGCTTGGGTCGAGGCCTGTTCAATCCGGAAGGGCAGCGACGGTTGCAACTGAGCTACGGCTTTTTCGGCCAGATCCACCACCTCGAGTGTATTGGCCGCACTGGCTTTAACAATTTCTAGGGCGAGGGCATCTTGGCCGTTGAACCGCACCAGGGTCTCGCCGTCGGCGATGCCCCCGTCGCCCCGCAATTCAACTTTCAAAACGCCAGGAATCTCGGCCAGCTTGGGCAAGAGGCGATCTCGCACCGTCGGCAACAGTTCCGCGACGCTCTGACCGGGCTGATAGACGGCGTAGCTCACAGCTGCCGATTCATTCAAGTTAAACGGCAAAACCTTGTAAGACGAGCCCTGGGGCAACGACACTCCAGACAACGCCTGCTCTACCAACGTCCCAGATGCGTCCAAATCGGCCCCGACCCGAAACGACAGGGTCAGCGCAGTGCGCCCGTTGTAAACCGATGTTTTGAGGCCATCGAGGCCCTCAAGCTGCCGCAGCCTAGTCTCTAGTGGGATTGCCAATTGTTGCTCTGTGGCCCAGACCGTCTCGGTAGGCGCGGTCGCATCGACGACGACAACCGGAAAGGTAATGTCGGGAAACAGGGCGTATTTGAGCGAACTAAAGGCTAACAGACCGGCAACGGCGATCGCGATCCAAAACCCCAGGGTTAGCCGAGGATAGGAAAGGGCCAAGCTCGAGAGGTTGAGCCGCTGCCGGAGGCTAGCATTTTGATTCGGCTGCACCATCGAAAATCTTTTCGCTAGAGACATTATGATTCTCTTTGAATGTTACGGGATGATGGGCAGGACAGTCTGTCCAGGCAGGTCGGTTTGTTGACCTAGGTATCTAGACTGCGACAAGCACCAAAAGTGTCTTAGGCTGGATGGGGGTCTGACTCAACACGATTTACTCAACACTATTCAACTGAGCTTGGAAACCGCTGAGCAGTCGCCCAGAAGCACCAGAGCAGTATTAATCTCTCATTCGGCGTGGGGCGGTGTTTTATTCGGTGCCATGCAGACCCTCATGCAAGATGCCACACAGGGCGGTCGCCCAGGCAATGCTCTCATTCTGGGATGTGCTGTTCTGGGATGTGCTGTTCTGGGATGTGCTGTTCTGGGATGTGCTGTTCTGGGACATATCCTGGGACAGGTTGCCCTGACGGGAAGCTTCGGCGATGTTCGGAATGGGGGGCGCAATCGTAGACGAACGGGGAGCCTGGCTGGACTTGGGGGTCAGCCCTGCTTTACTAGAGTGCCCCGGTAATCTACTTGTGAATAATTTGGTAAATCCTTTAGTCAAGTAATTAAAATACAAGATCCTTCAAGCTCCCATAGACACCGACTGATGTGAGATTTGGCGTGAGATTTGATGTGAGATGTACTGAGCTAGCCTTGACGACTGAGTTGTCCTTTGACTGCGCCCTCGTGCCCCAGGGCGCAGAGGCCGCTGCGGTGCGCCGAGGGCTAAGGCGCGCCCAAGCTAGCATTCCGGTTTTGGCGATCGCATGGGCCAGGGGCCACAACAACGCGACTTGTGTCCGCCCTCAGCCAGGGCCAGTTGGCGGGTGCTCGGCGGGTGCTGGTCTTGGGGGTGGCGGGCAGTTTGTCACCTCGGCTGGGAGTGGGCGCTGTGGTGATTTATGAGCGGGTGGTGTCGCCAGCGGGAGGCCATGCTGGGAGGGCTCGGCGGTGGCGGCGCTGCACCAGCGCTTGCCCGAGGCCGAGCGGGTGACGGCGCTCAGTTGCGATCGCCTCATTCACCAAGCCGAAGAAAAACAGCGGCTTCAGGCCCAGGCCCAAGTGGTGGACATGGAAGCGGGCGCGATCGCCCAGAGCCTTGGCTCCCTCCAGATCGCTACCGTCCGCATCATCAGCGACGACTTGTATCGCGATCTGCCTGATTTATCTGGGGCCACGCGGGCCGATGGCAGCTTGAATAGTGTGAAACTGGCGATCGCGCTGGTGCGCCAGCCCAAGGCCGCGCTTGCTTTGATCAGCGGCTCCCTCCAAGCCCTCAACGTCCTCGAAAAAACCACCTACCGAATTTTTGCGCCAGATGTCAACCTGGATTCGTCCGCAGGGATTTGAGAGTGATTAGACCGTTTGCACAAACCAAAACCCTCACCCACGGGAGGAGAGGGACTTTGATCCAGCTCCCCTTCTCCCATTTTGGGAGTAAGGGGTTGGGGGATGGGGGGGCTGTTTCTTTTCATGCAAGAGGTCTATTGAATTTCTGTGTAAACAGCGAGGGCTCTGCAATGCAGAGCCCTCGCGGAAAAATTCAGTTCAGAAGCACCTTGACGCAGCCTGAGTTTGACTGGTGTGTGTGAATTTCAATATGGCAGCAATTTGGGTGAGTGGCAGTGATCGCGATCGCTTTCCCCCAGCGGCATTCTCCGCTAGTCCATTCAAAATCTGTAGCCCTGCCCCGACCGGTCGGGAAACTCCGAACGCGGCGCAGATGCGACGAGGGCAAACGCACCCACACCCAAAATCAGCGCCATAAACGCCAGGGCTAGAGCGGCTCCTGCTCGTTGTTTGGCGACTTTCCCAAGGTTTGCACCTCCCCCAGAGCCTCCTGAATTTCGGCGGTGCAACGCTGCTGTGACTGACCAATTGCCGTGGACTGAATCATGTACTCCAGCTTTTTATCTTGCAAATGCTTGGCCTTGAGCCGGAGCGCCTGGGCGGCGCTTTGGGTTTCCTGGAGTTGCTGGCGCTGTTGGCGAATATCGGCCTCCATGCCGTTGACCAGAGCATCAATGGCCGCCATGGCCTGGTTGGCCACTTCACCGGGGTCAGCGATCGCCGGGATGGCCTCTGGGCAACGAAACTGAGCCAAATCATAGGATTGGGGCAAGGGCGGCGGGGTTACTGTTGTGCGGTGGTTACCTGCAGAAATTTGCAATTTTCCTGGATGGGCGGGATAGGCTGAGGCTGGATAATGGGCCATGGGGTAATCAGAAGGCGAATAGCGATCGCCCCCCACAGGCCCAGGCTGAAGCGCCTCTTGGGGCTCATCCCAATGGGATATGTCTTGAATCGGCACGTTTTGAAGTGCCCCAGTCTGCATCGCTTCAGTCTGAGTCGGTGCACTTTGAATGGGTGCACTTTGAATGGGTGCACTTTGAATGGGTGCGCTCTGAGTAGACGGCTCCGGCTGAACCCAGTCTCGCTGGGTCAACGCTTGGTGCTGAACCGGATCCCCAGAAACCGCTAAGACAGGGACAGGCTCCGCTGGCCCTTCCATATAAGCCAAAATGTGTCCCTGTTCGTCGGACGAAAGCCGCGTGGGTCGCCCGCGCCCTGGGGAACTGCCACTGACCCCGAGCTGCCGCATCGCTCGCCGTACTTCGGCCTCGGAGTGACCGTAATGCCGAGCAAACTCCCGAATCCCCAAATCCGCATGGGAATCGACTGGAGAATCTGGCTGCACTGCAGCATGAAGATCGAGAGAGGTGGCTTCAGAGGAATAGCTCATGGTTACAAAATCCTACCGCCGATACTGTAGTTTATTTGTACCATAGTTTTTTTATTCTGGTAAAGTCCCTAGCTTGAAGGTGTCAATCTGGGTTGCTTAGCAGTGAGTGACATTAGCAGTGAGTGACATTAGCGGTGAGTGACGTAGCCCGTGGGGAAGCCGTTGGTGCGGGTGGCAATAAATTTGAGTGACATGGTTTTGAGTGACATGGTTTTGGGGTAGAGACGAGCCGCGCTCGTCCGGCTGCTTGGCTGTCCACCTGCTTGGCTGTTCAGCTGTTGGAATTGTGGAAATTATTGGGATTGCGAAAATTGTTGGAATTAGCGATCGCAAAACAATCAAACTGCTGCTGCTTAGGCCAGATTTCCCTGAGAAAACCCACATTTGCTACCGCGATAGTTGAAGGAATTCCGATTGGAATAATTGAACGCATTAAGCCGACCCGTCCCTCGATAAGCTACGCTTTCTAAGCGACCTGTCCCCCGATGATCCGCAGCCTGGAGGCGGCCTGTCCCGCGATAGGCCACGAAATTCAAACGACCCGTCCCACGATCGAGTTCAGAAATCGAGTTTTGTGTCGTTGCTCCAGTCGGGTTGCTGGTGCAGAGGCTAGCCGCAGCCATGACCACTGCGCCGAGGACAGACAGTTTAGCAATGCTGCTTTCGAGATAGGAAGAGGACATTGAAGATCGCCTTGATGTGTTTTGCTCAACACTTTTAACTACAAGGACAGCGATGCAGATACGTGAAAGATGGTCTTTTCGGTGTCGATAAAAATTCTGTACCGCTGCGGGAAACTTAGGAATATGGGGGCGCGATCGCAATCCGCCCAGACTTCCTCCGATATCAACCACATAAATATGAAATTTCCACGACAAGAAGGTGGTTTCTCGCTAAAACTAACACAAATTTCTGCGCAGAAAAAACAGTGCCAAAATTCAAACTGGCCTGATTCAGCAGGTTTGTTGTTGTCCTTAAAGAATTTTTTCTAGGCCATACACCAGACCTTCGAGGTCACGGACTTTACGAACGCAAAGCAAGACACCAGGCATGTAGCAGGCGCGATCGCTCGTGTCGTGCCGCAGGCGATAAATTTCACCCTGGGTTCCAAAAATTACCTCTTGGTGCGCCACCAGTCCGGGCAGTCGCACGCTGTGAATCCGAATACCTTCGCCGCCGTCTGCTCCGCGTGCCCCAGCCAAGTGCTCTGCCGCTTCCACCGCTGGCGCGTTGAATGTCTTGCCCAACTCCGCGAGTAACTGCGCCGTTTTGACTGCAGTACCGCTGGGGGCGTCGGCCTTTTGGTTGTGGTGCAACTCAATGATCTCGACGTGATCGTAGAAGCGTGAGGCTTGAACGGCAGCTTGTTGTAGCAGCACCATGCCAATGGAGAAATTGGGAATAATCAGACCGCCCATACTGGCCTTGCGGGCAAAACTATCCAAATCGGCCATCTGAGCCACCGTCAGACCCGTGGTACCAATCACCGGACGCAGGCCGTAGGCTATCGCCGCTCGCACATTCTCATAGATCACGGAGGGGTGGGTCAGATCGACGACCACCGGGATTTCCTTCTCCTGAGAGGCCATCGCATAGATCGCTTCCAGGTCGTTGGTGATGGGAACTTCGATCGGCCCGCAGCCCGCCAGTTCTCCGGCGTCTTTGCCGAGGTTGTCGAGGTTGCGTCCTAAGGCGCCGATCAGCCGTAGGTCGGAGGCAGCGGCGATCGCCTTTACAACCTCCCGGCCCATTTTGCCCGTGGCACCATTGATCACGACCGGAATCTGCGCGGGCGAAGTCATAGAAATCTGGGGTGGAAATTGAGGAAGTCAGGCCTCTTCAGGCTTTGCCCATGATACCGTATCCTCTAGGTCAACTTGTCTGAGGGGCACTGTCTTGTTCGGAGGTGACACTTTTTGGCAGCTCGCGAATGGTTTTGATAGGAATGAATTCCCGACGCTCTCGGTTCACCCGTGCCCAATGCCGTTCAACTTTGTTAAATGGTTGTAAACCAATTGGTATCAATTTCAACTGACTCTATCATTGTTATTCTGACACCAAGCCCCAACTCCTTCAATCGTTGAACTAACTGTTCACCGTCTATCAGATCAATAGGTGGTGCACCATCTCGTGTGGCTTCTTTGATTGCGTCTCTTGTAAATGTACCAGTCGTGATAAATAAGCCCTTGTCAGTACGCCCTTGCATTGCTCCACGAAAGTCTCGAATTTGACCTGCTGTTACCGAACCTTGATAACGCTTGCATTGAAAGAGAACGTGAAAGCTCAAAAAGCCGTTGATTCGAGCAATCCCAACACCATCAATCCCACCATCACCGGCTTTACCCGTCACCTGTACCTGAATAAATCCGGATTCGCGCAGTAAACGCTGTGCCAGACGCTCAAACGCAGACGGATCTAACGATAGTAAGGTTTTGTGAAGCTGTTGATGCCATGCAAGCTCTTCTAACGCTTCTATAGCTCCAACAGCTTCATGTGACGCATCTGAAGACGCAGCCTTGTTTTTATCAGCATCTCGAACTACCCTAACAATCTTTTTGGGATCAAGATCGTCAAGATTGATGGACATTGAGACTAAAGACCATACACCGCGCGCTGAATTCTGCAAAAGCCCATACTTCTTCAGATAAGTTCGACTCCATGCAAGTCGGTATTCAACCTCACTTTGTGATGTACTGCCATGCAGAATTTCAAGCACATTGTCAGGGAGACTAAGAAGCTGCACCACTTTCTCATAAATCTCCTCAGTTGTTCCAGAACCACCCAAACTTTGTAGAGCCTGAATTGCAGGCAGAAGCATTGAATCAAAGCTTGGAACTAAGGAGGGAGATCGCTTCATGTCAAAACTACTGAGTCGATTTACAAAAATACTGCTCTGTGAAATATAAATCGTCATCGTGCGATCGGTGTGCAACGGGATTGTTCGACTGTGCTTTATCTACTCGGAGAAACGATATTTGGTAGAGGTGGAAGTGAAGGGATCTCAGGAATATTGAGAGAAGGACTTGAAGAGGCTTCAGGAATCTCAAACGGCTGTCGAGAGCAGTTAGATGGATAAAGAGAACCAATTGTAGGTGGTGATAGTTGATTCATTTCAACAATTGCGGATATAGGGGCAAGGACACCATCTTGAGAGTTAAGTGGAAACCCTAACGCTATGCGACTGACTCCCAAGGCCCTTAAAATGTCTATCATTCCCATAACTGAGGTATATTTCGTTGTAGTGGAAGCAGTAAGCACTACTAATCCACATTGATTAGAACGATCAAAGTCCATCACCATACGAGATAGTTGATCATCCAGGGGTAATGGAGCATGTGGAATATTATATGCAACGAGTTGTCCATCAATATATACCTGCTCATCAGAGTCAATCTGCACAATGAGCATAAGAGGTGGTGATGCAATTGGTACAGGGGAAGAATCGGTAGGTATTTGACTATTTGCTGGCTGGCAAATAATTGATATGGGCAATAGCGTAGCTAAAAAAACAGCAAGTTTCCTAGTCCACACTTCCTTATATTCAAATAACATTTCACTACCTTCCTGATTGCAATCTCACTCAGTGAATTCGAGTTGTCATTTTCAAGCTGCATGTGGTCTGAGCAGTCGAACAATATTGTTTGACTGAATCTAGTCCATCTAGTTACGAATTGGGCGCGTTAGATGGAAATCTGTCCCTATAACAAGCCTCTAGGGCAGATTCGGGTAGCGATAGGTTTGCATAACACGCTCCTGGGTAGATTAGGTGTACTCACTTCAGTATAACCACCCGACCAGAACAGGCCAACTCACCCGCCCAAACCGGTCATTGCGCAACCTAGATCATCCCAAATCCATCAGTCCCTCGCTGGATCAGAGAAAAGCCAGATCCGTTTTGTTGCGCTGGCTAAAATTTTGGGCAGCATAGAGCGTCGGCAGAGCAGCGCCCATGAACCTTCAGCCCTTGATCCACATCGGCGCTGTGTCATCTGGGGAGCCCTGTTATCCATGCCTCGTCGCCAAGTCTCGTAGCATATATGTCCCCTAGCCCCTCTGGAAACCCGAGTCGCGAATTTCCGCCGACCCAGCTCCAACTCCAGCAGCCAGGGCGCAGCGTTTTGCGGGCATGGATGCAGCGCTCCAGACAGGCCTTGGCCGCGATGCTCAAGGCTGCGCGACCGGTGCTGCTCGTCAGCCTGATCACCAGCAGTAGCGTTGTCCTGGTGCGTCAAGCTGGCGGATTGCAAGCCTGGGAACTGCGCGCCTACGACCTGATGATGCGGCTGCGACCCCACCCTGGGCCGGATGAACGCCTTTTGATCATTACCATTACCGAGGCGGATATTCAAAAGGCGAAGCGCTGGCCCATTTCTGATGCCTTGTTTGCCCAGGCCCTCGCCAACCTTCAGCAGCACCAGCCTCGTGTCATTGGCTTGGATATCTATCGTGATTTTCCCCACCCGCCGGGCACAAATTTGTTGCATAATCAACTTCAGTACCCCAATGTGATTGGGATACGACTGCTGCCCACCGATGCAAATCCCAATGGGGTTGCCCCGCCGGATATGCCTGCGGATCAGATTGGTTTCAATGACGTCATCCTGGATCCAGATGGCATTTTGCGGCGTAATTTGTTGCTGACTTGGGATGATGAAACGGGTAACGTGGAGTATTCCTTTGCCTATCGACTGGCAGAGCGCTACTTACGGGGGATAGGGATCAACCCTGTTCCCAAGCGTGATCAGGATGATGTGTTCGATTGGGGCAAGGCAACGATTCGCCCATTTTTTCACAGTGATGGGGGCTACCAGACGGTGCAACATGATGGCTGGCAAGTGATGTTTAACTACCGATCTGCCCGTGACTTTGCTCGAACGGTGACGCTCTACGATCTTTTGGAGGGGAAAATTCGGCCCGAGTGGGTCAAGGGTAAGATTGTGCTGGTTGGCAGCACTGCGTTGAGTGACAAGGATTTCTTTTTGACCCCGTTTGCCAGGAGCGAAAAGGGCAGCTTGGATATGGCGGGGGTGTTGATTCATGCCCAGGCGGTGAGTCAGTTGCTCGATGCGGTTTTGGGCCATGATGATACGAAGGCGATTCGTCCCCTGATTCGTCCCTTGATCCAGGTCTGGCCTGAGGCTGCAGAGCTGTTGCTCATTGTTGCTTGTACAATTTTGGGGGTGGCCCTGACTGGGTTGGTGCGAAATCCGCTGATGCTGGTCTTGCTGGAGCTAGGGGCGATCGCCCTTCTCCTCCTCGCCACTGGGGCACTATTTTTGGGCAGCACTTGGCTACCCATCGTCGCTCCGGTCGTGGGTTTAGTCAGCGGCAGCATCGCCATGATCAGCCACAACAGCTATCGAACCCAGCGTGACCAACGCATCCTGGCCGCGCGGGCCGAGGAGCAGGAACAGGCAATTTTGGCGCTGCGTCTGGCCGTCAGTCGTCAGCTGAGCCCAGCTGCGATCGCCCCCAGCCCCAGCAGTCCCATGGATCTGGCCAACCCTGCCACCTTCGACACCCAAACCGGTAGCCCCATCCTGCCGCGTCCTAATCCCCAGCGCTCTAGCTTTCAACGAGACGGCATGGTTGCCAATCGCTACCAAATTAAGCAGGTGCTGGCTGCCGGAGGATTTGGCATCACCTATGTGGCGACCGACACCCAGCGGCCAGGTGCGCCAGAATGCGTCGTCAAGCGTCTACGGCCTGGTCGTCAGGATGACCAGTTTGTTGGGGTGGCTCGGCGACTGTTCCAGGCGGAAGCGGAAATTTTAGAAATCCTAGGACGGCACGATCGCATCCCCCAGCTCTTGGCCTATTTCGAAGAAGGCGCAGATTTTTGCTGGTGGAGCAGTTTATCCAGGGGCATCCCCTCAGCCAGGAGTTGCCCCAAGATCAGCGCTGGCCCCAGGCCAAGGTCGTTGCTTTGTTGCGAGAGCTACTGCCGACCTTAGGATTTATCCACGAGCGCCGCATCATCCACCGAGACATCAAACCCAATAACATCATGCGTCGTCTCGATGGAGCCCTGGTGTTGATTGATTTTGGCGCAGTCAAACAAATGCGGCCCCAAAACGAAGCGGTTGCTGAGCAAACGATTTCCATTGGTACCCAAGGCTATGCGCCGCCAGAACAGTTGGCTGGGCATCCACGTGTGAGTAGTGATATTTACGCCCTAGGGGTGATTGCTATCCGTGCCCTCACCGGCATTCCGCCCCACATGATGGAGCAAGATCCCGATCGGGTGATTTGGTGTGGCAGCCGTTCGTACAAAAACATGTCCAGCCCGAACTACAACAGATTCTGGCGCGGATGACCCGGTATCACTTTGGCGATCGCTACACCAGTGCCGAACAGGTGCTCAGTGACTTGGCGCTCCTCAAACTGCCCTGAAGCCCAAGTCTCCAGCCTTAACCCACAGCCTTAACCCACAGCCTTAACCCACAGTCTTAACTCACAGCCTGCGTCTGTACCTCAAGCGATCGCACCAGCTCGAGTAAATCCCCGGTTCCCATGGTTTGCAAGCTGGCGCGAATCTCCGCTTCTTCCGCCCAGGATTCTGGGGGCTCGGTCAAAAGTGCCACATAGCGCCGCCGCCGCCGCACCAAGAACACCACATGACTGTCGCTGGTCACCTTGGCATAGCGAAAGGGCTGATGATTAAGCATGGCATCCAGCAGGCCTTTGAAACTGATCGCCGCAAAAACAGCCTCAGCCCAGTCGGCTGCGGGGCGATCGTGGCAAAATTCGCTGTGCTCTAGGATGCCATTGGTATCGAAAGTGGCGATCGCAAACACTCTTGCCCGAATCGCTGACCTGGGGGATTGGACCTTGGAGTCGATGTTCTCGGGAGTTTTGTTGGAGTCGTGGGCACTGGCTGAAGAGAACATGGCTGATAATCTCCAAATCGCTCCATAGACTTCAGCCGGATTTGCGACAGGGGACCGAAAGTCTGCGGTTTTACATTCGCCGAAGAAACTAGCACCTCCCACGTTAGCAGTGATGTTGCATAAATGACATTTTTTGTCTGCAAGTGATTACTGATGCTGTTTAAGCTATGCCGCTTGAGTGATGGGGTCTGAGTTGGGCGTTGTTGCTGTGCTGATGATTTATTGCTGATTTGCTGCTGATTTAAGGGATGTTTGAAGTGGGGGCGAAGCGCTGTTCGTCAGCTTTTGCGGGGTTTTAATCGCCAGACTCACACTAGATCTCTTGAGATCTCTTGTCTGAAAATAATCAGCCCCCTCATCCCCCAGACCCTTACTCCCAAAATGGGAGAAGGGGAGCCACTTCAAAGTCCCTCTTCCTCGGTGGGTGAGGGTATTGATTTGTGCCAGGGTCTACTGAGATTTAGCACTGCCTGAGTTGAGTTTTGCCAGTTGGGCTTACCCTTGCGGCTTGATTCACACCGTTGGACGCGCAGCCTTGAGGGCTTCGCAAACCTCCTCTAGCTCGGCGTTGAGCGATCGCTGCAATGCGGCCACAATTCGCAACGTGCTGTCTTGTTCCTTCGGATGATGGGCCAAAATTTCGATTTGCTGGCAATGTTCGGCCAATTGTGTTGCACCCAGGGCCGCGCTCATGCTCTTGATCGAGTGGGTATGGCGGACGATGTCAGCAAAATTTGCCTGGGCGATCGCCCCTGTCATCCCCGCGACCAAGTGCGGTATTTCTTGCAAATAGCTGTCGATCATCTCCGCAACAAAATCCTCCGCAGACTCCCCTGCAATTTGTCGTAAAACCTCTAGAGCACAGGGGTCTAGCGAGCTATGTGCTGAGTCTGGGAGGAAAGGCTCTGGAGTCTGTTTTGGGGTTTGTGCGTTTCTTCCACCTGCTCTTTGCACCTCCAGATCTGCGAGGCGCAACCGCTGGAGGTCGGGTCGTTGTAAGCGATACTGGGCAGCAGCTTGCAGTACGCCCTGCAACTCAAGCAGGGCGATCGGTCGCCGCAAATAACTGGATATCCCTGCGGCTCGACAGCTGGGTTGCTGGTCGGGCTGCATCGCTAGAGCGATCAAGTAGGGTTGATGAGACGCAGGTATTGTCTGGCGAATGCTGCGGGCGGTGGCTAAGCCATCTCGCGGGGACATCTCCAGCGCCATAAAAATCACGTCGTAGTCGGCAGTTTGTAAGGCGTCTAAGACGGCATCGCCATTGTCAACAGCGGGGGCGTTGTACCCCAACTGGCGCAGCAGTTGTAAGAGGAGATTGCGATCGCGCGGCTTAGCCTCGGCTACCAAGATTCGCAAGGATGCAAGGCTGATGGTGGCATCGATATCTAGAGCATCGATATCTAGAGCTTCGGTGTCTAGATCCAGAGAGTGCTCGTCTACAGGGTGCCCGTCTGTAAGGTCATCATTAGTCCTCTGAAATTGCGCCATAGTTTGACCCGGACGTTGGCCTTGCAGGGTTCACAGTTTGGATCATTACACCCAACGCCCCAACCGTCGAGCCACTTTTGTGCAAACCTACGGGACATAAACCGGCTCGCCCCGTTCTGCTAAACCCGAGCCACTTCCCCTTGGGCAGATCCCGCTGCGGCTAAGCTGACGAGCCCAATAGCCAAGATCGATCGCCCAGACAGGACTTCCCCCAACATCACGAAGCCGAGCAAGGAGGCGATCGCCGGCTCCCAGCTCAGCAATACCCCAAACACATTTACTGCCATGCGCTTGAGCGCTGCCATTTCTAGGGTGTAGGTCACCACCGAGGACAAAAAGCCCACCAATGCACACAGCGCCCAGAGCCGAGGAGACCCAAGAGCAGCGCCCCCCGTGATCAGACCGCTGGGGAGCAGGGCGATCGCGGCCACAGTCATCACAATGGGCAAGATATCCGCACCGATGAAGGATTCCCCAGCCTTCGCCGAGAGCAAAATATAGCTGCCCCAGCCCACCGCCGCGATGAGCGCGTAGACCAGTCCCAACGGGTCCAACGCCGACCCCGGTGTGGGTGAGAGTAGCAGCACTCCCGCCCCCGCTAAGGCCACCCAGAGCAAATCGAGCCGCCGCCGCGACTTGAGCAGCGCTATCCCCAGCGGCCCCAAAAATTCCACCGTCACGGCGATACCGATGGGGATGCGCGCGATCGCCCCATAGAAAAAACCATTCATCGCGGCGATCGACAGGCCAAACAGTACCAGTAAGCGATACTCCTGAGCGCTATAGCGGCCCCAATCGGGCCGCTTCCACAGCATCAGCATCAACGCCCCAAAACCCAGTCGCAGCAGCACCACACCGGGGGGCGAAAGCTCTAAAAATAGAGGCTTGGCGATCGCAGCCCCTACCTGGGTCGAAAGAATCGACAGCAGCACCAAGGCCACAGGCGACAGGGCAGCCTTGGAAACAACAGGAGGCATAGCTGATCAATGACATTAAGGAATAGGAGCAGTGACATTAAGGGATAGGAGCAGTTAAGAACGAAGACCCGCGACTAGACAGTGGCCAAGTGATCCACGCGAAACCAAATATTGGGCACGGGCAGGGCAAATTTCACCCAAGCATAATCACCCTGGATATCCAACACCTCGCCATCCGTCTCGAAAATATAGGAGGGCAACCGAGCATCGCTGGCGGTCTCCTCTACACTCCCCTCAATTTGCTCACGCACCACGCGAACCAGGGATCCCTTTTTTAAGGCTGCCATAAAGTTTAGGATGTGAATCTGTACAGTTTTGCATTGCCTCACAGCCCGTAGTTGACGGGTTGTTCAGGCCCTTTCCATACTAGCGTTTCAGGCCGGCGGTTCAGGCGGTTCAGGCCGGATGCAATCCTCAAGGCAGACCTAGGACGCCCCGCCAATTGTGGGGAGTTTTGGTTAGATTGGTTAGAGTAGATTAAATAGGTTAAAACCAGGGCGGGCTCGCCGGACTTTCCGGAGAAATCGCCTTAGACTGGTGGAGAGATTCTCTGCTGACTTTACGATTTGACACATGATGGGGCTGCTTTGGAGGTTGTGAATGAGCGAACAGACTCCCTATGAGCTCTTAGGGGTTACGGATAACGCTTCCTTTGATGAAATTCAGGAGGCACGCAACCGGTTGATGACGAATCTCGATGAATCAGCTGACGGTACGCGGGTGGAGGCGATCGAAGCGGCCTACGACGCAGTCTTGATGCATCGTCTCAAGATGCGCCAAGAGGGAAAAATCAAGGTGCCCGAACGGATTCGCTTTCCCGAGCGTTCGACTCCAGCCCCTGCGCCCAGCGAACCAGCGGCGACCCCGAAGCTGCCCAGTTGGATGAAAGCTTTGGTTGACCAGCCGGAGCCGAAGGATATTTGGCTGCCGGCTGGGATTACGCTAACCTTGGTGGGCGTAACCTTGTTTTCCCTCGCAACTGCACCCCAGGAAGCGCTTCAGTTGCCGCTGGCAGCGGGTTGGGCCGCTGCGATTTATTTTCTGAACCGCAAGGAAGGTCGGTTTGGGCGAGCGGTGTTGCTCTCGTTTGTGGGTCTTTTGGGCGGACTCGTCCTCGGAACGCTGGTGGCTCTTGCAGTTCCTGGGGCGATGTTGTCGGGCCTAGGCTTGGGGAGTGCTCAGCTTTCTGCGATTTGTGCCTTGGTTGTACTCTGGGCGGTTAGCAGTTTCCTGCGCTAGGGAACGGGTATTGGCCGGACGAATCGTGTTTCGTTCCTACATCTGAACTTGCGGCTGGGGTTAGCTGGCTTGGGGCTGGGCTTCTAGGGATTCAATGAGATCTTCTAGCTCCTGCCGCTCGATCTGATAGACTTCGCCGCACAATTCGCAGGTGGCTTCGGCTCCGTTGTCCTTTTCGACCATGTCGCGTAGTTCTTCGCCGCCAAATAGGTTAAGTGCGGCAAGGACGCGATCGCGCGAGCAGGGGCAATAAAACCGCAGGGGCTGCACCTGCGGGAATATTTCTAGACCCAAATCTCCCAGCAAGTCCTGCATGATTTCGGCGAGAGTTCGGCCGTTGCGTAATAGCTCGGAAAACCCTTGAGGCCGCTAATACGAGATTCGAGCAATGCCACCAAGGATTCGTCTTCAGCGGCCTTGGGCAACACTTGCACCAGTAGTCCCCCTGCCGATTCGACGCCAGCATCATGGGTAAACACACCCAGCACCATTGCCGAGGGCGTCTGTTCCGAGCTGGCGAGGTAGTAGGCCACGTCTTCGCCGACTTCGCCCGAAAGCAGCTCTACGGTGCTGTTGTAGGGCTGGCCGTAGCCGATATCCCGAAAAATAGACAGATATCCGGGCCGCAGGGACGCACCGACGTTGAATTGGCCTGCCTCACTTAGGGGAAGTTCTAGCGTCGGATTGTCCACATAGCCCCGCACCGTGCCATTGAGTCCTGCATCTACCATCAATCCCTTGAGTGGCCCTGCCCCCTTGATGCGCAAATTGACCCGAGACTGGGGCTGTTTCATGCTCGAGGCCAGGAGCAAGCCTGCGGCCATGGCGCGGCCCAGGGCAACCGTGGCAAGGTAGGAAAGCCGGTGGCGATCGCGGGCCTCCTGGGTCAAGTCCGTGGTCACCACACCCACCACACGAATGCCACCATCCGCTGCCACTGCTCGAATCAGTTGGTCTGCCATGCCGTCTTTTGCCCGTCTCTTGCGTAAAGCTGTTGTGTGGATCCATCCGGCCCGAGCGGGTCGGTTCTCTACGGCTCGGGGGAGTCGCTGTTTCTAGCTTAGCGAAAATTAAATTGATCGTGCCCTGTGAATCTCGGGTGCCCTGGCTGGGATTTCCCTTCGGCAACGCCCACCTGGGCCGATTTCAACACTCCCCGCTCCAAATACCAGGCACAATCAGCGATCGGCATCAAATCCCCCGCGTCATGGGTGACAATCAACAGCGTCCATTTGGCCTTGAGCCGAGCCAACAGCGACACGAGCTGTTGGCGCATCGACCAATCTAGGCCAGCGGTGGGTTCATCCAAGAGCAGCAGGTGAGGTTGGCGGATCAGCTGGACAGCGAGGGCGAGTCGGCGCTGCTGGCCGCCGCTGAGGGCGTGGGGCGGATTGTTGAGCGAGAGGTGGCCTAGGCCGACTTCTTCGAGGGCGCTGTGGACGCGATCGCTCCCCAATTCCGGATGTCCCAGGCGCAATTCTTCGAGCACTGTGCCACCACAGAAATGCCGCTCTGGAAACTGAAACACCAGCCCGCCCAATTGCTGCAGGTGAAGGGGGGTCAGGATCTGTTCGCGCCAAGCAATTTCTCCCGCCGTGGGCTGGGCGAGTCCCGCTAAAATTTCTAGGAGAGTGCTTTTGCCAGAACCACTGGGACCAATCACAAGACCCAACTGCTGCGAGGCCAGGGTCAAGTTGAGCTGATCGAGGATGGGATCTGGCGTTGCGGCGGGGTGGTAGGAGAGATTTCTCAGATAGAGCATGGCGAGGGGGTGCTCGGCGGATATGGCTCGGCAGATACGGTTTAGCAGCTACGCTATCCATTGTGGCAATTTTTACGCAGACTGGGAGGTTTTCAGGGGGCTGGGCCTCGGGGACTTGTGTTCTGGAACTTGCGCTACTGGCTTCCGTCTATGACCCTTGGCCTGGGCTTCAGGGCGACTTGCGTGGTTGCTGCTGTGGCGGTTCTCGAGATTGCGGCGGCCCTCGAGATCGGGTAATGATTCATTTGCGATTTTCTGCTTTTGCTATTTTCTGCTATTTAAGGATTGCGCGATTCATGGTTATTCCCTCTGGTTTGGTTGGCTCGTTTGGCAAGCATTCGACAGCGGCTGATTTGACGATGGGCGTTTCGGGGCGATCGCTGCGGGCCTTCGCTGCTGCGATGCTGCTGAGCGTCGGCTTTGGTCTCCCGAGCTTGGCGGCTGATCCCTTTCGGTCTGGTGCGTCGCCCATGGGAGCCAAAACGGGTGAAGCCTTTGAACTGATTTTCAAAAAGAGCGACTACAAGGCGGCCCAGGCGCTGCTCAAACAAGTCGAAACCCGAGAGGCCAGCGAGCCGCTGATGTATACGCTCCAAGCGCTTTTGGCCTTTAACAACACAGACGATAAAAATTGGTCCTTGATCAGCACCTACGCAGATCAAACCGAGACCGCTGCCAAGGGCCTCAGCAAGAAGGGAGACAAGCCTTCCCAGCTCCGGGGCAATCTCTATCTGGCAATGGCGGATTTTCTGGATGGAGCCTATGCCATCACCCAGGATGGCCCGGTACGAGGCATGTCTGCGGCCTTTGGCAAAATGCGCGGGATTTATGGCTCGATGAAAAAAGCGCGGACGATCGACGCCAATGATCCCGAGCTGAATTTGGTTCAGGGCTTCTTGGATATGATGATGGCGATTTACCTACCGCTGTCTGATAGCAAGGCGGCGATCCAAAAGTTGGAGTCGGTGCGTGACACGAATCTCAAAGCGGCTTACCTGGCCAACTGGGCGCTGGCCACGGGCTACCGCACCATGAAGGACAACGATCAGGCACTCGCTGCCATCAATGCCGGTCTCAAGGATCAGCCCAACCACGCCGAGATGAATTATCTCAAGGCACAGATTTTGGCAGCCCAGGGCAAACGTGCCGAAGCCCAGCCCCTGTTTACCAAGGCACTCCAAGCCTCAGCGACCATGCCCGATAACTTGGTGGCGCAAATTTTCTATGAAGCCTGCAAAAATGTCCAAAGCCTAGATTCCAAGTCCCGCGCTTGCGATCCCCAGCGCGATGCCATTCGCGATGACAAGACCGATCCCTGGGGGCCACCCGTGAGCACCTTGCCAAAACTCTAGGCAGATCTAGATCGGTCAGGGGGCCTTTGTTCGGCGAGTTTCTTTTGACGCTCTCCTCCCAACCCTAACGGGTATGGTCGAAGATTCCTGTTTCCCAGACTCTTGGCTAGGTTGCGGCATGAATGTGCTGCCACCCCTGCTAGACCGTCTTCACAAGCTCCAACCCCACATCGACACCAACAAAGGAACCCACCAACGGCAGTCTTCACGCTTCACATCATGGCTCCCTCTCGGTCGCGCTCTGTCTCGCCACCCCCTAACCCTTCCGGTATAGGCGGAGCGCTGCGGAGATTCTTGGTAGTGTGTTAGGGAGAGGAATCAGGTTTGTCCCTCTCCTACTCCCCATTCCCTCAGACCCTGCCCCTATGGATATCCGGTTTCGAGAATATAACGCCTTTGACCTCTGGATTTGGCTGCGGTTTGAGGCCGTACCTTCCATTGCAGAGCGCAACTTGGTTGAAGAGATGTTTGACTCCTGGTTTTTTATTGGCAAACTGGGTGGCTTTAATGCTGAAAATTTGCAGATTCAGGATGAAGGCCTAGATTTGTCCTACATGGAGTACAGCGACGATCGCGCCGACAGTACGTTGATGGCGCTGATGCACAACATGGGGGATGTGGAGTTTGAGGGCATCTGGGCGCGGTGCTGGTTTGATCTGGGGACAAGCGATGCGATCGCCCTCGATATCCTCGCCAACATGCTCAAGCAGTTCTCCAAGGACTTCGTCGTCATTGAAGAACTGATCATTGGCGGCGAAAACGAAGACTGGCCTGCCCCTCAAAGGCCCACGGATACCTTTGTCGATGTGGATGCCTAGTCGAGAGGATGGTGGGCCGGTGTGGATGCTGAACGGAACCAGCGCTAGCGAAACATGATGCTGACTGAGCTTTCTTCATGAACTCGCCAGATAGTTTCCCCGAGCAAATTGGCCACAGAGAGCGTCGTGAGCTGCGGAAACTGCTGGTCTGGTGCGAGGGGAATGGTGTTGGTGACGATCACTTCTTCGAATAAGCCGGGTTGAGACAAACGCTCGATCGCAGGCGGCGAAAACACCGCATGGGTGGCACAGGCATAGATTTTGCTGGCCCCCTCCCGGCGCAGGAGCTTGGCTCCCTCACTAATGGTTCCGGCAGTGTCGATCATGTCGTCCACCAGCACCGCCGTCTTGCCTGCCACATCGCCGATCACGTTCATCACCTCTGCGACGTTGTGGGCATGACGGCGTTTGTCGATGATCGCTAAGGGGGCATCGTTGAGTTTCTTGGCAAAGGCGCGCGCGCGAGCCACCCCCCCCACATCCGGCGACACCACCACCAAATCCGAAAAGCTTTTGCTCAAGAGGTAATCCATGATCACCGGGGAGCCGTAGACATGGTCAAAGGGAATATCGAAGTAGCCCTGAATCTGGGCCGAGTGCAGATCCATTGCCAAGACGCGATCGGCTCCGGCCTCGGTCATCAAGTTGGCGACGAGTTTCGCGGTAATCGATTCGCGACCGGCAGTTTTGCGATCGGCTCGGGCATAGCCATAGTAGGGAACCACCGCTGTGATCTGGCGCGCGGAGGCCCGACGGCAAGCGTCGATCATGATCAACAGCTCGACCAAGTGGTCATTGACCGGGCGACAGGTGGGCTGAATCAAATAGACATCACAGCCGCGAATCGATTCCTGGATCTGGACGTACAGTTCTCCGTCGGCAAATTGCTTGCGCACCATGGGCCCTAAATCAATGCCCAGATAGCGGGCGACTTCCTGGGCAAGAGCTGTATTGGCGGATCCAGAGAACAGGCGCAAGCGCTGGTTGTCTGGCAGGGAAGGGGCTGAGGACGGGAAGGGGATGGGAGCAGAACGAATCACGGCTGTTTGGGGATGTGCATTCCCAGAGATTCTATCACTTCTAATTCTAATCTAATTCTAATTTCAAAAACTCGACTTCTTGGCCAGATTCTTGGTCAGAAAACTTTAGATGTTGATTGACTTTTGTGACATCGAAACGTGTTTTGAGCCTGGATATGAGATGGGTTAAACTGTCTTTTCTGGGCTTGTCTGCATCTGATAGGATTGAATTTCATCAGAGCCAAAGCCTTTCTGGGTTGGAGCGAGTGAGGCTTTGGCTCAAAAGCTTTCCCCGTTGTATGTCAGCTATATATCAGCTGTATATCATCGAAGCCAGGACGATTTATTGCTGACCCTGGCCTCAATTCACACCTCAGTTGATCAATCGTTGATCGATGAATTTTGCGGTATTCTGAGAAGTATTAAATGGGTCGATCGCCCGATAGAAAATCTGGGTCGCATCCGGCAAAGTTTTGCAACAGCAAAGTTTTGCAACAGCAAAGTTTTGCAACGGCAAGAGCCCCTGCTGGCGATCGCAATGCTGAACCCCGCATAGAGGGCGATCGCTAAAGTGGGGACGGATGAACAGCCAGCCCTCGCCAGGAGGACGGCCTCTAGATCAGCTCTAGTGCCGCCAGGGCCGTTGGTTCAAGATATCAAGTTTCGAGAAGATACTTTACAAAAATTCATGCGTTTGAGGCCTTATGTCTGCATGTTGAGACATTTGGGGTCAAATCTAAAGCAAACATTACGTGTGTTTGTTAAGCCAGCATTTTCTGACAATATAACTTCAGATGAAACGGAGCCAGCCCATAAAGGCTCTGAATATAAAGCCGTAAGGCCTACGTATAAATTGACAAAGCGCCGACCCCACCTATAGGGATGTCGGTGCTTTGTTTTGGGCGTTTGTTTTTGGGAGTTTGTTTTTGGGAGTTTGTTTTTGGGAGGGTGATGTCTCTGTGGGGGAATAATTAGGCCACGTTTATCAGTCACGTCTAGGAAGCCTCTATGTCCGAGATTGTCGTTGTAAAAATCGGTACCTCTAGCTTGACCCAGCCTGAGACGGGGTTGCTGGCGCTGGCCAATATTGCGACTCTTGTGGAAACCCTCAGCCAACTGCGTCAGCAAAACTATGACGTCATTTTGGTCTCCTCTGGAGCCGTGGGGATTGGTTGCGCTCGGTTGGGTCTGACGGAGCGGCCCAAAACCATTGACCTGAAGCAGGCGGTGGCGGCGGTGGGTCAAGGTCGGCTGATGCGTACCTATGACGATTTGTTCGCTTCCCTCGGTCAGCCGATCGCCCAAGTGTTGCTCACTCGAGGGGACTTTGAGCGCCGAGCCAGCTATGTGAGTGTGCGGCGGACACTGCGTAAGCTGCTGGAAATTGGGGTGGTGCCGGTGGTGAATGAAAACGACACGGTTTCCTACGACGAGCTGAAATTTGGGGACAATGACACGCTCTCGGCCCAGCTGGCCGACTTGATTGGTGCCCATTGGTTGTTTATTTTGACGGATGTTGATCGCCTCTACTCCGCTGATCCTCGCCATAACCCAGATGCCGAGCCGATTGTGCGGGTCACGAATCTGAGTGAGCTAGAAAGTGCAGAGATTGGAGGACAAGGAAGCCAGTGGGGCACGGGAGGAATGGCGACTAAAATTAGGGCGGCGGGCATTGCCACCAAGGCGGGTGTTCGGACGGTGATTACCCAGGGGCGATCGCCCCAAAACATTCTCAAGATTTTACAGGGCGAACCCATCGGCACCTGCTTTGATCCCCAAGCCAGTGCCGCCTCTGCCCGCAAGCGCTGGATTGCCCACGGTACTTTGCCTTCCGGACGTTTATTTCTAGATACGGGGGCGGTGTCTGCCATTGCAGAACGGGGCAAATCCTTGCTTTCTGCTGGCATTGCCGCCCTCGAAGGCGAGTTTCAAAGTGAGGACGCGGTCATTTTGTGCAATGCCCAGGGCCGCGAGATTGCCCGTGGCCTGGTCAACTACAGCAGTGCAGAGCTGCAGCTGATTCGCGGCCAAAAAAGTGACCAAATTGAGTCCATTCTGGGCTATGTGGGTGCGGAAACCGTGATCCATCGGGATAATTTAGTCTTGAGCTAGGCCTTTTGCTAGGTCTCTACATCCCAGTCTTGCGCTGCTCAGATGACAGCACATCTTGCAAGTTTGCGCCGCGCTGGATGCTGAAGCCCAGTTTGAGCTTGCGCAAATAAGCCCCGGAGAAGTTGGTTCGGCTCAAGTTTGCCCAGCGCAAGTCTGTTTCGTCCAAAATGGCATCCTGAAACTGCGCTTCTACGGCATAAACCTTGACCAGATAGGCCCGTTGTAAATTAGCTCTGCATAAATCGGCTTGGTAGAGCCGTCCGCCCACCAAGCTGGTTCCGTTGCACAGTGCATGGTTCAAGTTGGCATGGCACAAATCGACACCGTCTAAGTAAGCATTCGTTAACGTCGCATGGGAGAGATTTGCCCGCGTTAAATCCGCATTGCGCAGGTTGGCCCCCGTCAAATTTGTGTCGGATAAATCGGCATCACTCAAGTCAACGCCTTCCAAATTCACCTGTCGCAGATCTGCACCCTTGAGATTGATACCGCGAAGGCTGAGGGTTCCTCCTATCTGTTGGCGCAAATCTGTCAAAACACGATTCGAAAAGCTCGCCTCACAAATCGGTGAGCGATCGGATGTCCAAACCGGAGCCACCGTGATTGGTTCGGGAGCGGTTGTGATGGAGACTTGTGCCATAGCTGCATTCCTCCGCTGGCCTAGAGCGGTAGATAGGGTGATGACTTATAGATGCCCAGCTCCGTTCTCCTAATCACAGGGAGAGAAAGTTTTCTTTACATTTTCCGGAAAGTCCCCGCGAGGATGTGTCCAGGGGGGCGATCGCCCTTGCCTAGGCGCTCAGACGGCCATTGGCGATCGCGCCTACCCGATCAATTTTGCCAGTCAGAATGATGATTTTGTCGCTCCATTCATGAGGCAAACCGCAATGTTAAGATGGCTCGAACAAGTTGTGGCGATCGCAAAATCTTCCCACAAGAATCACAAATTTTAAGAAAAATGAGATAATCGATGATCGAAGCACCAAGCTGATAGTTGGAGCTGAAATTTTCCTTAATCTGAAAGCTAAAACTTGAGCTGAAATTTGAGCGAATCATTCAACCCGTTCATTCAACCCGCTCATTCAACCCGCCTGTTCAATCTGCCCGTTCAATCCGCTCGTTCAATCCGCACACTAACGCCGCAACCAACTGAGCTGACCCTCTGCAATGTGTACCATGGGATGGGGCGACTCTTTCACTAAGGTTTCGTTGTGAGTCGTCGTCACAACCGTCACACCCATGCGGTTGAGTTGATGCAAAATGCGCATCACCTGACGCGCATTATCCGGATCGAGATTGCCCGTGGGTTCATCTGCAATCAGCAGCGGCGGAGTCGCCACGATCGCTCGAGCAATGCTGACTCGCTGCTGCTCGCCGCCGGAAAGGTGGTGTGGAAACGCATCCGCCTTGTGGCTTAGCCCCACCAGGCGCAGCGTCGGAGCTAGACGACGCTGGACTTCTTCCGGGGCGACGCCTTGAGCCCACAGCACAAAGGCAATATTCTCTGCGACGGTGCGGTTGGGAATCAGTTTGTAATCTTGGAAAACGATGCCGAGCTGCCGCCGAAAATGGGAAAGGCGATCGCCCTTCAATTTCCCCACATCTTGCTGCTGCACCATCACAACCCCCTGGGTCGATCGCTCCGCCCCATAGAGCAGCTTCAGGAGCGTCGTTTTTCCCGACCCCGACGGCCCCGTGATCCACAAAAAACCACCCTTGGGAATGTCGAGGGAAACATTCACCAGTCCCTGTACCCCAGCCTTGTAGTGCTTTGTCACCCCTTGTAAGCTGACGAGGGCAGGCGCACCACCCGCAGCTTCAGCACCTCTAGTTCCAGAAACAGTAGCCCCAGAAACAGACGGATCGCAGCTTGTTTGGGCCGTAGAAAAATGGCTTGGCCGAGACAGCGTCGTAGATGGCATAAATCGTCATCAATCCCAATAGCAGACAAATCGTAAACAAATCAAATCGCGGACAAGTCGCGGACAGGCGTTAGCGGGCAAAAATCATGGACTAGACCCACAGCAGACACACATCTATGACATCTTCTTGGCAAATTGGCAAGCATCAGGGTAAAAATTGCCGTGAGGGGTTATTCCCCGATTGCTTCTGGGTTCACTGAAGGGAGGGCGATCGCTCCCCCTGCTGATCATTAAGGCTTCATCCATCATCACAAGACGAATTCGGGGCGAATCAGCCCAGGCCGAATCAGCTTAGACCGAACCAAGCCAGACAAAACGAATCCGTGCATACTAGCATTGGCATGTATCATTTTTGTCTGTGCCAGTTCAAGACTTAGTCCCCTAACCAGGTTAACGCCGTGGCGAGCCCCCGACCTACTACTTCCAACGTGCTAGAGCAGTCGCTATCGGCGGAACTGCCCACCGCTACCCTGTTTTCGGGAGGTGTCATGGACGAATCCTCGCTCTATGAGATGGTCTTGGATGAAGATCCCAGTGTACAGCCACTGTCAGCAGGCGCAACGACGTTTAAGTCAGCCGTTAGTAGCTTTATCGATCTGCTGATTGAGCAGGGCGCGCCGACCATTGTTTGGGCCAGACTACCCCGAGGCGAAAGTTGGCAGCTCGAAATCGATCGCTACTGCAAACAGGCAGAGGCAGCCCAGGTTGCCTGTGTGTTTTATTCCCCGGCGGAAGATGGCGCGATGGAGAGCAGCGAAACGCCATCCGTTGCGCTTCAGCTCAATTGCCCCGCGCCGGGCAAGTTGGAGCTGCTCACTGAGTCTGGAGAGAACTGGTTGGCTGCTCACCAGGCAACGCCACAGATCGCGATTCCCCTAGAGCGCGGTAGCCTGATGCGGGGAGAGTACTTTTTGATGGCGGTGTCGGCCAAGTTTCAGGGGTTGCTGTTGGCGCGCCGGGCAAAAAGCCCTGCTGTATCAGCGCCCAAGGATTCCGCTGATTTCTTGGCTGGCCCCCACGAGGGCTTGGGTGGGGAGAGCAAATCCCAGTTGCGACTGCTTTACTCCTCTCGGCCTGGGGTGGTTCGTCAGGTGTTGAGTAGTTTGCAGCAGCTATTGATGCGGGTGCCTAGTAATCACCTATTCGTGACGCTGACGATGTCTGCTAGCATTGCGACCCATGCCAGCATTAGCATTGAAGCGTTGCTGCGCCATTGGGAACAGCTGTTTGTGCTTTCGGAGCTGGACACCTCGGAGATGCAGATGCTCAATCAGCTGGTGATGAAACAGCTCCAACGCCAGGAAGAGCTTTGGCGACGGGTGAGCAACTATCGCAAGCAGGCTGAGCTGGCGGAGTCGCTCCAACTTCAGCAAGAGGAGCTGGCCAATACGATTCGACTCAAGGACGAGTTTTTGAACCTGGTGGTGCAGGAATTGCGTACGCCACTCACGAGTATGAAAACGGCGCTCTCGCTGATTAATTCGCCGAATCTGAAAACCAATCAGCGGCAGCGGTATATCCAGATGTTGAACACGGAGTGCGATCGCCAAAACTCCCTCATCGGCGGTTTGCTCAACTTGGCTCAAATCGAGCAAGTGGGCGAGACCACGCTGCAACCCCTCACCCTCATCGAAATTGTCCCCGGCGTGGTTAGCACCTACCAGCCCCTGGCCCAGGAAAAAGAGATTATGCTGGCCTACACCATTCCCGATACCCTGCCCCAGGTGCTGTCCCTTGCGCCGTGGCTGCGTCAGGTGATCGTCAATCTGCTGCACAACAGCATCAAATTTACAGACAAGGGCGGTCGTGTTTGGGTTCGGGCCAAGCGCCAGGGCGAGTATGTCCAAATCGATGTGCAGGATACTGGCCTCGGCATTTCCTCCAGCGAGATTCCCAAAATTTTCAATCGCTTTTATCGGGTGCGATCGACCACAGGTGAAGACTTCGGGGGCGCAGGCTTGGGGCTGACCATTGTGCAACAGTTGCTGCTGCGCTGTGGCGGTTCGATTACGGTGAATAGTCGTCTTGGTCAGGGCAGTACGTTCTCGGTGCTGCTGCCAGTCTATCGGCAGGACTCCGAACCGGAAGAAATGGAGTTCTAGGGAATGGGGTTCTAGTAGGGGTTCTAGTAAATGGGACTCTAGTTTCGGCAGCGTCTCGTGACGCGATCGTTTCCCATGACCGGTGGGCTTTGGGCGGCACAATTTCGCCCTCGCCCCAATTCCGTCATAATAAACGCGATAGACTCGGCCACATGCCGCTGCGATGGAGCGTTTCTAAGACCATGCTGCTAAAATCAACCACCCGCCATATCCGCATCTTTTCGGCGGAAATCAAGGATAACGACTTTGTCCCCAGTGACAGTGTCTTGACCTTGGATGTAGACCCAGACAACGAGCTGATCTGGAGCGAAGAGGCTTTGCAAAAGGTCTATCGCCAATTTGATGAACTGGTTGAATCCAATGCCGGAGCCGAGCTGACGGAACACAATTTGCGCCGGATCGGGTCGGATCTAGAGCACTTTGTGCGTAATCTGCTCCAGAAGGGCGAGGTTGCCTACAACCTTAACTGCCGCGTTTTGAACTACAGCATGGGTTTGCCTCAGGTTATCTCTGGGGAATCCTAAAAGGAGTCCAGGATGCCACTGCGTGAATCTGATCCGCCTTGGCAGGTCTTCGCTGATGCTACTACCCAACCCTATGGCCATCGCCTCGTCAACGCTCCCGCCCACTATTCATTGCGCCAACACTCGCTGTCAGGCTCCACACACTGGTGCGGCTGATGCTGGTGCGGATGTTGTCTGCCAGCATTGTGGTACGCCGCTGCTGCGTCGTTATCTCTGGGTCGTGGGCAATTCTCGTTGGACGGACTCGGTGGGCCAGTTGATCCAGGGGCGCTATTGGGTGGTGGGCGATCGCATCCTCCTAGACACCCAGCCCGGGATGTTGCCGGTGGTGCCAGAGGTCAGCGCAACCCTGCCAGAAGCCTTTGAACCGTATCTGCATTTGTTCCACTATGGCAGCTCGGTGCCCAAGGTCTACGGACTGATCGATTTGGCAGATTTGAACACCTTTTTGCTCGAGGATGCCCCCATCCAGGAGATCTTGGGCGGTGGGAGTACTTCTACCGGCGGTTCATCACCGAGCCATGCCGACTTGATGCCGGGGATCGAGCAAGCCTGGACTGCTGCTAGCCCCCAGCGTCAGCTCAGTTGGCTGTGGCAAATCGCTCGGATCTGGGGCCCGCTGTTGCGGGAGGGGGTTGCCCAAACCCTGTTGGAGCCGGAGCTACTGCGGGTGGATGGTAGTCTGGTGCGGATTTTAGAACTGCTTCCCCAGGGCAAGTCTGCGCCGACGTTTCACCAGCTCGGAGCTCTCTGGCATCGCTGGTCGGCGAAGGCTGATCCGAGTGTCGCCGGTTTTATTCAGGGTCTGGCTGAACGGTTGCTGATGGGTAATATTGACAGCACCGAGCAGCTAGTGCCCTTGTTGGATAAGGGTTTGGCGATCGCCGGAGCCGCCCTCTCCAGCGAGCTACAGGTCGCCACCTGCAGTGATGCTGGCCCCCAACGTCCCCACAACCAAGACGCTTGTTTTCCCGCGAGTGGCACCTTTCGCCTTACCCACTCTGGCCCCAAGTCCATCACACTGGTCTGCGATGGACTTGGGGGGCACGACGGCGGCGAAGTCGCCTCCCGTATGGCCGCAGATACCATCCATCGCTATGTCCAAACGCCCGCCAACCTAGAGGGCACCTCTCCGGGCCTCGCCATGCAGCAGGCGTTTTACCTTGCCAACGAAGAACTGATCGAGCGTAACAACACCGAGAAACGGCTCCAGCGCCAGCGCATGGGCACCACAGTGGTTGCTGCTTGGATGATGAACCACCTGTTTTATTTGGGCCACGTTGGAGATAGCCGGATTTACCGCATCACCCCCCAGGTCTGTCAGCAGCTCACTGTGGATGATGACGTAGGTTCCCAGGCCGTTGCCCAAGGCCAAAACGTCTACCGCCATGCCGTACTCCCCTCGACGGCAGGGGCGCTGACCCAAGCTCTCGGCATTACCCATTCCACCGCGATGCGGCCCACCGTCCAGCGCTACTTTTTTGATGAAGATACCGTGCTGCTGCTGTGCTCCGACGGCTTGAGCGACCATGGTCGGGTGAATGAGGTTTGGCAATCCATCGTTTTACCAACGCTGACCCAAAACATCAATGTGGCCGTGTCGGCAGCCCGATTGTTGGAGGTTGCTAACCAGCGTAACGGCCATGACAATTCGACGATCGCGCTAGTGCATTACCGGATCACAGCGCGGCAGGCCGTGGATCCGTCTGATCTCGCCGAGATCCTCAAGTCCTGGCCGCTCTCCGCCGCCCCGGACTCGCGTGGGCCGGTAGTCATTCCATCTAACGCAGGGCCACGCAGGGCCGGTCAGGCTCGGTCGAGTTCCAGCAAACCTAGCCCACTCGTCGTGTTGCTGGCGGCTGGGGTGATGACAGCGACCTTGATTGCTCTGGGGTATGGGTTGTGGCGAGTTTTTGGGGCTGGCCAGGGACAACTGCAACCGGCCCCAACCGTCCCAGGGCCACGGGTGTCTCCCCCGCAAACCCTGCCGCCGCAGGTGGCCCCGTTGAAACCCGATACACTGGGGGACTAGCTAGGGGAGAATCGATGCCGAATTCTATTCGCACCGGTCTCATCCATACTGAATTCCTAACCCATACCGAATTCCTAACTCATACCGAATTAACCCACGCCGAATTCACCTGCACCTGAGGATCTCTTTTCTCTACCCATGTCTGGGCTCGACCTTCCTTGCTTGAATATTGCGATCGCGCCCCTCCAGGCGTCGAGCCCCGGCCACTGGGCCACATGGGTCGTCCAAGCCCCCTATCCGGGGGGGTATGTTCACCACGACTGCCTCTGGCCCGAGCCCCTCACCCAGGCTTGGCAGGCTTGGCGGGCAATGTTTTCCTCGCAGCTTGCCTCGCGAGGGCTTCCCAGTGCTTTGGAACGCCTAGATCTGTCCCTGAGTGAAACGGAAGGTAGTTATAGCAGCCGACTGATGCAGTACACCGGCATCCAGCTTTGGCAGTGGCTTTTCCACGGCTCGATCAATACGGCCTATAGCCAGAGCCGAGGCATTGCCATGGGCCAGGGCAACCCCCTGCGGCTGCGCTTGGAGCTGCGCGATCCCCAACTGGTGCTGTTGCCTTGGGAAATTATGCAGCCCCAGGAGGGCAAACAGGCCGTTTCCCTCAGTCAGCAAATTCTCTTTAGCCGGACCACCAGCGATGTGGATCCGCTGATGCCGCCTCGGCTCTCCCAGACACTCAAGGTATTGCTGGTGCTGGGGCAGGCGGGTTCTGCGGGTACCCCGGCGCTCCAGCTCGAGGAAGAAGCTCAGATTTTGGCCCGGCAGCTCCAGCATTCTGGCCAGGTTCAGCCGGGTGGCACAGGGTTTTCGGCAGCTTGTCAGGTGGATACGCTGATTCAGCCCACCCCGGCGGAGTTGGTGGCCCAGCTCGAAAGCGGCGGTTATAGCATTTTCTTTTATGCGGGCCACGGGATTCCAGCGCCGGACGGCGGCCAGGTGCTGCTGTGCCCCGGCGAGACGCTGAGTGGGACGGAACTGGCCCAGGTCTTGACTCGTTGCCAGGTGGCCGTGGCGATTTTCAATGCCTGTTGGGGAGCCCAGCCCTACCAACTGATGGATGACGCCACGGGCGTGATGATGGCGATGTCCCGCAGCAGTCTGGCTGAAGTGTTGATTCACTATGGGGTTCCGGCGGTGCTGGGGATGCGCGATTCGATCGCCGATGATGAATCGCTGTGCTTCATTGAGACCTTTTCCCAGGCGCTGAGCGATCGCGTCCCTGTCGATCAGGCGGTGGCGATCGCTCGTCAGCAGCTCCTGACCCTCTACAAATTCAATCAACCTGGTTGGACACTCCCCGTTCTCTACATGCACCCGGAATTTAACGGCGTTGTCATGCAGCCCGTAGAAGGTCGAACCGAGCTGCCCACGACAAGCCCCACCACCCAATGGCACGAGTCGCGTTGGCCCCTGGCCCAATTGCGCTTAGTCAGCGACCCGCTCAAGCTCTGGAGTTTGAACGGTGGCCTCATGCGGGTTGGACGTCGCCCCGGCAACGACATCGTCGTGCAGGAGCCCTGGGTTTCCCAGCTCCACGCGGAAATTATTTGCCGAGTCAATTTGGGGGGTGAAGTACCAAGCTACTTTCTGCGGGACTTTTCGCGCTACGGCACCCTGATTGCTAGTGGCAGCGGCTGGCAACGGGTGCATCACCAGGAAGTTGAACTCAACGCCGGAACGCAGCTGCGGTTTGGCAGCACCCAAGGAGAAACTCTAGAATTCATCATTCAAGCCTTCCCAGATGGTGACACTCATTATTAAGGGTTACCTATTATTAAGGGTCACCTAGCTGATGCTCACTTCACCGATTGTTATTGATAGTCACTTTGCTGATAGCCACTTTTTTTAGATCCATGCGAAATGCCATACCGCCTCCCTGTAGCTCTCCATATTGCAGCACTGACGTCGCATCCCAGCACTGATGTCGCCGCACGGATGAACATCATCTAAAAACCATCCTTGTTTGACCCCCATCGGCAACCGCACCCCACAGGAGTTGGGCTATGACTCAAGATTCCATGCAAAACCTTAATCAAATGTCTGATAGCAGCGCTGACCCAAGCACCAGCGGCGGCGCAAATTTGAGCGCGAATGCAGAATTACTCCAGAATGTTCTGGAAGCAGGACTGCACTCCGATGCGACCTATCCTTGGAATCCTAGCGAAGCGTACTTTTTGCGCTAGAACAGGCAGCCCCAGAACTGGAGATTCCAGGAGCGGAGAGCGAAGTTTTTTTCGCCAAGTTGGAAGCACTCTGGGAGCAGGATAAAACGCAACTGATTCAGCTGGGTGGACTGCTCCAGCGGCTCTCGGCCCAGGCGATTCGGTTGCCCCAGGAGATTGTGGAAGCGATCGCCGCCCGCGCTACCGAGCTGGTCGGCAGCCCACTTTCGGCCATTGACCAGCTGGTGCAGTGCGTGCAAGAGTCTTTACCCCAGTGGGATGTGGAAGATTTGCAAGTAATGGCGCGTCCCTATGCCTTTGCCATGCGGGGTCAGGAAGTTGAGCTGCCCGAAGATCAAAATTGGGAAGAAATTTCTGAGATGGAGCAAGGTCGGCTGGCGATGGCGATCGCCCACTGGATTCTGACCGAGCAAGAGAATCGCGGCTGAGTCTGACTCGTTCGGTTGCCTCCTATCCCTTGACGCCGCTCCCTGATTCCGTCGGCACCACGTATTGCTGCAGTACTAAAAAGAAAATCAGCACGGGGAGAACCGAAAGGACGGAGGCGGCGGCGATTAAGCGCCAGTCGAGCGATCGCCCATCTGCCAACATGGCCACGCCGATGGGCAGCGTCAGCGACTCTGGCTTTGAAATATCCAGAATGATGAGCGGCCACAAAAAATCGCTCCAGGAACCAATAAACGTAAAAATTGCCAGGGTCACCAGCGCCGGACGCACCGCCGGAATCATCACATGCCACCAGATGCCCAGATCGGTGCAGCCGTCGATGCGGGCGGCTTCTTCGAGTTCCTTGGGTACACCCAGAAACGCTTGGCGCATCAGAAAAATGCCAAAGGCTGATGCCAACGAGGGCAAGATTAACCCTAAATATGATCCCTTGAGGCCGACTTTAACCATCAGCACGTAGAGCGGAATCATCACGATTTGGAACGGAATCATGATGGTGGCGACGGTGAGCGAGAAAATCAGCTCACGGCCTTTGAATTGCAGCCGAGCCAGGGGATAGGCGGCGAGGGAGCAAAAGAGCAAATTGAGGGAAACAGTTAGCCCTGCAACAAAAATGCTGTTGAGAAAGTAGTTCGAAAAGGGAATGCGGTTGCCAAAGTCATTCCAAACCTTGGCAAAATTTTCCAGCGTGGGTTGCTGGGGGATGAACTGGGGCGGATATTGAAAGATATCTTCAGCGGGGGATTTGAGTGAGGTGCTGAACAGCCACAGCAGCGGCAACAAGAGGAGAAGGGCGATCGCCCCCAGTAGAGCGTAGGTTCCAATCAATTTCAACGGATGCCGACGCACCATAGCTGTGCCTCTGGGGGATGCTTGGGGATGCTTGGGGATGGGGCGCGATTCGGGTGGCGATCGCCTGGGCCATAATAAACTTATCCTCTCACCCTCTGCCACTATGTCATCCTCTGTGGTCGTTTCTCCGGACAAGCTCCAGGTTCCCCCTGGCGCAGTTTTACGGCTGCCTGCCACTTGGCAGCAGTATCAGCAACTGATGCGCCAGCGCGGCGACGGCTCGGTTCCCCGGATGAAGTATTGTGATGGAGCGGTGTTGTTGATGTCCCCTTTGCCCGTTCATGGCCGCGATTCTAGTTTGTTGGCGGATATTGTGAAGACGTTGCTCGATCACACAGGACGGGAGTATGACTCTTTTACACCCGTGACAATGGATTTGCCGGATGAGAGCGGCGTTGAGCCGGACTATTGCTTTTATATCGACAACTGGCCAGCGGTTTCGGGCAAGGCGCGGATTGATTGGCAGCAGGATCCACCGCCGGATTTGGCGATCGAGGTGGACGTTACGAGCTATTCCAACGTGGCAGATTATGTGCCCTACCGCATCCCTGAAATTTGGCTGTGGAAAAAGCAGCGGTTGCAAATCTATGGCTTCCAGGGTGATGCCTATGCCGTGCAGGCGCGCAGCCGTTGGTTTCCGGAGTGGGATGTGGTGGCGTGGGTTGAGCTCTGCATGAGGGAGGCAGGCGATCGCAACACCAGCTTTGCCATCCGCAACCTACGACAGCGGCTGTCGGCTGGGGACGTCAGTTGAAGCCTGGATTATCGGTGACGATGGTTGCACGATGGGTCGCACGCTTCTTTAAGGGGGCGACAGGGGGATTCGTAGATTTCTGGTTTGGCAGATTTCCGGTCTGCTATGTTTTAGGTCAGACGCACATAGGGCACCCATGGTTTTACTGCAACCGATTTTGACCCAGATGAGAGCACTCCACTGCTGGCATTCTGTCCGGTTTGTCCTGATTGTGATGGCTAGCCTTGTGCTCTCGATGTTTGTGGGGCGGGGTGATGCCTGGGCTGGCGGCTTATCTGGGAATTTATCTGCCTCGGGATGGCCGGTGGCGATCGCCGGAACTTCCGTTTTCCACTGGGGCGCGATCGCCCCCAAACCCTTGGCTTGCAAGACGGCTCCCTGGCTCCTTGCCCCAACACACCCAACTGCGTCGGCAGCCAAGCCACCGATCCAGACCACGCGATTGCAGCCCTCAGCTATAGCGGCTCCCCCCGCCAGGCGATGCAGGCACTCAAGCAGGTGATTGACGACAGCGTGCGAGCCGAAGTGCTCAAGGCCGAGGACGGCTATCTCTATGCAGAATTTACCAGTCGGCTGATGGGGTTTGTCGATGATGTGGAGTTTGCCTTTGACCCGGAGCGATCGCAAATCCAGCTGCGATCGGCCTCCCGGTTGGGAGAATCGGATCTCGGCGTCAACCGCAAGCGCATTGAAACAATCCGAGCCCAGTTTGAGGCGCTGGTGGAGCCAGCGGCGAGTGCCCCCTAACGACAGAGACCCCATGAGCCCGAAACAGAATATGACCCCTCAGCACAGCATTGCGATCGATGCACTCCTCGCCCATCGTGCCCAGTTCCCGGCCCTGGCAAACAAGCAATATTTTAACTACGGCGGCCAGGGGCCGATGGCCCAACCGACCCTCGATCGCATTCAAGATACCTATCGCCAAATTCAGACCATCGGGCCTTTTTCCGGCGCAGCCAATCAGTGTGTGAGCGAGTTGCGGGAGGGATTGCGCGATCGCATGGCCCAAGAACTCCACGTCCCGAGTTCCACAATTACCCTGACCGAGAATGTCACCGTCGGCTGCAATATCCCGCTCTGGGGCATGAACTGGCAGGCCGGAGACCATCTTTTGATGTCTGATTGCGAGCACCCTGGCATCATTGCAACGGTGCAGGAAATCCAGCGACGGTTTGGCGTCGAAGTCTCGATTTGCCCGTTGATGGCGACCCTCAACCAGGGCGACCCGGCAGAATTACTAGCGGCTCAGCTCAGGCCTCAAACGAAGCTTGTGGTGCTCAGTCACATTCTCTGGAACACGGGCCAGGTACTCCCCCTCAAGGCCATTTTGGAGGCTTGCCGAGCGGTTCAGCCCCAGGTGCGGGTTCTGGTGGATGCGGCCCAGTCGGTGGGGGTGCTGCCCTTGAATTTGACGGAATTGGGGGTGGATTTTTATGCGTTTACGGGCCACAAATGGTGGTGTGGGCCAGAGGGTGTCGGCGGGCTGTATGTCAGTCCAGAAGCTCAGGCGGCGGTTCACCCAACCTACATCGGCTGGCGCAGTATTAATTTTGCGGCGGGTGGGCAGCCTGCGGGCTGGAAAGCGGGGGGCGATCGCTACGAAGTCGCCACGTCGGCCTATCCGCTCTATGCCGGTCTGATGGCCGCCTTGGATTTCCAGTCAAGTTTTGCCACAGCCGAGGCTCGCTATGACCGTCTTTTGGCGTTGAGTAAGCAACTGTGGCAGCAACTGAATGCGATCGAGTCCGTAGAATGCCTGCGCCAATCCCCACCGGAAGCGGGTTTGGTGTCGTTTCAGCTCGCCAGCGGTAAGCACAGCGAGCTCGTTGCGGCCCTAGAACAACAAAGCACCCAACTGCGGCTGATTGTCGATCCCAACTGCATTCGCGCCTGTGTGCATTATCTGACGCTGGAGTCTGAGATTGAGGCATTAGCCAAGACCATAGCGCGCATCTTATCGGATTAGGAGTGATCGTCTAGGGTGAATTTCTTCGTATTTCTTCACAGCTAAAACCGCCCTACGGGGTAGTAGGACGGAATGGGATTTGAGCTGGGGCCACTGAAGCTGGGGTGGTCTAACCCCCGGCGACAGCTGGGACAATGCTGACTTCGTCGCCGTTGCTGAGTTCGGTCGCCTGGTTTTCGAGAAAACGAATGTCTTCTTCGTTCACATAGAAATTCAGAAACCGACGCAGCTTACCAGCATCATCACACAGACGACCCTTGATCCCCGGAAAAGTCCCTTCCAAAGCCTCAATCAAACCATCGATATTACTCGCTTCGCACTCCACAGAAGCCTCATTGTTGGTGAACTTCTGAAGCGGAGTCGGAATCAAAACCTTAACTGCCATGATCACTCAGTTGAAATAGATATACCAGAAATCGGGCCAAATCAGACCGAAACCTGCTGCCAGTCTAGACGCTCTAGGGTACGTGCCCGCTCGATCGCCTCTTCAAAGCTCTCCAGCTTCGGCTCAATCAGCAGCGGCTCGGACACCTCGCCCTGGATGGCTTCCTGGGTTTTGAGGCCGTTGCCGGTGATGTAGACCACCGTGGTTTCGTCGGGGCTGATTTTGCCTGCTTCCACTAGCTTTTTGAGCACAGCGATCGTGGTGCCGCCTGCCGTTTCGGTGAAAATACCTTCGGTTTCTGCCAGCAGCTTGATGCCTTCGATGATTTCGGGATCCGTCACATCATCAATGCTGCCGCCGGTCTGACGGGCTTGTTCGAGGGCGTAGACACCATCCGCCGGATTGCCAATGGCGATCGACTTGGCAATGGTGTTGGGTTTCACTGGTGTGATAAAGTCACGGCCTTCTTTGAAGGCTTGGGAAATCGGTGAGCAACCCTCCGCCTGGGCTCCGCTGTAGCGCACGGGCTTGTCGGCCACCAAACCCACTTTGACAAATTCTTCAAACCCTTTGCGGATTTTGCCAAACAGCGAACCCGATGCGAGGGGCGCAACGATGTGATCGGGCAGTTCCCAGCCCAGTTGCTCGGCTACTTCGTAACCGAGGGTCTTAGAACCTTCGGAATAGTACGGTCGCAGATTGATGTTGACGAAGCCCCAGCCGTGGGTGTTGGCCACCTCAGAACACAGGCGGTTAACTTGGTCATAGTTTCCTTTGACCGCCATCACCGTCGGGGAGTAAATAACGGTGCCGAGCACCTTGCCCGACTCCAGGTCGGAGGGGATGAAGACACAGCAGTCGAGACCGGCGTGGGCGCGATCGCCGCCGTCGAGTTCGCCAAGTTTCCGGTGCTCGCACAGGAAACGGTCGTGAAGCCGAGTTCCCGAGCCCGGCTCAGGGCCACTGAGACGACCCGATCCTTGAAGCTCAGCGTCGGCATATTCACTGCATCGTTTTTGATGTAGAGCTTTTTGAGGCCGAGGCGACGTGCCAAGCGCTTGGCGTTGACCAAGGGTGTCATGCCTGTGCCGACATCAATATAGTTGTCTGTTTCGACGGGCAAAAATGCGCGGTAGCGCCAGATTGAGTTGGGGCCTGCCGCAATACTCTCGCGGGTGACGGTGCGGCGTAAGACTTCGTAGTCATACACCACCTCCAAGGGGCCGAAGCAAACATCTTCACAAACATGCAGTGCTTTGAGCGGGTACTCGTGACCGCACTCTTTACATCTCAGGCCCTTGAGGGCGCTTTCCAACTGGGTGGTTCCGACGGTATTCAGAAGGGCCTGAGTCATGGCTAGGTACCTGCTCTATCTGCGTTTGGCAATTTTGTTGTCTCTGTTACGCGAATCCTAGCATGGGGATATTCACGGGTCAAACATACCCGACTAAAAGAGTCGGGATTAGACGATTGATATCAGCGCTGCTCATAACCCTGGCACCTCAGTGGCTAGACTTTGACTTGGCCCGAATTTGGCTTGACCCGAATTTGACTTGGCCCAAAGCGTTCAGGGTTGTCTCAAGTCGTTTTGGCTTGTGCCGCGTTAGAGCGATTTTTGTTTTTGTTTTGTTTGAAGTTGACTTGTTTGGCTTTGAATATAAAACCTGAAAGAGAGTTAAAGTGCTGAGAGTCAACTTTATCAATTGGTTTTATTTCCAGGATGGGGGTTGAGTAAATCTATTCAAAATTGGCTAGTTAAGGTGATGCATTAAAATCCGTATCTTTGGGGACGAGAATCTTCGATGTGGACGTTATGCTGAGCAAATTCTCGATTGATGAATTCCTTCTCTTGGAGTACTCTCGGTTTAGCATCATGACAATCCTTCAATCTCTTTTGTCGCGCGATCTGCAAGTCCCTGCTGCTGCTCAGGGTTGGATCGAAAGCATTTTTCTGTCTATTCAAAATCTGCGGAGCGCGTTTCCAATACTGCTAGGGGCGTATTTTGCTGACCAAGACGGTATCCCGCTAGTCGGAGAGATATTGTGCGATCGCCCCAACTCACCTCAATCTCTAGAAATCCAGTTTACGCCCTCAGAAATTCCCCTAGGCTCGGCTTTCGTTGGATTTTTTGTGGTGCCCCTTGACGATAATTTGGCCCTAAATGTTGGCGATTGGGTTGCGCTGAGTTGTGATGCAGATGGCGCGATCGCCCTACACCCTGCGGGTTGTCCGACTCATGTGAGTAATCGAATCAGCCTCAGCACTCCTTGTTTTGAGATTGGTAATTTTCAGCAGAGTTATGATGATGTGGCGATCGCCCTGCTCAAAAATCTTCATGCCAACCAAGTTCCCATTACTTTAGGTGGTGCTGAGTTTTTAGCCATTTACGAAGAACAACATCAGCCCGTTGAGGAATGGATTGACTTCGTTGAAGTGGCCAGTTTTGTCGCGTCAACCTCCTGGACTGAGGCGGGTAGACTGAAGGAGAAAGTCGTCTACTTGTAGACTGAAGTCATCATTTTGGGCCAGGTTTGATCCGCAGGATGAGTGACCGCGCGGTTGATGGCAATGTGTTGGTAGCGTCTGGCCAATTCTGTCCGCCCGGTGACCGTCGCCACATCGGCAAGCATAGACCAATAGGGAACTGCGTTGGGGTGTTGGGCAACCACTCGCTCGGAGCTGGTTTGAATTTCTTGCCAAACTTGGGGTTGGCTGAGGTATTGGCGATAGTCGGCTCGATGATTGGCAATCTGAATGTGCATCATAGGCACCAGCATGGGTAGGGCACTGTCCGCCGGGGCTTGGGCTGCGGCTTGGCGCAGGAAGCTCAGAGCCGCCTGACCACTACCGCTCTGGTCTTGGCTCCAGAGGTACGAGGCCTTTTCTAGGTGTGCCTGGAAGGAGTCGGGTTTGACGGCAATCAAGGCCTGAAAGACGGACTCGACGGCGACAGCATGTTTGCCATTTTGCGCTTGGCCATTTTGCGCCAGCGCACCGACTTTGCCCAGACGTAGTTTTGAGGTCAGGGCTAAGGGGTTTTTGGCATCGAGACTCAGCGCAATGCTCGCATCTGCCAAACTGATGCCCAGGCGCTCTAGGTCGTCGTCTGTGGGCGGACATTTGAGGGATCGTTTACCGATCTCAAGCGCCATATCTTCCCAGAGATAGGATTGGGTAAAGTAGGAACGTACGGCGTAGGCCATGCTGCTGCGGGGCGACTGGGTAACCCACTGATTGAGGCGGGCGAGCAATTGCGGCGTAAAGAGAACATCCTTTTGGGAGACCGCGCTGACCAAGACTGCATCGGCATAGTCCAGGCCGTTATCCGTGAGGCGATCGCTTTTGACGGCTTGGTTTAGGAGCTGTTCCGCCCGAGAAAAACTGCCCGCTGCGATCCAGGTGCGCAGTTGCTGGCCATCGGCCTCGAAGCTGTTGCGCGCTTGGGGGGGTGCGCAAGCACTTTAGACTGTTGCGCAAGCATTTGAGGCTGTTGTTCAAGTCTGTGGAGCTTGGCGCTAGGGTTGCTGCCGGAGGGATCGCTAAGGGCCGCGTAGCGATTTTGGACGACGGCGATATACTGACGCTCTGCTCGACTGAGACCGGTTTGATAGATGGCAATCTTAGCGCGGGCATCGCCGTAGCGCCAGTGCTGGGGAGAGATTTTTTCGAGGGGGGCGATCGCCGATCTCCAGCCGCTAATCACCCGATTCCAATCGGTATCCGTGACCGCAGTTTGCTCGCTCATCGCAGTGGCATACCCCGCCTCAACGCCCCGATCCCAGAATTGCCGTTGCCGGATCTCTTGCTCTGCGGCAGAGTGCTCAGCAATGGCCTCAGACACCTGGGGCGGCAGGCTCTCGGGCCGATGCTGGTTGATGGGGATGGCTTGCGCGATCGCGAGCTGAGCCGGTTGCTTGAGCCACTGAGCAAGCTTGCGGCTCGTCATCAAGGAACTATGTTGCGTGACGAAGCGTGTGTCTAAGCTTGCTTCGCGATCGCTAGAAAGCCCCAAAACAGAATTTGCGCAGCCCGCACCGCTTGTTGCTAGGGCACAAGACAGCGCTGTTAACGAGAGGTTCCGAGAAGCCATGAAGCCAATACCTGTTGCAAAACATCAGGCCGCGTCGTCAGACTCAGTGACTCAATTATCCAACGACTCAATTATTGAACGACTCAATTATTTAATGACTCAGTGTAGGATAAAAGTGCGATCGCGAGTCTGAACTCGGTGGTAGTGCTGTGGTGATAGTGCAGTTTAGATGCGGCTCTAGGCTTAGACTTCCCAGAGACATTGGCCAATAAACCCTCTGAAGGAGGCATACCGCATTTTCTGAGCAGCTGGAGTTTGTTCCACCCCGCCAAGTGATTCCACCCATAAAAACGTGGAGCGGCAAGTAAAGTACAATTCAGCAAAAGTACAACTCAGCATGACCATGTACCGACTATCCTGTGCAAGCGTCGGTAGACCGACCCTCGGTGTTGCTGAATGATGAGATGAACCCGGCGATCAAGGATTCGCAAAAGCTGGACGAACCACTGTTCGTCCCCACTGCAAATATCCCATAAATCAGCAACGCCGTTTTCGGATTTTGGTCAGTCGAACGTTTCCGTTTACCTGCCGCTAGTAATTTTTTGTACTTAACGAAGAGCCTCTGTACGGTCGGTGTGAAACGGAATTGTTTAGACTCTTCAGCTATGCGTTTATCACCTATCGCTCTTCAATGAGACTCGGAAGACTGATGCTGAAAGGTCGAGGATTCGTTTAACACTTGGTGAAGCAACAAACGCATTTACGTCGTTTCATCCATTCTTTTCCCAGAGTCATTGAAGAGCGATATGAGCGAGTAGAAGAATTTCTAGAGGAAGTGTATATGAAGAAAAGAATCCACTCGTCACCGAGCTATTTGACATCGGCTGAGTTTAAAGAAAAGTGGATGTGCGGGCAACAGAATGCAGAAATGTGATAAAGGTAAAATGACTCTCGATTAGGCCAGGTTTTCTGTTCAAAGGAAGGGGTTCACTTCGAGCTGTACACCGTTTGCCAAGCGGACAAGCCGCTAGGAAGTCCTCTCCAAGTGCAGCCTTCACGTAGAACGTAGAAGATGACGTCGAGAATTTCCCAGTAACTGATGCTGCGGGGACGACCTCGCTTCGGGTCTTCGGGAAGTAGCTCTAACAGAAGCTCGTATTGGCCAAGAATCAGATTGCTCGGATATGCTTTGGACATGGCTCTCTGATGCTAACGCGTTAATACTTCAGCTTCAACACAGAGAGCTTTTTTTACACACCTCGGCCTCTCTCAAACAACCTCTTAGTTGATGACCTCAAATGCCTTGTCAACTTCCGTAATCGAGACCCCTTGGACGATGGCAAACTGCCCACCAGTACCAAATCCTGCTGCAACACCATTCTGGTTGTAGAAAATGCTGCCGCTAGATGCGCTGTATACAACTCGGAAGTCGCTAATAGCAGCCATAGAATCCATCGCCACAATTCCGACTTCGGCTAAGTTATTGATTGCAAAGGTATTTTTGTCGAGAGCAATACGGTCGAAATCATTCACAAAGTCAGTGATGGTATCAACCCCAAAGGCCGCTTGACTGAAGACACCCGTACTGGCAATAAAGGTAAAGTAATCCGCATCACCACCGCCAGTTAGCACATCATTGCCAGCCCCTCCCACAAGAATGTCGTTACCCGAACCTCCAAGGAGGTTATCAATACCGGCCCCACCATCCAGATCGTCATTACTGGTTCCGCCATCTAGGAGATCATTGCCTGCATCGCCATACAAGAAATCGTCTTCAGCTTCGCCGTAAAGGCTATCTGCCCCAGCACCACCGTAGAGCGTATCTACACTGCTGCCCCCGTAGAGTAAGTCCGCTCCAATGCCACCGTTGAGCAGATCGTCGCCGACTCCCCCGAAGAGGCGATCGTTCCCCGCATCACCGTTGAGCGTATCATTGCCATCATCACCTCTCAGGATGTCGTTACCATCCCCACCATTGGCAATATCATCTCCATTACCACCGTTGAGAACATCGTTAAAAAAGACCTAACCCCCCGACCAACACATCATCTCCATCTCCACCATTGAGAGTATCGGCCCCTAATCCACCATTAAGCGTATCGTTACCATTGAAGCCATTCAACATTCAATGTGTCATTTACAGCCAAGCCAGTGAGCACGTCATCGGAGCTGGTACCGTTGAAAATTGCCATGAGACTATCTCCTTTGGGATGAATAGACAAACATTCTAGGAATGGGAACAGTTTGGGTACCCTAAACGGTTTCCCAAAACTAGCGGAAATGGGTCATGTCCAAGGTTGACTACCAAGCTACTTCAAATTGATTGGAGGAACTCTGAGGACTTCAGAACTCGATGGAAATCAATAGGAATATCCAAAAAATTTAGAATCTGAGCCGCTCCTTTCTTTCTTAAAATAGCCCTGGGATGAAGATTTTAATGAATACTGTGTTCGTCCCATGATTCAATCAAAACCCAAGTCATTTATTGGGAGACAAACCTTGTTCCTCAATTCAATACAACCACAAGAGTTACTACTACTTCATGAGAAAAACATGAGAAAACTCTAATGTGTGTGGAGACCATTGAGAAAGTTATCCCCTATTCATTTTCAGGGGGACGCCTATTCCCTCTTAGCCAAACTATTGTCGTACTTTAAGTGGTAGTGCATTTACATAAAGGATAGAGGAAAACAAGGGATATTTGTGGTGGTACCGAGTGGAAAAGGATAGAGGAGCATCAGAGATAGGTGTTGTAGAAGAGGGGAAAAGATGAACCGAGAACTGGCATGTTCCAGCTGCGGCTCCCACGACATATCAAAGAACGGAACAACGCGCCGAGGCAAACAAAACTATAAATGCCGAGACTGCAACCGCCAGTATGTCGAAGAGCCCCAGTGGAAGCCGAAAGGTGAAGACACCCAGAGTTTGATAGGCCTGGTGTTGCTGGAGAAAATCCCGCTGGCAGGGATAGCCAGAGCGATCGGTGTTTTCAGTAGTTGGCTGCAAGACTACGTGGATGCTGGCTATGAAGTAGTGCCTCGAGCTGTAACGGTGCTGCCGAAAGCCAAAGGGAAGCTGAAGGTGCAGATAGATGAGCTCTGGCCGTTTGTGGACGACAAGGGAAACAAGCAATGGGTCTGGCTCGCCCTGGATGTGAGCCGCCGAGAGGTGATTGGCTGCCATATCGGTGACCGCTCCCGAGAATCAGCCAGGGTGTTATGGCAATCCTTACCGGGTGTGTATTGTCAATGTGCGATGGTCTACACCGATCATTGGGAGGCCTACGAAACCGTTATTCCCTCGAAGTGTCATCGAGGGGTTGGCAAAGACAGTGGTTTGACAAGCTACATCGAAAGGTTCAACAACACGCTGAGGCAACGGGTTTCGCGATTCGTGAGGAAAACACTGTCCTTCTCGAAGAAGCTCGAAAATCATGTGCCGGTGCCATCTGGAACTTCATTCATGAGTACAACCGCTTAATCAGAGAAAAGATGGGAAGCAACGATCTAAACGTCATTCTCTCCATCCTTTACTAAGATGGGCCACCCATCCCCTGGTTATCGGAATCACGATGTATTATGGCGAACACTTCACTGTAGTGGTAACCTAGGCGACTTTGGGCATGGCGTCTTGGTTGATCACCTGTTCGTAATAATTTTGCAGCTGCCGGGTTGCGGAGGCCCAGCTCCAGCGTTCGGCTTCGGCTCGGGCGGCTTTGCGCAGGGTTTCGCGTTCGATTTGGTTGGCCAAGAGCCGTTGGGTGGCGTCGGTCATGGCGTGCTCCTGGGTGGTGTCGAAAAGGAAGCCATTTTCGCCGTCGGTAACAATATCGGGAATTCCGCCCGCGTTCGCTGCAATCACAGGGCAGCCTGCCGCCATGGCTTCTAGCAGCACTAGACCGAGGGTCTCGGTGCGCGACGGAAAAATGAAGGCATCGGCGGAGGCGTAGGCCGAGGCGAGGTCTTGGCCCTGGAGGTAGCCGACGAAGTGGGTGGGTGTTCCGGCGAAATGAACCTCGAGTTCCTCACGATGGGGGCCGTTGCCAACGAGGGCGAGGCGAGCGTGGGGAATGGCTTCGAGGACGGGTTTGATGCGATCGATTTCTTTTTCTGCCGACAGCCGACCGATGTAGAGCAGCAGCGGCGCTTCCGGGTGGCCCTGGGAGAGGCGATCGCGCATGGCCCCACTAACCAACTGGGGCCGGAACAGCTCCGTATCCACGCCGCGTTGCCACAAATCGGTGCGTTCAATGCCGTGGCTATCGAGCTCTTGCACCATTGCCGTAGAGGTACACAGATTAAGCAGCGCGTTGTTGTGGCCTGCCTTGAGCAGCTCCCACAAGAGCGGCTCAAGCATTCCCAAGCCGTAGTGCTCAAGGTACTTGGGCAGATGGGTGTGGTACGAGGCCACCAGGGGAATGTCGAGTTTTTTGGCGTAGTAAATACCGCCGAGGCCCAGGATGGCAGGATTGACGACGTGGATGAGGTCGGGCTTGAAGAGTTCGATCGCCCGGCCCACCGAAGGCCGAGGAAACGCCATTTGCAATTCGGGATACCAGGGCAGCGGTGAGCCCTTAACGCCATAAACTTGTGCCCCGCAATATTCCCTTAGGCCACCCTCGGGGCAGAACACCATCACCTGATTGCCTTGGCGCTGGAGATGATCGACGGTGTATTTGAGCCGGGTGACAATGCCGTCAATTTTAGGCAGAAAGGTTTCGGTGAAGAGAGCAATTCGCATGGGTGACGGAAGTTAGAAAATTGACAGACAGGGAGGACTTGCGATCGCGATTCCAGCAATATTCAAGCAGACTTCGTAGCCGCGATCTTTAAGAGGACATTAACAGGGAAGAAATTCCAAAATGCCCCCAAGGGCGGGTCTTATCAAGATTTACAGGTTACCCCATTGTCTTTTCTCAAAACCCACCCCACCCGTGAAAAACTCGTTTTGTCACTCGTTTTCTTAGCAGTTTTCTGGGCAGTCCTGCTCTAGGCGCGCCAATTGACCTTCGGCATAATCTGTGTCTCATCCACCCGATGCTTGTACTTCACTGCAAAATTCAGCAGCGAATCGAGTAGCGAATCCGAAAGCAGGTGGGGCTGAAGACCCAGATCGAGCAGATTGGTATTCTTGGCATTAAAGTAATGCTCTTCGATCTCAACACGGGGGTTTTCGAGATTATTCACCTCAATACTCATGCCCATGGCCGTGCCCGCCTGTTTCACCATCATCGCCAAATCCCTGACGCTGAACATCTCGGTGAACTGGTTAAAGACCCGGAACTGGCCCTGGTCAGCGGGGTTTCGGATCGCCAACTCCACACAGCGGACGGTGTCGCGAATGTCGAGCAGGGCACGGGTTTGGGTGCCAGAGCCATAAACGGTCAGGGGGTGGCCGACGGCGGCTTGGATGCAGAACCGGTTCAGCGCCGTGCCGAACACACCGTCATAATCTAAGCGGTTGATCAGCAACTCATCCATGCCGGTTTCCTCAGTCAGGACGCCGTAGACAATGCCCTGGTTGAGATCGGTGGCGCGTAGACCCCAAATTTTGCAGGCAAAGTGAATGTTGTGGGAGTCGTGGACTTTGCTGAGGTGATAGAAGGAGCCGGGCTGCTTGGGATAGGGCAAGGTGTCCTTGCGGCCATTGTGCTCGATGGTGATGTAGCCTTCTTCGATGTCGATGTTGGGTGTGCCGTATTCGCCCATTGTGCCCAACTTGACGAGGTGGCAGTCTGGACAATTTTCGTGAATGGCATAAAGCAAATTAAGGTTGCCAATGACGTTGTTGCTCTGGGTGAGCACGGCATGTTCGCGATCGATCATCGAAAAGGGAGCCGATCGCTGTTCCCCAAAGTGAACGACGGAGTCCGGCTTGAATTGGTTCAGTGCCTGTATCAAAAACGCATAGTTATTGATATCGCCAATGAAAAGGTCGATGTCTTTGCCCGTCAAGTCCTTCCACCGCTGGAGGCGAGTCTGAATCGGCGCAATGGGGGTCAGTGTGTCCGAGCAAAGCTCCATGTCCCAATGCCGACGCACCAAGCTATCTAGGATACCGACTTCGTAACCCTGGTTGGAAAGGTGTAGCGCCGTGGCCCACCCGCAATATCCGTCGCCGCCAATGACTAAGACTCTCATCTGTTCCGCTGATGTTGGTTAAGGCAATATTGGGTAAATGTACCAGGTTTGGCGACGATCCCACTGTCCTCGATGGGAGGATTTGCTGAATTTTTCGGGCCTCCCTGGGGGACGAACGGTTGTTTTTGCGTAAAAATGCGGGGATTTTGGGCTAGGACAATTTCGGCCTAAGGCAAGGGCTGTTCGGGCAAGGGCTGTTCGGGCAAGGGCTTGATGTACTGAACCATTTCTGGCTCAAACCCTTGGCGTTCGTACCACGATCGCACCGTTTGATTGCCCGCAAAGGCATTGAGTGTAAGCCGTCGATAGCGGTGCTGCTGAGCCCAGGCTTCGGCTTTGGCCATGAGGGCTGTGCCGACCCCCTGGCCTTCGGCGGCAGCAGTGACGACAATGTCTGCAATGTGGCCTTGGGGCTCATGGCTAAAGGGGTCGGTTTGGGTTTGGAGATAGATGAAGCCGAGGCGATCGCCCTCGGATGTCTCAGCAACAAACAAATCCTCTGTAAATAAGACCTCTGTCGCCTCGAGAGTGGCGGTCTCTGGGTCTAAGCCTGGGAGGGATGCTCCCGCTGCGCTGGCCATAAAGTCGCACAGCGGGCACTCGAGGCTGGCGAGCACCTGGATCGGCAGGCGGCCTGGGAGGATGGTGGTTTCGATCAGGCGGGGAACGAGGGCGAGAATGAAGGGGCGATCGCGCTGCTCAAAGGGACGAATCAGGGGTTCTAAACTCATGGGCCAACCGAATTGCTTTTGGGCCAACTCGCGGCATAATCCAAAAGCAGTGTCCCATAATAGCTTGTAGCACTGGCTGATTTGCAACTCATTTCTCTAACCCTTCAACACCCACCCTTCAACACCCACCCTTCAACACCATGATCAAAGCACTCGTCGCAGGGGCCACCGGCAAAACCGGCTACCGCATTGTCAAAGAACTCGTCGCCCAGGGCATTCCGGTCAAGGCTCTGGTTCGTGATGCAGCCAAGGCCAAAACCTTGTTGCCTCCTGAGGCCGAGGTCGTTGTGGGGGATGTGCTCGATCCCAAAAGCTTAGATGCGGCCCTCGTGGACTGTACCGTCCTGCTCAGCGCCACGGGCGCTGCCCCCAGCTTTGACCCCACCGGGCCGTACAAGGTGGATTATGAAGGCACCAAAAATCTGGTCGATGCTGCCCAGCGTCGAGGGATCGAGCAGTTTGTGATGGTTTCCTCGCTGTGTGTGTCTAAGCTGTTCCACCCACTCAATCTGTTTTGGCTGATTCTGGTCTGGAAAAAGCAAGCAGAGGACTACCTGCGCCAGAGTGGTCTGACCTATACGATCGTTCGACCAGGGGGCCTCAAGGAAGAAGACTCGGAAGACAAGCTGGTGATGGCCGAAGCCGATTCGTTGTTTGAGGGGAGTTTGCCCCGAGCGCTGGTCGCGAAAGTGTGTGTGGCGGCGTTGTCTGATACTGCTGCGCACAATCAGATCCTCGAAATTGTGGCTCGCCCGGACGCTCAGCCCCAGGCGATCGCTGACCTATTCACCCAAGTCAACGCCAGTTAACCCTAGGCATCGTCGGCGTCGTGGGCGAAGCGGTTGTAGAGGAAGTCGAGGGCGCGGTTGCGGAGTTCGTAGTAGCGAGGGTCTTCCATGATCCGGGCGCGATCGCGCGGGTGCTCAAAGGGGATTTCCATGATTTCACCGATTTGTTCATCTGGTCCATTGGTCATCATCACCAGACGGTCTGCCAAAAAGAGCGCCTCGTCGATGTCGTGGGTAATCATCAGCACCGTCAGCTGATGTTCATCCCAAATCTTGACCAGTTCTTCTTGCAACTCTTCTTTTGTGATGGCATCTAGGGCTCCAAATGGCTCATCCATCACCAGGATTTTGGGACGAATGGAGAGGGCACGGGCGATCGCCACCCGCTGCTTCATTCCTCCAGACAACGCCCCCGGTTTTTTCTGGGCAGCCTCGGTCAATCCGACCATTTCTAGATGCTCCCAAACAATTTTTTCCTTGTCAGCTTTAGATAACTGTGGATAGGCAACATTCACTGCAATAAACACATTTTCAAAGGCACTTTTCCAGGGCAACAGCGAGTAGTTTTGGAACACCACCATGCGATCGGGGCCAGGCTGAACAATGGGCTCTCCCTGCAAACGAACCTCTCCTTGGGAAGGGCTTGTGAAGCCAGACACCATACCAACCAAGGTCGATTTGCCGCAGCCCGAGTGACCAATAATGCAGATGAATTCCCCTTCATCGACCGTTAAGCTAACGTTTTGAAAGACTGGATAGTCTCCGGTCTGGGTTTGATAGATCTTTGAGACCTGATCGATTTCCAGATAGGAGGTCTGAGGTGACAGGGCGGGGTTTTCAGTTATGGCTGTTTTTAGGGTTGAATTCATGGCTGACAAGGGGTGAAAAAACGGACTGGTTTTGTATACGAAAAGTGCATACGATAAGGCCGGTGGTTCTGAGTGGGGGCGGGGCAGAACTAAGCGACTTGGCTGGCAGAAATAGCTTGGCTGGTGGCAATATCCAGGTCTACTTCCTCAACGAGAATCGGATGACGAATCGCAAATTGTTCCAGATAGGCTATGGGATCTTTCGCATCAAAGACAACGTCATCAAAGAGGGTTAGGGGCAAAATATTTGGTTCTAAAGGAGGCCAACCCAGATCGCGAATCGCTTGACTAAACAAATCAACTCGGTAAAGTCGTTCAATAATTTCGCGCCAGTTCTTTGGAAAAACTGTCAGACCCCAGCGAGCTAGTTGTGTGAGCACCCAAAGCCCTTCGTCGGGGCTGGGATAGTTCGACTGCTCGACATAAAAACGGTTGAACCGCAAAATGTGAACCGGATCAGCGCCGGTGCCCAAGTCGTAGGGAATGGCGAATCCAGGCAGGATATTCTCGACGGCAACGCCGACGTACTCTGGTCGCGCCAGCAGCGTGGCGATTTCGTGGCGGTTGCGGCGATCGTCGCAATATTGGCAGGCTTTGAGCAAGGCTTTAATCAGCGCGATCGCAGTCTTTGGATGCTGGTTGACCCAAGCTTCAGGCATCCCGAGAACTTTCTCGGGGTGCCCCGGCCAAATGTCGGCATCAGTGGCGATCGCATACCCCAATCCCTCCCGAATCGCCCAATTGTTCCAGGGGTCACCGACGCAATAGCCATCAATATTGCCAGACTTCAAATTGGCCACCATCTGAGCAGGGGGGATGGCCTGGAGCCTAACGTCCTGATCCGGATCGATGCCGCCCGCCGCGAGCCAATAGCGCAGCATCAGATTATGCATGGAGGAGGGGTGAACCATCCCGAAGGTGTGAACCTGGTCTGGCTCGGCACTGATCGCGGCTTTCAAATCTGCCAGGGTTCGAACGCCCTGGTCCAGAAAACGACGATCCAACGTAATCGCGTTACCGTTGCGACTGAGCACCATCGGGCGCACCACGGGTACTGGTGTAGCATCACCCATGCCTAAACTCAGGGCTAGGGGCATACCCGCCAGCATGTGTGCGCCCTGGAGGCGACCGGAGGTGATGCCCTCGGCGATCGCTTTCCAGCTCGGTTCGCGGCTGAGGATGACGTCGTCAAAGCCCATTTCCTTGAAAAAGCCTTTTTCCTGGGCAACCACAAAAGGCGCAGCATCGGTCAGGGGAATAAAACCCAGATTCAGCGTGGTGACTTCGAGGCCCAGGGGAGAGGCGATCGCCGGGGTTTTGGCCACGGTTTTCTCCAGCTGGGCTTTCCGGCGCTTAGCCCGCTTTTGCTGGTTGAGGAAATAGATAATCTCGTTGCGCATGGCGTAGTAGGACGGGTGGTTGACCACCTCTAGGCGTTTGCGCGGACGCGGAATGGCCACATCGAGAATTTGGCCAATGCGGGCTTCGGGGCCGTTGGTGAGCATGATGACGCGATCGCTCAGCAGCAGCGCCTCGTCTACATCGTGGGTCACCATGATGCAGGTCATGCCCGTCTCTTGACAAATGGCCATCAGTTGCTCTTGCAAGTTCCCCCGGCTGAGGGCATCAAGCGCGCCAAAGGGCTCATCTAGCAGCATGATCTTGGGACGTAGGGCCAAGGCACGGGCGATCGCCACCCGCTGTTTCATGCCCCCCGAGAGTTCACTGGGTTTGCGATGGGCGGCGTGGGTGAGGCCGACGAGTTTGATGTTGTTTTCGATAATTGCGTTGCGATCGCTGGCGGGCAGATCCCGCATCACCCGGTTGACCGCCAGGGCGACGTTTTTGCGCACCGTCAGCCAGGGCAGCAGCGAATAATTTTGGAAGACCACCATGCGATCGGGGCCGGGCTCGACAATTTCTTTGTCTTCTAGGACAACGCCGCCTGTGGAGGCTCGGTCAAACCCGGCAATGATATTTAACAGGGTGGACTTGCCACAACCTGAATGACCAATGAGGCTCACAAACTCACCGGTTTTAACCTTGAGATTAATCCCCTTGAGCGCAATGTATTCGCCACCACCCTTGAGCGGAAAACTCTTATCAACGTGATCAATTTCGAGAAAGGCTTTAGACATAGGTTTTGTTCGCCTAGGCAACAATTGAGCAAGACCGGCATGAGCAAGACCGGCATGAGCAAGACCGGCATGAGAGAGGCTGGTACGGGAGAAATTGGCAGATGCTGGGAGAAGTCGTTCAGCGTTAGGCTGTCTGAAGCGAATCTACCGCTCAGAAGTGACCAATTTTCCAATCAATTCAATCGTGCGATCGAGCAACAAACCCACAATGCCGACATACACCAAGGCAATAATAATTTCACTAATCAAGGAGCTGTTCCAAGCATCCCAGATGAAAAAGCCAATCCCCACTCCACCAATTAACATCTCTGCTGCGATAATCGCTAACCAAGACAAACCAATTCCAATCTTCAAGCCCGTAAAGATATAAGGAACCGTGGACGGCAAAATGATGTTGGTGAAATACTCCAGCTTCGAGAGCTGCAACACCCGAGCCACGTTGCGATAATCCTGGGGTACCTGCTGCACACCCACTGCAGTGTTGATCAAAATTGGCCAAATTGCTGTAATAAAAATGACGAAAATCGCAGCAGGTTCATTGTCCTTCATGGCCGCGAGGGAAATTGGCAGCCAAGCGAGGGGCGGCACCGTCCGCAATACCTGAAATACGGGGTCAATGGCAATATAAATCAACCGGCTACTGCCCAGGGCTACCCCCGCTGCAATGCCAACAATGGCTGACAAACTAAAACCGAGCGCCACCCGCTTCAAGCTGGCCAGCAACTGCCAAAACAAGCCCACATCGGTACCGCCATTGTCAAAAAACGGATCGACAATCAGCTCCCAGGTGTCTGTAATGACTTTGGTGGGCGGGGGTAAAGCGGGGTTTTTGCCAGAGCAAAGCACTTGCCAGATGAGCAGCAAAATTGCGATCGCGATACTAGAAATCGCAGCCCTTTTAGTAAATTCGATCGCACTTTTTGCAATCTCGGGGAACTGAGGCAGGCGTGCTGTAGAAAGTGCCATAGGAGTAGTGCCTGGGGAGTAATGCTTGGGTGGAAGCTCAATAAAAGTGAACGCTTTAAAAACGATGGGATGGAGGCGATAGGAAATTCCCATGGCCTCGCTGGAATTTATTCCCTAGACTTAGACTTTCTTGATCTTGAGCCCTTCTAGATACTTGGCTGGATTCTCGGGATCGAACTCAACACCATCGAAGAACTTCTCGACTCCACGAGAGGTGCTCGTTGGAATCTCTGCATCGGCCACGCCCAACGCTTTCGCCGCTTCTTTCCAAAGATCTTCGCGGTTGACTTTGTCAATTAATGCCTTCAGATCTTCGGTGGGATCAATATAGCCCCAGCGTACGTCTTCCGTCAGGAACCACAGGTCATGACTCTTGTAAGGATAGGAGGCGTTATCGCGCCAATACTTCATCATTAAATCAGTGCTTTCGAGTTGACGTACACCCAAGTTAAATGTGCCCTTCGACCGATCGATGATGTCTTCAAACGGCACCTTAAACCACTCACGTTTCGCAAGGATAGTGCACATTTCCTCCTTATTTTCGTCGGCATCGCACCAGCGCTGGGCATCCAGGACTGCCATCAGCATCGCCTTGGCTGCCTTCGGATGCTTGTCCACCCAATCCGCCCGCAAACCGAGGGCTTTTTCGGGGTGATCTTTCCACAGCTCACCCGTGGTCAACGCGCCATAGCCCACGCCTTGATTGACCGTTTGGAGCGGCCAGGGCTCACCCACGCAGAAGGCATCCATCGTACCGGTTTTGACGTTGGCGACCATCTGCGGTGGTGGAACAACGATCGTCGAAACATCTGTGTTGGGATCAATACCCGCAGCCGCCAACCAATAGCGCATCCACAGATCGTGGGTGTCACCCGGAAAGGTGACAGCAACATTGGTCTCCTTTGCCGCAAAGGCCTCCTTCAAGGGAGCCGCGTCCAAGCCAACCTTCAGATCCTTATAGGTATTCGAAACCTGAATACCTTGGCCGTTGGTATTCAAGCGAGCCAGAATATACATCGGCACTGGCTTGCCATCGGTTACCTTGCCCGTCGTAATCAAGTAGGGCATTGGCGAAAGAATATGGGCACCGTCGATGCCACCGCCCTCGGAGCCCAGCACCAGATTATCGCGGGTCGTGGCCCAGGAGGCCTGCTTAATCACTTCTGCGTTCGGCAACCCGTATTTGGCGAAGTAGCCTTTTTCCTTAGCAACAATCAACGGTGCCGAATCCGTCAGGGCGATGAATCCCAACTTCACTGTGTCCACTTCTGGTGCATCGGTACCTGAAGGAATCCCCGCTTCCGCACTCGGTTCTGGAGAGGAAGACGTCTGGGTATCGGAACCACCAGAGCTACAACTGTTGAGCAGCACCGCACCAGCTGCTGTCGCGCCAAGGGTTGCAATAAATTTGCGTCGAAAAATATTAGCCATGCGTCCGTTCTCGATCAGAGTAAATAGATGGGATAGGAAGCGCTATCAAAACAAAACAGCAGCTTGCCAAACAAAACAGCAGCTGGGGTCAGAACACGCTTGAAAATTGGTCGGCTTTGCAGGTATTCCGTTGCACTGATGGTTTATGGCTGCGGCTTGATACCGCCACATTTCAGAGGAATTGCGTAACCAACTGTAAGCTATGGGATCAGAACTGATTTTTTGTAGCAAGGTTAACCAAATCCTTTAATTTATGAAATAAACGCATGGTCACGATTTCAAGAACCGCATTTGAACTTTTTTTGAAGGAATCAAATACGAAGACGCAGGTGCGAAATTGTGGAGCGCGCAACTGTGGAGCGCGCGATTGCGATTGGGCGTGCGCGATTGAGCGTGCGTTATTTCTGGCGCTCTGGGTCTAGCGATCGCCCTGCGTCCGTGCCCAATGGCGCAGCTGAGCCAGTGCCTGGACAAGACCCACGCGGTCACTTTGCTGAATAAAGTCGCGGATGAATTCGGTTGGCAAAAATCATACAAGCGGCTATGGGCGATCGGCTCATAGCGATGGCCCTCCAGGCCCAGCAACGTCAGCTGTCCCTTGAGGACTTGGGCCGCATCGATGCTAGTGACATATTGCCAAACCTCTGGAATTCCCAGACCTGCAAATAGACCCAGGCGCTTGGGAGAAGCTTGGTTGAGCTGAATATCGATCACGAGATCGGGAGGAGGGACTTTGGGCAAGTTGAGTTCGGCACGATCGCCCGCTCTCTGGGCCTGACCTCGCTGATCTAGGGAGTAGCAGCTATCGGGCTGGATGGCGATCGCCATCTCTGCCTGCTTGAGCAATTGCGAACCCAGGTTGCAGAGATTATCTCCCGCTTCGTCGGCGAGCACTTGCAAGAGCGAGTCCATCAACCGCGTAATGCGATCGTGGTTGGGGCAGGGATCGAAGATTTCCAGTTTGCCCTGGTAGTAGGTGATGCGGGTCGATCGCTGATTGCCCAAATCCTGCAGGAGCGCTTCTAATTGCTCCCAACTGACCTGGGACAAGGTAATGCGTTTTTCGCTGGCCGGGAGCTTATTCCCAAATAGCATGGCAAATCCCGAGATTGCGGCGTTCTATGCTGAACAGAATACTCCGAATGTTTGGAGGGATAGAATCAGACGTTGGCGTACTGCCCCAGGCCAAGGGGAGGATGATATATTTCTAAGCAGGAGAAAAGCAAGCCGTGCAACACTTTAAAGACTCCATGTTGATCTCAGCGCTTCTCGGGGGGGATTTGCCCCTCTAACATGAAGAGTCTCCGTTGTTTCCCGGACAATGCCCACCCACTTGGGCCTATTGGGTACAATCGGAGACATGAATCAGCCGGATAGTACTTAGTTGCTCGTGCAAATTCAGGGTGGGTGTTGATGGCTTCGCACCCCGGTATGTCGTTACTTCGGTATGCAGTTACTTCGCTCAAACTCAGGATGACCTAGCCCATGCGCCACTTCTCTCATCTACCCGTACTGAATGCTGTCTTGAGTGTATTGATCAGCTCTGGTGCTGCCCTTGCGATCGCGCCAGTGGTAATCGCCCAAACGGCGACAACCTCGACGATTTCTAGAGAATCCTTTCAGCGAGGAGCGGGTCAGCTCCAAGCCCAGCTGCAGGAGTTTGACTTTCAAGACTCTCAGCTGGAGCAATTGCGCCAGCCCAACGCACCGGCTAATCTTCCCGGTGCCGCGCCTGCTCCGGCGCTCGACGGTAATTCTGCGCCTGATAACGTTGTCCCGAATAATATTACTCCCGGCATTGCACCCAATCGCGCTTTCTATGACGAGGCGCGTCGCTTGACCCAAGACCAGATCAACATCGCCTCCCGCGCCCGTCGGGCCATGACCGCCGTCGATCCCAATGCCATTCGCGCCGTCGATGGTCAAATTGTTCTCCACGGAACGCGGGTGAATCGCTTCCTCGCCGAGAACTATCCGGTTGCCCGCCCCAATTGTGCCCAGGCGGGTTCGATGCCGAGCATTGCAGCCCAAGATTTAGTTGCCTGCAATCTGCTCAAAAATTCCCAGGCCTTTGATCAGCTCCAGCCGCGCCTGTTCTCTCGTCTGAACATGTTGTCGGGCATTGCAGAGGTTAACGCGCTGCCCCTCGTGAGTGGAGAGCGCGCCGTAAGCACGGGCGGAGTGCCGTTGTTTGAGCGGGGGAGTTTTAAGAATCCTTCGCCCACGATTGTGACCCGCGCGCCGGATCTGCCGCGCAAAGAGGTTGGGGTCTTGGGTCGCCCGGTCAAGTCTGCCCTGGGCGATTACCGAGCTCCGATTTCTCCGGCGATTGCCGCTCCTGACGATGTCGTCCGGGCTCTCGATGCCATCGAAGTCCGTCTCGACGAAATGCGCAGTGTGCTGCCGGTCAGTGCTCAGGCTTTTGGCACAGGTCGCCGTTCTGTGGCGCTGAGCCCGGTTCTGACCCGTCCTGAAACCCTGATCGCAGCAGCAGATGCTGCGGCCTACGACGTTCAGCCCACCGAACGCCTCCAGCACCAGAAATTTTTGACCAACCCACACACGGGTATCACCCAAGTGCTGACCCGTCGGGAGCACCAGCCTGATCCGAACCTTTTGCGCAATCGCTTGGAGCCAACCCCTGCCGAACGCTACCCCTATGCCATCTTAGTGGAGCCGACGGATCCGCCGCTGCCCAAGCTTGATGGGGCACTTCAAGGTCGTTTGGCTCCCTTTGATACCCAACGTTATCCGTTTGTGCCCCTAGAAGAAACCTCCTTCCGGCCCCGGCTGGCGATGCAAATTGACAGCGGTGAGTTCAATTTGATCGCGTCGGGGCTGGACTATGGCTTCATGCTGGATTTGGGCCAGATGAACAATCTTGACCTGAATCAGCTGAGTGCTGGTTTGCCAAAAAGTCAGCTCAATTTGCGGGAAGATCTGCGGGAGTTTTTCCTGAGTTATCGGGCTCCCCAAAACCTCGACCAGCTGTTGGTCGATCGCCGTCGTTTCCTCAGCGGCAAGATGGGGCCGAACAATTTGCCTTCGTTGCTGTCGCCCGAGGCGAAAGTTCAGGTGGGTCACACCTATTTACTCCGCACGCTCCAGTTTCAGGTACCGGACGCCATTGCCAAGGGTACGCCGGTTTCCTACGCTCAGCGCCGCAACCTCGAGAAAACCCTAGAGATGCCTGCAAAGGATTTGCTGGTGGTGTTCCAACCGGTGAAGTCTCGGGAGAATGGCACCTATACGGTGCTGTGGCGGGTGCTGGGCGAGTTTCCTGAGCCCTATGTGACGGATCTCAACCGCTATGCCAACTACGAAGGCGGCATCATTGGCCAGGGCATTCCGGGCATTCGTCGCTAGGGATTGCGCGGCTAGGTAGGGATTGCGCTATTGGGTGTTGCGCTTCAAATCCACCGAATGTCTTCTTTCTTGTCGGGGAGCTGTTTCTCGTTGCCGGAGAAGGGGAGGATCGGGGGTTGGGTCGCGAGCGGTTTGACGCTGGATGCTAGACGATCAGAGCTTCTTGGGTGGGTGGGAGTTTGGCCTGCTGGAGCTTTTGGGACATCCTTCGGCACTTGGCGAAGCCGATCGCGCAGGATTGCGCCCGAATAAATCTCCCGCACCGGAGCCGGTCTGGCTGGGCGATCGCCCGCCCGTTGTCTGTTGGCAATGCCTTTGCCCTGGGGCTTGAGTCCGCGGGTTTGCTCAAGGGCTGCTAGCACGTCTTGCTGCTGGGCTTCTGAGGGTACAGGGGGCAGCTCATGCCAGTGGGTGACGGTGCCGAAACCGGCTTCGAGGTTGAGCCACTGGCCCTCTAGGTTTTGGCGATCGAAATAGCTACTCATTGCGAGGCCACCGGTATCGAGTAGTACCAGGACACTGCGAGACCAGGTGTAGGGTTGGGCCCCAGGATAGCGGGAGGTGACAGGAATCCAGCCTTCGTTGTCGCGGATTTCGGCTTTGCCGAGATATTTGTTCTCGGCGCGGTTTGCCGCGACGTCGTCTAGGTTGGCAAAGGCTTCGATCGTGGTTTCGGCCTTGGGCCCTTGGAGCACCGGAAATTCACGGATCATATATTGCTTGCAAGCTTCGGGGGCGAGGGCGATCGCCTCTCGACGTCCCTGCTGCATTTTCATGACGCCCTTGGCCAAGAAGATGGCCACGGTTCTGACTCGGCGCAGCTCATCGCTAAGGCGTTGGACGGCGCGTTCGGTTTCGGCGAGGCCTCTTCGCTCGGTATTTACAGACATTTTTTATTCGACCGGATCGCAAAAGGTTGTAGGGCACACTGGCGTTCACACGGGCGTTGAAGAATACGGGCGTTGAAGAATACGAGTGTGTCTTATGTTTCTGCGTGTTTTTGCTTGAACCGGACTTTAAAGCCGTATTTTATGGTTTTGACAAGATTATCAGGGGGCAACTCAAGCCAACCCCGCAAAAAGGCTGTCGCGATCGCGACAGCCTTTCTATTTCCTAGTATTCACTTCCAACTTGCTCTCAACCTGCGCTCTTACCCTACGCTCCCAACAGCCGGACGAACCGCCGTTCGTCCCTACGCGGTGATTGCGGTCTAGTTGATTGATGGGGTGGGTTCGGGAGGGGATTTTAATCCTCGTTCTCTTCAGGGATGAGATACAAAATCCCCTCCCGCGCGACCGTTAGGGAGCAGAAGCGGGGTCATCGCGCT